>ONBG01000039.1 GCA_900316015.1 uncultured Prevotella sp. | reverse complement strand
TGGAAGAGTAAAGCTTTTCAGGAAGCAAGTAAAAAAGATGTAAACCAATTCAGTAATAACAAATCAAACAGTGTGAAGTAATATCAGGCATAGTCACCCGTCTCTCAAAAGACCATCTTTTGAATCCTAAAAGATCATCTAACGGCACGCAAAAGGTTATCTTTTAGAAGGTGAAAGGTCATCTCCTGCTTCCGACCCCTAACAAAGCACATCAAAAAAAGGTGCGATCCCCATGGGAATCACACCTTTTATACCTTTGAGACCAAAAGAATTAAGCCTCAGCGGGTGCTGCATCTGCAGGAGCAGCTTCACCTTCAGCAGGAGCAGCAGCGGCAGCTGCCTCAGCAGCCTTCTTTGCTTCCTCCTCTGCTTTGGCAGCAGCTTCAGCAGCTTTCTTTTCAGCTACCTTCTTTGCAATCGCTTCATTGATCTTCTTTTCTGCCTCAAGCTCCTTAGCAATAGCTTCTTTCTTTGCCTTAGCATCCCCTTCTTTGACAGCTTCAGCTGACTTAGCTTTGCTCTGCTTCCAAGCATCGAACTTGCTCTGGGCAGCAGCTTCATCGAAGGCACCTTTCTTTACACCTCCACGGAGATGCTTCATCAAGTACACACCTTCATTCTTCAGGATGTTACGAACTGTGTCCGTAGGCTGTGCGCCTGTCTCTACCCAATAGAGTGCACGATCGAAATTCAAATCTACAGTTGCAGGATTGGTGTTTGGATTGTACGTTCCAATCTTCTCAGTAAATCTACCATCACGTGGTGCTCTCACGTCAGCGATGACAATGCTATAGAAAGCATAGCCTTTGCGACCGCCGCGCTGTAATCTGATTCTTGTTGCCATTTTTTAATTTAATCTTTAATTAGGTTTGAATTTATGCTGCCAACTCGTGACAGCGGGTGCAAAGGTACATATTTTCAGCGGTTTATTCATCATAGATGGCACCCTTCTCGCTTTCGTTTAAGAAAGATTAACGCGTTATATGTAAATTATCCCCCGATTCACATCGAGGGATAACAACAACACAAACACAAAATACGGTCCGTCTCAATGGACGAACCCTTTCTTAGGTTACATTATTCCATCTTCGCGAAGCTTCTTCTGCCATTTCCAAGCAGAGAGCATCACGTCTTCCAATGGGGTATCTGCCTTCCAGCCCAACACGGTGTTGGCCTTGGTGCAATCGCCCCAGATCTTCTCGATATCGCCTTCACGACGGGGACCGAACTTCCAATTGACTTTCACGCCAGTTGCCTTTTCAAAGGCATTGACGATCTCAAGGGTAGAGTTCCCATGCCCCGTACCGATGTTGAAGTACTCAATGGGGTCGGTTTCTTTGTCAAGGACTCTCGCCATTGCTGCCACATGAGCCTTTGCCAAATCAACGACGTAGATGTAATCACGGATGCAAGTTCCATCTGGAGTATTATAGTCATTGCCGAAGATGGTAAGCTGCTTGCGGATTCCCATCGCTGTCTGGGTTACATAAGGAATCAAGTTAGCTGGCACGCCATTGGGGAGCTCACCGATCAAAGCTGACGGATGGGCGCCAATAGGATTGAAATATCTCAAGACAATGCTCTTGATCGGAGCACCACTATGAATGTCATCATAAATAATCTGCTCGTTGATCTCCTTGGTATTGCCGTAAGGAGAAGTGGCTTTCTGGTGAGGGGCGTCCTCTGTGACAGGCAGGTTCTCTGGCTTCGGCTGACCATATACCGTGCAACTGGAAGAGAAAATGATTCCTTTGACATGGTATTTTGGCATCAGCTCCAGGAGATTGAGCAAGGAAACGACATTATTGCGATAATAAACGAGGGGGATCTGCACGCTCTCTCCTACCGCCTTACTGGCTGCAAAATGGATAATGCCTTCTATATCCGGGTACTTTGCGAAGACGGCCTCTGTTGCTTCCTTGTCGCGAAGGTCTACTTTCTCAAAGGCTGGACGCACGCCTGTAATCTTCTCAATGCCGTCTAATACTTCAATCTTTGAATTGGAAAGATTGTCAATAATCACTACTTTGTAACCTGCTTCTATGAGCTCTACCGTTGTATGGGATCCAATGAAGCCGGTTCCACCCGTTACTAAGATTGTCTGTTTCATTATAATGGTAAATTGTTCATTGATGATTAGATACTGCAAATTTACATATTATTTTTGAATAATGAAGCAAATGGGGGAAAAATTGCAGTTTGCAGACCTTTTTTAGGGTCTCGGAAACATGGGTAGGAAGGTTTCTTGCCTGGCGATCGATACCGATAAGGCATAGATGGCAAACGTAGAGAGGAAACAAGCAAAAACCTCTTGGCTCGCATGGGATGGGCATGCAGGTCAAGAGGTCTCTATAAAGTGTCGCCAACAAGTTGGCACTACTGGAGGCCAAACAGGGCACGAAGGCCATTGTCGACCCCTGAGAATCCCATAAAAGCAAGGGAAAGCAGGCCAGCAGTGACCAAAACAATTGCCATGCCTTGCATTCCTTTCGGGATCTTGACTAACAAGAGCTGTTCCCGGATACCCGCGAAGAGAACGAGGGCGAGAGCAAACCCGATGGCCGTAGAAAATGCATAGACGACACTTTGCAATAAACTGAATTCCTTCTGGATGACTAAAATGGCGACGCCTAACACGCAACAGTTGGTGGTAATCAAGGGGAGGAAAATGCCTAACGCCTGATAAAGCGCAGGTGAAACTTTCTTGAGAATGATCTCCACCATCTGGACCAAGGCCGCGATGACCAGAATGAACGCCAAGGTCTGGAGATATTGTAGATGGAAAGGATCTAAGACATAAACCTGCACCAAATAGGTGACAATGGTAGACAGCGTCAGCACAAAGGCAACTGCTGCTCCCATGCCCAAGGCAGTATCGATTTTCTTAGACACGCCCAGGAATGGACAAATCCCCAAGAACTGCGATAAGACAATGTTGTTGACAAATATCGCGGAGATAAAAATCAAAATATATTCCATACTACTTATGCTTTCTTAAACTTATTGACGATGGCAATCAGGAACCCTAAGGTGATAAAGGCACCTGGAGGGAGGATAAACAGAAGGATGTTGGTCGCCTCTGGCAAGAGATGTAGTCCGAAAACAGACCCTGAGCCTAACAACTCTCGTACCGTTCCCAATAAGGTTAGGGCTATCGTGAAACCCAGTCCGATGCCGATGCCGTCGAACAAACTTGCCAGCGGAGTATGCTTACAAGCGAACGCCTCCGCACGACCTAAGATAATACAGTTGACGACTATCAAAGGGATATAAATACCTAATGCACTGTCGATAGACGGGGCATACGCCTTGATAAGCATCTGAAGGATACAGACAAAGGCTGCTATGACAACGACAAACACCGGAATACGAACCATGTCAGGTGTTAGGTTCTTGATGCAAGAGATGACAAAATTGGAACAAATAAGCACGAACATGGTAGCCAATCCCATTGACATCCCATTGATGGCAGACGTGGTGGTAGCCAACGTCGGGCACATTCCAAGGAGAAGGACGAAAGTAGGGTTCTCCTTGACAATACCATGATAGATAATCTTCAAATAGTTCATAGTTTATCCTTTCTTTACTTGTTGGGAAGCACCGCTATGTCCGTCCACGGCTTTCCGCATGTAAGCGTGGTAGGCTTGGTTAACGGCTTTGAGGAAAGCACGGCTGGTAATGGTGGAAGCCGTGATGGCATCGACGTCTCCCCCATCCTTGCTGACGGTCAGGTCGCTCTTTGCCGGACTTTTCCCAATAATATTTCCTTTTCCATCTTTCTGGAACCACTGCCCTGCCTTGGCACCTAAACCGGGCGTTTCCGAGGAGGACAAGATGGTATAACCTAAGATTGTACCTTGATGGTCGAAGCCTACCAACACTTTCAAGTCACCTCCGAAGCCTTGTGTCGTACTCTCAACAGCAGCCCCGATCTCCTTTCCGCCTTGTGAGGTCTTATGAACGACGAAGAGATATGTCTTTCCGCCCATGTCCTGCCTAACTGTATCATTGGCAGTAACGCGCAAATTTCCACCACCCATCACGGTCTTGATACCGTCGGCAAGAGTCTTTTCCGACTGCAAAGCGATAGGTCCCTCCGTGACATGGTTGACATAAGCAAGGAGCCCACCTGTCACCAAAGCGCACGAGACAAGAACGACAACCATATTGGTTAATGAAGATTTCAACTTTTTCATTTGCTCAATACCTCCCCATATCTCTTTGGTTTGACATAATTATTGATCAAAGGGGTGAACGCATTCATGATGAGAATGGCGAAAGACATCCCTTCAGGATAACTACCCCAGTTGCGAATGACCACTGTCAGGAAACCAATACAGACACCATAGATCAATTGCCCCTTGTGCGTCATCGGTGAAGTGACATAATCAGTAGCCATGAAAATGGCACCTAACATCAGCCCTCCACTGAGCAAGACCTGCATTGGGTTCGCATAAACAGGATCGGCAAGATGGAGTAACTCACTGAATACGAATACCGTTGCCAATATAGACACAGGAATATGCCATGTAATGATCTTCTTCCACAACATATATACAAGTCCAAGGATCAAGGCTAGCGCACAGACTTCACCCAATGCGCCGGCACCGAAGCCATTGGAGACATTCCCCAAAAGCATATCCAAAGAAGATGGGAGCTTATCAAGCGCAGAAGGATCCTGCGTCTTAATGGCTGTCTTCATCAAGCTCAATGGAGTGGCTCCCGTCGTTGCATCCGTATAGGAAGTCAGCTGGTGGGGCAACGGCCAGGAAGTCATGGCAGCAGGGAAGCTCACCAACAAGAAGCAACGACCGACCAAAGCTGGATTAAATGGATTGTGTCCTAAGCCGCCAAAGGTCATCTTCCCTATGCCAATGGCGAAAAGAGCTCCCAAGATAACCATCCATTCCGGAAGGTTGCTTGGAAGGTTCATTCCCAGCAAAAGACCGGTAAGCATCGCAGAACAGTCCAGTAAGGTGGTAGGACGCTTCAATAAGTATTTAGTAATCGCCCATTCAAAGAACATGCAGGCAGCCATACTGGTCAGGCATACTACCAAAGAGCCGACCCCGAAATAATAGAACGAGACAAGCCAGGCAGGAAGAAGGGCTATCAGAACGCCTCTCATATTGCGTTCCACGCTATCTGTCCCGTGTGCATGCGGAGATAGAGAAACTATTAACTTTCCCATTATTGATTATAACTTTTTATCTTTATACGTAATACATTACTTTTCGAGAGCTATCGCGCGGCTTTTGCCTTTGCCTCTGCTGCCCTTGCCTTGATCTTTCCCATCACCACGGCCTTTCCCTGGAGGATATTGTCCAAGATGGGACGATGGGAAGGGCAAGTAAACTGGCAAGATCCACAAGAGATGCAAGAGGTAACATCCTCTGCTTCCAAGCGTTCATACTGCTCAAAGGCAGAGAGAGTCGCCAAGAGATAAGGCTCCAGTCCCATAGGGCAAGCGCTGACACACTTTCCACAACGGATACATTCCTGGACAGGTTTACGGTGGGCTTCGCTCCCACTGAGCACAGTAATGGAATTCGTGCCTTTGCATACAGGCACGTCCGTCGTGGTGACAGCCTTGCCCATCATCGGTCCACCCGCCAACACTTTGTTGTCCCCATCAGGCAAACCGCCACAGGCATTGATTAAATCCTTCATCGGCGTACCCATACGGACCAGGAAATTACCAGGATGGGGGATCAGCTTTCCCGTAACCGTCGTATAGCGCTCAAACAGCGGTTTATGCTTCATGACAGCCTGATACACGGCAAAAGCTGTTCCGACATTCTGTACGATGGCCCCGACATTGACCGGAATGGCAGGAGGAGCAGGCACTTGACGACCGATCACGGCATCCACCAATTGCTTCTCCCCACCCTGTGGATATTTCTGTTTGAGCGGGACCACCTGTACTTGAGGGTTACCTGTAGTCTTCTCAGAAAGGAGTTTGATCGCCGCAGGCTTGTTTTCCTCGATCCCAATATAACCTTGATCCACCTTGGCTGCTTTCATCAGCAAGGCAAGACCTACCAGGATCTCATCGGGATGCTCCATCATCAGCCGATAATCAGACGTGATATAAGGTTCACATTCCACGGCATTGATAATCACGCATTCAGCCTTTGCTGTCGGAGGAGGAGTAAGTTTAATAAAGGTGGGGAATCCCGCACCGCCCATACCTGTCACGCCGGCAGTCCGGATCGCATCGACGATCCCCTCAGGTGTCAGCTCTGGATGATCCTCCAACCTTTCCAGTGTCTCGGAACGGTCAATCGTCTCCTCCCATTCATCGCCTTCGACTTTCACATATATGGCAGGCTTGCGATATCCTGTTGCATCGATCGCCGTATCAATCTTAGCAATTGTCCCCGATACTGATGAATAAATAGGGGCACTGACAAAACCTCCCGCTTCGGCAATCATCGTGCCGACCTTAACCTGATCCCCTTTCTGGACAACAGGCTTGGCAGGGGCGCCAATATGCTGAGTAAGGGGAAAGACCGCAACCTGTGGCAATGCTGCCACTTGAGTAGCCATCTCTGCCGTGATCTTATTTTCCTCGGGGTGTATGCCCCCTATCTTAAATGTATGAAGTTTCATGCTTTTTTCTCCTCATTCTTAGGTTCTTCAACTACAACCTGCTGCACGACGGCATTTTTAGCAGTATCCGTCTCCGGGGCTGTCACTTTCTTCGGAGGGAAATGAACTGCGACAATGGCATGGGTAGGACATACAGCCTCGCACTTACGACACAGTCTACATTTCGTGAAATCGATATAGCTCAGGTTTCCTTCCACGTGAATAGCATCAAACTTACATTCCTTGACGCACTTCCCGCAACCGATACAAGCAGCCTTGCATGCCTTCATGGCAACGGCTCCTTTGTCATGGTTCACACAGCGAACATAAACCCTACGTCCCTTCGGACCTTTCTTACGCAGTTCTATGATATGCCGTGGGCAAGCCTTAACGCATGCACCGCAACTGGTGCATTTATCTTCATCTACTTCTGGCAGGCCCGTCTCCTTGTTCATGGAGATAGCCCCAAACTGACAAGCAGCCACGCAATCGCCACAGCCGAGGCAACCATATCCGCATCCAGTCTCACCTGCCCCACACGCATGCATCGCATGACAAGTACGCAATCCATCATACACGGCAGTACGGGGGCGCAAGGAACAAGTGCCATTACAACGCACGACAGCCACCATCGGATCAACATTCTTAATGGACATACCTAACAAATCAGCCACACTTCCCATGACAGCAGGTCCTCCTACAGGGCACATCAGTCCATCCAGGGAACCTTGATCGGCTGCCTTGACCAGCGCATCCGCCATACCCCCACAGCCTGGAAAGCCACATCCCCCACAGTTGGCACCGGGAAGAAGGGACACTACCTGACCTACCCGAGGGTCTTCCTTGACAGCGAATTTCTTGGAAACGACGTACAATACGACTGATGCAACCAGCGCTATCGCCCCAAGTACCATCACTGCAATCATCATAAAATTCATAATATATTTGTATTTGCTTTAGTTATTCAATATGAAATGACAGCTTCTCACGGATCTTATTCCGATTTACATAGATGACTATATAATAAGGTATAAGGGCAATGATGCTCAACAATGCGGACAAAGGCTCATTACCCGTAACCTTCATGGAGAAAAAGAGGACAGCAACTAAAATCAGGAAGGGAACACTGAACGCCATTGTCACAGCCCTCATGCCCACAGTCTCTGAAGCCACGACAGTGACATCTTGCCCCACATAGAACGAAGTCGGGTCCTCGCCATAAACCTCCACGGTCTTTTCCTTACTTTCGGAAGCATTGCAATGCCCTGCGACCTTACACTGAGCGCATGCCGATGTTTGAAGGATACGAACGCGAACACACCTTCCTTCTATTGAACTAACCATTCCACTATGCTTGATCTTTCTACTCATCTTGTTGGACTCTAAAGCTTTACTATTGTAAAGTCGAGTTTGCAAATGCAAAAATACGACTATATTTTCAATTGTCCAATAAAAAAGACCTAAAAATACGACATGGAAAATGCCTGTTAACAAAACTTATCCGTAAACGTTTTCGAAAAATTATCCGAACAAAAGTTTGTATATCGAATAAAATATCTATATTTGCATTGTAATAAAAGAATGAGCTATGCGAATGAAAGCAACAGAACAGACAACGCAGCAGATTGAGCGTTCCATCCGGAAAATTGCCCAAAAGTTCCCTGAGAGCGAGGATACCTCCTTGCTTACCGATATCCACTTGCGCGTGAGTCAAGACAGCGGAGAATTAGTTGCCTTTGATGATGATGACAATGAAATTACCCGCTGCGTGGTAGAGCAATGGATTGACAACAAGGATGATGACTTCTATGACAGTGTCACTTTGATCATGCGCGGCATCCTGAAGAAGATGCACGACACCGTGGACCATTTTGGGATCATGAAGCCCTACAGCATTGTCTTGGAAGACGACGAGAAAGAGAATATTGCAGAGCTTTACGTTGCCGACGATGATACTGTGATTGTTGGAGGAGACATCATGAAAGACTTGGACAAGGACCTTGACCATTTCTTAGATGACTTGCTAAAGGAATAACCGATTGGATAAAATAATATGCGGGATGCTCTCTTCATCCCGCATATTCCTTTATAATTTAATCTTTTTCTTCACTCCTTTGCTCTCATTGCTCATCCGGTCGAGTGCCGTTACCACATAGGTATATTGATCTGTACCGTGCTCATAAGGCAACCGATAAAAGGTCTGATACGTAATCGTCACGATCTTCGACGGGTCGTCAAAATTAACTTTCTCACCTTTTGCAAAGCGGTAAACAACATACTTATTGGCTATATCATCCCATTTCTTGGCCTTAGGTGCTGTCCAAAACAAGATGTAACCATCATGGGTCCATACGGGTTTCACCTTCTTGGGCTTCTTAGGTGACTTCTTGTCGATAAACGGCATGAGGGGTTGCAAGGCTGGATATCTCCAATAAGCATTCCTTAAGGCCATCCCATAGTTGCCTGTATTGTCGACAACAGCCTTGGCATACCACAAGACCGTGCCCTGTACATGATTCATTTGCTGATGCAAGAGATACTTAGCAGGCATCTGGTTTGTATTGGGATTCGTCAAATCTGGATATTTGGCTGTACGCTCCACATCTTCTCCAATGAACAAGGGACGATTGGCAGCATACTTGTTCCACCAGGTGATCAATGTCTTATAGTCTGCCGTAGGATGCCCAATCTGCCAGTAAATCTGTGGCACAGTATAATCTACCCATCCATTATTGACCCAAAGCAATACATCTGCATATAAGTCATCATAATTCTGCAACCCCCTTGTGTCACTTCCGATGGCAGGGGCACTTTGCTTGTTGCGGTAGATGCCAAATGGAGATATGCCAAACTTCACCCATGGCTTGGTAGCCTTGATCGAATCGTGCAACTGCTTGATAAACATGCTGACATTATACCTACGCCAATCTCCCCTATCCTGTATACCGTTCTTATATAAAGCATATTCCTTGTCGTCTGGGATCTGTGCACCCGCAACTGGATAAGGATAGAAATAATCATCGATATGCAAACCATCCACATCATAACGGCGCAAGATGTCATCTACCACCTTACAAATATATTCCCTATTGGCAGGAATCGCTGGATTAAGGATAAACTGTCCATCGTAAGAGAACACCCGTTCGGGATGGGTAATCGCAATATGATTCTTGGCCAACACTGCAGTACCTTTCGTCTTGGCACGATAAGGGTTGATCCAAGCATGGATTTCCATTCCCCGATTATGGCATTGCTGGACCATCCATGCCAAAGGATCCCAATATGGAGAAGGAGCTTGCCCTTGCACACCCGTGAGGAAACGACTCCAGGGTTCATAGTTACTGGCATATAAGGCATCGCACTCCGGGCGGACCTGGAAGATGATGGCATTCACGCCATCTTTCTGTAGTTCATCTAATTGATAGCTAAGCGTCTGTTGCATGGCTGCCGGGGTCATGCCTTGAAACTGTCCATTCACAGCCTGGATCCAGGCTCCACGGAATTCTCTTTTGCTGGTCGCAGTCCCTGCCATTGTATCCATCACACTGCAGCCAAGAAAGAAAAGGACCAGCATCACATTGCATAAGAAGTTTATTTTCATGTCATTCATTTGATTACAAGGGACAAAGGTAATCATTTTCCTTCTATTGTCGAAAGGTATCACTTAAAAAATGAGAAAACGCTTCCCATCCTCATTGAGTCCGAAAAATAAAATCTTGGACAAGAATCTTGTATTTCTCTCGATTTTCCAGTATCTTTAAGGTTGGCACCATGAAGATTCGCTGCATCTCGGAAATAAAAATAAACTTTCGTTTCTTTTGTATTTCTCTCGATTTGCAGTATCTTTAATGCAGTATCTTTAAAATGGGCTCTTGAAGATACGCTGCATCTCGGAAATAAAAATAAACATTCGTTTCTTTTGTATTTCTCTCGATTTGCAGTATCTTTGCATGCATCATAACAAATAAAAAAAATATGTCAACACCACACAACCAAGCCAATAAAGGGGATATCGCCGAGACCGTCATTATGTCTGGCGATCCTTTGCGCGCCAAATTCATGGCAGAGAAATATCTCTCTAATCCACAACAGTTCAACACCCTGAGGAACATGTTCGGGTATACTGGCACCTATCAGGGCAAAAAGGTCAGTGTCATGGGACATGGAATGGGAATGCCATCCATAGGGATTTATAGTTATGAACTGTACCATTTCTATGATGTTAAGCAGATTATCCGTGTAGGTACAGCAGGATGCATCCAAGACGATATTAAGATTGGGGATGTCGTCCTTGCCGAAGGAGCCTGCACTGACTCTAATTATCTGAATCAATTCCAATTGCCTGGCACCTACGCTCCTATAGCCAGCTTCGACCTTTTGCAGAAAGCTGCGCTGAAAAGTGAGGAATTAGGGATCCGCTATCACGTAGGTAACGTCCTTTCATCGGATGTGTTCTACGATGAGGCAGAGAATTGGAAGAAATGGAGAAAGTTGGGTGTCCTCGCCATTGAGATGGAAAGTGCCGCTCTATATGCCAATGCGGTCAGGGCAGGAAAGAAAGCACTCTCGCTGCTCACAATCAGTGACAACATTGTGACAAAAGAAGAAACAAGCGGAGAAGTGAGGCAGACAGCGTTCACGCACATGATGGATGTCGCTTTCAGTCTGGTTTAAGCACATCCGCCGCAAGCATGAGACCGATGTTTGATGGAGGATAAAGACAAGCAGGATTCTTACGCCCACATCCTGAAATACACAGGAATATTTGGGGGAGTGCAAGGCATTAATATCTTGGTGGCACTCATTCGCAACAAATTAGTTGCCATGTTGTTGGGTCCCACCGGCATGGGACTATTGTCTTTATTCAATTCTACCATCCGATTTATCAGCGATTCCACCAATCTCGGATTGGGGATGAGTGCGGTGAAAGACATCTCTGAGGCTTACTCCCAAGGCAATGGCTATGCCGTGAAGCGGTCAATACGTGTGATCCGGCTATGGAGTCTGATCACCGCCATTGCCGGGATGTTGCTTTGTGCCTTAGCCAGTCCTCTTCTCAGTCGATACACTTTCGGTTGGGGAAACCATGCACTCCATTTCCTATTGCTATCTCCTATCGTGGCGATGGTTGCCGTCACGGGAGGGGAACTCGCGATCTTGAAGGGAACCCAGCATTTATCTGCACTGGCACGGATCTCTATCTACCATGTCCTTGCCGCATTGGTTCTTTCCATTCCCCTGTTTTTCATCTGGCGCATCAGTGCTATCGTACCATCACTTATCATCGTAGCATTTGCCCAGATGGTGATCACCATCGCCTATTCCTATCATTGCTATCCCCTCCAATTGAAGGTGAATGCCTCCATCTTAAGGAAAGGGACTGGGATGGTACGCCTTGGCATCGCCTTTCTCTTTGCTGGCTTGTTCAGTAGCGGAGCCGATTTCTTCATCCGGTCTTACATCAACCATACCGGATCACCCGATATCCTCGGGCTCTTCAATGCGGGTTATATGATTGTCTTTACCTTCGCTGGGATGGTTTTCTCGGCTATGGAAACAGATTATTTCCCCCGTTTGTCTGCCATTGGGCAGATCGGCTCCCGACTCAACGAGATCGTAAACAAGCAGATTGAGGTATCACTGTTGATCGTATCCCCATTAACCGCTGTCCTCATCATCAGTTTGCCAATGATCATACCTCTCCTCTACTCCTCTGCTTTCTCACCTGTTGTTACCATGACACAAATCGCGGCACTGGCCCTTTACTTACGTTCCGTCAAACTACCCATAGCCTATTTACCCTTATCCCGTGGCGACTCCACCATCTACCTGCTCATGGAATCCATCTATTCCGTAGCTTTTGTGGCACTTTCCATCAGCTGCTACCAAAGTGCCGGTCTCTTTGGTATGGGCATAGCTATCCTCGCAACCGCTCTTTTCGATTTTTTCATGCTCATCCTGTACATGGGTCACCATTATGGTTACCGCATGTCACACGGCGTCATCTGCATTTTCCTTCAGCAAATTCCCATCGGTATCACTGCTTATGCCCTGACCTGGACGGCGCGTGGAACCTTTTACTGGATAGGCGGGGCCTTGATGATCCTGCTGAGTACTGTACTGTCCATCCGTGAATTGCACCAAAGGACGCACCTATGGAAGGCATTACTGAACAAATTCAAGAAAAAATCGCAAGAACACTGACCATGACAGACCTTCCATCAAATATATGAGAGAAGGTATCAGACCATGATTTGAATAAAAAAATCAATTGAAAGATTTACTTTTATCCTATCCTTGCGTCATCATATTGTAACGACATCATCTGTGGAAGAAAAAGAGTTTGAACATATCGTCAATAGGATGCGCCCTCTGGTCACCACTCTTGTAACGCGATTCTGCGATGCGACCTCGTTGGAAGAGGATGCGGAGGATCTCATACAAGATGTGTGGGTTCTGCTATGGAACCAACGCGACAAGCTCGAAGAAGTTAGAAATCTCGAGGCATGGATGACAACACTCACAAAGAACCTTTGCGTATCAAGGTACAGGAAACGCAGACAGGTCCATCTTCTTCCCATCACAGATTATGAATTTGTCAACGATCACTCCGCTGCTTATGGTGTAGAAGAAAAAGAAAACACCCAACTCATGCGGGATTTGCTTAATTCTCTTCCCCGGAATACGCGGAAGATCCTCTATTTAAGAAATATCAAAGGCATGAGCCTTGACGAGATCGCTACGGTGACAGGACGTCCGAAGACCAGCATTAAGTCGTCTCTGACCACTGCCAAGCATCAGGTATTAACACTCCTAAAGCAAAAAAAATGAAGAATTCAGAGAACATCAACCATCCTCGCATTCGGCAACAGCTTATTGACCGATACATGAATTCGGAGACTACTCCTGAGGAAGAGCGGTTACTCATCGATTATTTCTTTCACCATACACCTGAAAAGGAGGAAGAGGACGTTGCCCTCATGATCAGAGTCATGCAAGGAATGGCATCACCCAACGCAACCATCACTCCTGACGCGGAACAGGTATTTGACGAGATCATCCGTGGGACTCATCCTTCTAAGGAAGGGGATCATCATCCTTCATCCAAGAAGACTTCTCCATGGAGGTCACGTGTCTTCGCTGTCTCTGGCATCGCCGCCACGATCTTAGTCATGCTGGTTATGGCTTGGGGATATCACATACGTCTAAACGAAAGTGCATCGAAGAGACCAAAAACGGTCGCTACTGTTCAGGAAACAGCTTCTCTGGCAAAACGTCATTCTCCTACAGAAGATCAAAAACAACTCTCTGTATCAATGAGTCAAGAAAGAATTATCTCACAAGTCATCCAAAGGAAACCATCCCATCTGGCATACCCCATCGCTGCCAAGAAAAAGTTGGTATCTACAGGCTCCCATCAGCATGAAGACTCCATGACCGTATTGGACCTTGTTGATAAATTGCAAAATTTCCAGGCATTGGCATCCGCCAACGATGAGCAGATAGAACTGCGCCCGGTAGGCGATGCTGCGATCATTACCACCTCAGATTCTTCCGGTACCCGACGGAGTTATCTTTCTTTCGGTCCTACGGAAGACCACACGCTTAGTTTCTTAGTGCTTGACAATTGACATCGAGGCATAGCCCCATTTAATACTTACGACAATGAAAAGACTGATTATTATTTTCTTAGTGACATGGATTTGCTGCGGACTCTACGCGCAGACCACGGGTACGCTGCCCCAAGAGCATCGTCCCCAGATCATGATCGTCACAGCAGACAGTATCTATACGGATATCTACTGTATCAATGGAAAACAGGAATACCACTTTGATGGCTCTCAATTGATAGGGAAAACCATCAAGAAGTATAAGGTCGTCTCGATTAAATCAAGATACGGTACTAAGCGTTTGCACGTCATTACAACCCAAGAGGACAATGCCCCATCCATCGATTCCACTGATGATGTCGTGATCAAACTCCAAGATGACCCTGCATCTAACCAGCCTTCCTCCATCGAGCCCACGAAAATTATCTGGATCATCGACGGCAAGCAGGCTGACGAAACAGCCGTGAAACAGCTTCCCCCATCTAAGATCAAAAGTATCTCGATCTACAAGCGTGGCTCAGAACGTGTTCGTCAGCGCTTCGGTGACCAATCAGGAAAGTACGAATACATAGAAATTGAACTTAAAAAATAAAATACAATCATGATGAAAAGATTATTGTTTATTCCGTTCCTGCTCATTCTTCCCTTTGCGTTCTGCAAAGCACAAGTAGTCGTTGACGCATCTTCCAATAGTCAGAAGTTTCCAAAAGCCCTTGACAGCATAGTCTATCGCATTACCTATCAGGCTCTTTCCGTGGAGGATACTACAAAAAAAGACAAGAAAGGCAAGTATTTGTATAAAGAGGATCTGATGCGATTGGATATCGGTCATCACCTGAACCGCTTCTACAGCTATACCCAAGAGCAATATGACTCGATCGTGAAGGCAGGTGTATCTGCTGGAGGAGTCCTCTCTGCGCCTAAGGTCTCAAGCGGGGGAATCACCTGGATCCTTTATCAAAACTATCCTGAAGGAAAAACGACCTTCACCCACTGGTGGAATACCATGAGGCTAAAGGTCACAGAAGATATCGAGCAACCCTCCTGGTCGATCGTCAGTGACAGTACTGCCACCATCCTTGGCTATCACTGTACGATGGCAACAACTACGTTCAAGGGGCGTAAATGGACGGCATGGTACACTGAGGACATCCCCATGAATGTGGGACCCTGGAAGCTCAATGGACTCCCGGGACTGGTTCTGAAGGCAGAGGACAGCAGCAAGCAATATATATTCTCTGCGGTTGGACTGCAACAAATACATGACATACAAACGATACCGGGCATCAAAGGTGAAGGAAAATACCGGTCGATAGACATGAAGACTTACAGAAAGATCATCCGGGAAACCAGTATAGGAGAAGCCTTGTCTGCATCTGGGATCAGGATAGGAACCGGAACCGACCCAGAATGGAACAAGAAGTTTAATTCGTATATCAGTAAGACCCAACCCAGCAACCCCATAGAGAAAGAATAGAGGATCCCATTGTAGAAAAATATTACATGTATCATGCTGAAGAATCTGGCTTTCCTTTTGTTGGGACTTATCATGGCAAGTCTCTGCCATGCCCAGGAGACGGTCAATGGTCAAGTTGTCGACTCCCTCACAGGGAAAGGACTCTATAATGCCAGTGTCATGCTGCGTAGGAATGGCAAGACACTGATGTACACCAAGACTGATAAAAGTGGTCATTTCTCTCTTCACATGCAAGCCAATGAGAAAGACAGTCTGCAAACGGTGATGATGGGATATGCCAAACGCAGGGTTGCCGTGAACGGTTCCTCACCTCTGCTTATCCGCCTCTCCCAACAGGTTTTCATGCTTCGTGAAGTGAAAGTAGAAGGGAATGTCATCGGGCAGAGGAAGGATACCATCAGCTACGACCTGACCAAATATGCAGGTGCTCGAGATAACACCCTGAAAGATGTCCTGAAAAAGCTACCCGGCGTGGAGGTAGCAGAGAGTGGTGAGATCCGTGTGAACGGGAAAAAGCTGAGCCGGTTCACGGTGGAAGGTCTTGATCTCAGCAAAGGGAAATACAATAAGCTCACGGATCATATACGAGCCAAGGACGTGAAAAAGGCAGAGGTGATCAACCACGACCAACCTATCAAGGCTTTGCGCAATCGCGTCTTCACGGATGACGTGGCCATGAACATCCAGCTCAAGGACTCCGCCCGCGACCGCATCGTGCTCACTCTACGCCCGTATGCGCTTGTGGGCAGTCCCACTCATGTCGGCGGGGATGCGACTGCCATGCAGATCGGCAAAAGAAAGCAGATGGAATATGTGGCGCAATACGACCGCAGCGGGAGAGACATCAACCAGTCGAACAGCATTTTTTATATTCTCTATGGCATGGGGAACGAAGCCACCTTGCCCCAATGGTTCTCCGCTCCCTCTTTAGCGGCTCCTATTGATGCAAATCGACTTCGGTTCAACACTTCCCAAGCCTATAGCATTGACCGATTGACGAAATCGAGCGATGATGCAGAAAACAGTATCTCGATCAGCTACAACCGATCCGTGACCCGCCAACACACGGTCAACAGATCACGCTACGACATGAATGGCAGTACCCTGACAACAGCCGAGGACAAATATTTGACCTTAAAGGAAGATCAATTCTCCTTCGACTACAACCATACGATCAATGCAGCCAAGCACTTTGGCAATGCCAATATGAAGGTAACCGCTGCACAGTCGGACGGATTCTCACAAATGACCGACGGAGACGCGCCTTTTGCTTCCCAGCGAGTACGCCTTCCAGAAGTGAACGCAAAGGCGAATATCCAACAGACCTACACGTTTGGAAAAGGACAATTGACATGGAACTCGCTCGTTGACTACCATCATTCCCAGAACACGCTCTATATCGATCAGGAAAAGATCAAATACGACAATAACCTTTGGCATACCTTCCACTCTCTTGGCTATAATCGCAACGCCGGACTTTGGAACTGGAGCATTCGAGGCGATGTGGAAGCCGAGAACCTGAACGTGGTGAAGGACAACTGGAAATTAGGAATGACGATCTCGCCAGGCGTTAGTTTCAAGGACGATGACACTCGTTTCTATATCCATGTGCCACTAACCGCAGTACGATACACCCAGCAGCAGGAATCCCTTTTGTTGCCTTCTCCCGCCATTGGGCTCCACCAAGATTTCAATTTCCGCAACGCGCTCAACATGAACATCAACTATACCGAACACGCAGCTTCCTGGACTTCATTCGCCATAGACAGCCTGAAACTCGACTATCGCACCTTTCAGAAAGCCGCCGACTTCATCCCATGCACAAAGACCCTAACAGGCAACCTCAATTACAAATACAAACGCCCTCTCATGCACTTCTTTGCCGATGCCACTCTCTACGGAGGACGTACTTGGAACAATATGGCCAGTGATTTGCAGATCATCAATGGGAAATACGATTACACTCTCCTCAAGCATCATACCCATCATGATTTCCTCAATGGGACCATCTCCCTCTCCAAAGGAATCTACCCTTGGCATCTCAAGACCAGTTTGGATATCACGGGATCCCTCATGCGTGGGGAGCAATATTCCGCTGCTACCGTTAATCCTTTCCATTACCGGAGCCTATCATTCCAACCTGGCATTCTCTTCTCCCCGACTTTCATGGAAGTCGACTATAGTGGAACCTTCTCTTTCAACCGATCTAAGGTAGGCGACAAAGATGCCAACAGCCTCTTCGACTGGAAGCAGCAGTTGGGACTGACCTCTACGATCCAGCACGTTGACCTCTCTTTAACCGGAATTCTGTTCCATAATGAACTGCAAGACTCCCCCTCTGTCAACACCCTATTAGTGGATGCCGATATGACATGGAGACTGAAGTCACTCCGTCTCAAGGCAAGTTTGCATAATCTCTTCAATAAGAAACAATATTCGCAAACTCGCTATAGCGGCGTTGGCATCTTTACTGACGAATATGAACTTCGCCCCAGAGAGTTCATGGTGTCTCTGCAATTCTCTTTATAGACCCATCCCATAGCTCGTGGTCGTGAATGCTGATGATGGTCAACTGGTACATTGAAGAGGACGAGATCAATGCCAATCCCACGTTATCAACGGAACAAAATGAAGCCTATCAATCATACCAGGCGAACACAAACAAAGGAGAGCGTACGCAGGATCACCCCCTGGTACGCTCTCCTTTGTTATGAACCCCTATTCATTTCCCAAGATCTGGGAAGCATGTTCCTTTACCTTGATCTCCTTGGGACCCATGATACGGGTGATCACGCCATTCTCGTCGGCGATGAAAGTAGTGCGGAACACACCCATGTGTACCTTCCCATAGAGTTTCTTCTCACCATACACGCCTAACTCATTGACAAGTCTCAGTTCTGTATCGCAGATCAACGGGAAAGGCAAGTCGTACTTCTCAATAAACTTATGGTGGGATTTCGCATCCTGTGTGCTACATCCGATCACCACATATCCTTGGGAAAGGAAACGCTGGTAGTTATCCCGCAAATTGCAAGCCTCATTGGTACAACCCGGCGTTGCATCCTTTGGATAGATGTAGAGCACTACTTTCTTTCCTTTCAATTCACTCATTTTCCACTCTTTGCCATCCTGGTCGACGCCAAGGATCTCTGGCAGTTTCTGTCCTATTTCCATCATATACAAATCTCCTTGAATAATTGATAGGTGCAAAGATAAGACTAATTTTACAACCCGCCAATGAAATCCTATCGAAAAATCATGCCCTTTTGGGACGGCTACCTCAAGAAAAAGCATTATCTTTGCATATTCAACAATGTAGACGATCATGAAGAATTTACTATTTTTAATGCTTTTTGCCTTCGCGCCGAAGATGATGGCGGAGAATTTGACCATCAGTTCCAGGCATATTAGTATCGTTATCGATGTCACCAAAGGTTCCGCTCCGAAATATGTATACTTCGGGACCACCGTCCCAGGCACGCTTCAAGTACCAACAGGAGGGAGGATGGAAGTCTACCCTGCCTATGGCATGGACGGAGCCGCAGAGGCAGCCCTGGCTGTCAAGCACGATGACGGGAACATGACAACACAGCTAATCGCGACAGGAACCGACAGCAAGACAGACGGAAAGACGATGATCACGACCATCCATCTGAAAGATAAAGTGTATCCGTTGACCGTTGATCTGAAATACCGAACATTCAAGGATGTCGACATGATCGAGTGTTGGAGTGAGATTACCAATCACGAACGCGGTACCATTACACTCAACCAGTTCGCTTCTGCCATGCTTCCCATCCGGCGAGGCAATGTGTACATGAGCCACCTTTATGGATCTTGGGCCAACGAAGGGAAGGTAGCTGAGGAGTCTTTGGCACCCGGTGTCTTCGTGATCCAGAACAAAGATGGAATACGCAACTCGCATACTGACCACGCAGAAGTGATGTTCTCACTCTCAGGAAAGGCAAGAGAGAATTCCGGAGAAGTCATCGGTGCTGCCCTTTGCTATGGCGGCAACTATCGGTTGAAAACCGTTACAGATGACACGGAATACCATTATTTCTTTGCGGGGATCAATGAAGACAACTCTGCCTACCACCTCAAGAAAGGAGAAACCTTCACGACCCCAGCCCTTGCCCTGACCTTTTCGAAAGAAGGACTCAGCGGCGCATCGCGTAATTTCCACAAATGGGGACGAGAATACAGGCTCATGCACGGGCAACAACCACGCGACATTCTCCTGAACAGTTGGGAAGGTGTCTATTTCGATATCAACCAAAAGGGCATGGACCAGATGATGGGAGACATCGCAAGCATGGGCGGAGAGCTGTTCGTCATGGATGACGGCTGGTTCGGCGACAAGTACCCAAGGAAAACAGACAACTCATCACTCGGCGACTGGGTGGTGGACAAGGACAAGCTGCCCGATGGAATTGGTGGATTAATCCGCGACGCGAAGAAACACGGTATTAAATTCGGCATCTGGATAGAGCCAGAGATGAGCAATACCATCAGTGAACTCTATGAAAAGCATCCCGACTGGATTATCAAAGCCCCGAAGCGCGAGCCTGTACTGGGTCGCGGTGGCACACAGGTTGTCCTCGACCTCAGCAATCCCAAGGTCCAGGACTTTGTCTTCTCCGTCGTCGACCGACTCATGACAAGCTATCCGGAGATTGCCTATATCAAATGGGATGCAAACATGTCCATCATGAATAGTGGGTCACAATATCTCGGCAACAATGAACAAAGCCATCTTTACATCGCCTACCATCGTGGACTAGAAAAAGTGTGCCAGCGCATTCGCGCTAAATACCCCAACCTGATCATGCAAGCCTGTGCGTCAGGAGGCGGCAGGGCCAATTGGGGAGTACTGCCTTATTTCGATGAGTTTTGGGTGAGTGACGACACTGATGCCCTGCAGCGTGTATACATGCAATGGGGAACCAGCTATTTCTTCCCAGCCATAGCCATGGCAAGCCATATCTCGGCATCACCCAATCACCAAACGGCACGTCTCGTCCCCCTGAAATACCGTATCGACGTGGCCATGAGTGGACGGTTAGGCATGGAAATACAGCCCAAGAACATGACGGCGGATGAGAAAGCCCTCTGCAAGCAAGCCATTCATGAATATAAAAAGATCAGGCCGATTGTGCAGATGGGCGATATCTATCGCCTGGTTAGCCCATACGACCATGCAGGATGTGCCAGTTTGATGTACGTAACAGCAGACAAGGGCGATGCCGTTTTCTATTGGTGGAAAACAGAAACCTTCATGAACCAACATCTGCCCAGGATCCAAATGGCCGGACTGGATGCGCAACGCTCTTATCGCATTCATGAACTGAACCGTATTGACAACAAGCCCCTTGACGTTGAGGGCAAGGTATTCAGTGGTGCCTATCTGATGGAACACGGCATCGAATTGCCTTACACCCATCAAGTAGACCATAACAAGAAAACAGCATGGTCATCCAGGGTGCTCCGCGTGACAGCAGAATAAAGACAGAGACCTCTTTATGGTCTTCCAAAAGATAGTCTAAGTTAAGTCTCTTCATTTTACAAATACGCATCAAGAGCGTTAGAAACGTGTGAAAGGTGTTAAAAAATGATAGAGAAAGCAAGACCTTCTCATCTTTTTTTGTAATTTTGTCACATCAGGATCAAAAAGAAACAAGATCATGATTATATCATACAAAAACATTTAGAACGATGAAAGAACTGAAAGGAACAAAGACAGAGAAAAATCTCCAAGAAGCATTTGCTGGAGAATCAAAGGCACACGCCAAGTACAATTACTATGCAAGCAAGGCTAAGAAAGATGGCTTTGAGCAGATCGCCGCCCTCTTTGCCGAAACAGCCAACAATGAGAAAGAGCATGCCAAGCTGTGGTTCAAGTATCTCGAAGGCGGTGAGATTAAGGATACCGTTAGCAACCTGAAAGATGCTGCTGCTGGTGAGAACTATGAGTGGACAGATATGTACGACCGTATGGCGAAGGAAGCCGAGGAGGAAGGTTTCACAGAGATCGCCTGGAAATTCCGTGCTGTCGGTGCCATTGAGAAGCATCACGAAGAGCGTTATCGCAAACTGCTGAAGAATATAGAAGATGCCATCGTCTTCAGCCGTGACGGAGACTGCATCTGGATTTGCCGCAACTGCGGTCATATCGTAGTTGGACCGAAGGCCCCGAAGATCTGCCCGGTTTGCAATCATCCCCAGAGCTTCTTCGAACTGAAAGCTGAGAATTATTAATCCGTATCTCCAAAAGATACCATCTGCCACCTGCGACTAACAAGCAGGATGGCAGATGGTAAGCAAAGAAAGTCTTATCATGAAGTAGGCAGCCTTGTGACCTTACGAGATGACAAGACTTTGTTTTATCTCATGCAACAAGAGGAGCAGAACAAAGAAATCTCCTGATTATCAACAGATTAAGAACAGAAAGTAAAAGATAACCTTTTACAAGGCAGGAGATGACCTTTCGCAAGGCATGAGATAACCTTTTAGCCGCCAAAAGATAACCTTTTGGAAATCAAGACGACAAAGTCTATCAAGCTGCGTGTATCCTAACGATGGGACCACGACCTGCAACAGAAAATACAGACGAATATGGAAATCGACGGAAAGACCATCAGACGATTCGGCACGACGGACAAGTCTCTGCCAGTCGTGTACCTTCATACCTTCCAACATGAGGGAGAAGCCATCTACCAACAATGCCAAAAGATCGGAACCCGCCAGTTTATCCTTGTGGAGATTGACGGCGTAGACTGGGACGCGGAGATGTCACCTTGGCCCGCTGAGCCTATTTTCAAGGGTGAAGAAGGCTATGCAGGGAACGCAGGGAAATGGCTTGACACGCTCCTCTCGTCTGTCATTCCAACCGTGGAAAAGGACCTGCATGTCTGCAAACGGTATCTCGCAGGCTACTCCCTTGCCGGATTGTTCGCACTATGGGCTGCCTATCAAACGGACGCATTTGATGGGATTATCTCCGGATCAGGTTCACTCTGGTATCCCCATTTCCTCGACTTTGTCCATGGGCACACGTGGGAAAAAGTGCCTGAGTGCATCTATCTATCCGTCGGTAACCGGGAAAAGATCACGCGGAATCCCGTTCTCAGTACCATCGAGGACAACACCCGCCAGCTCTACGAAGAATACAAGGCCACTGGCATGAATGTCATCTTCGAGCTGAACAACGGGAACCACTACATGCAACCCGATTGGCGTATGGCAAAAGGAATCCAATGGGCCTTAAGAAACAATCCTATCGTGCGCCCTTAAGCCCCATCTTCCGTTTGAGTTCACGCTGGATCCTCCGCCTGGATGTCAGGGAAGGATCATAATTCAGATATAACACTCGCCGACTTTCATTCCAAGATGCGGTGCGCACGCCACGAATAGACCGAGCGATAGAATCCACCTGTTCCTTCGAATGGTTCACACTGTCTATATGCAGATAGTACCGCACATGATGGGAATGAGCGAGAGCACTGCCGGATATCGACAGTGCCCATAAGATAAAGAACACCCACTTCCTCATTAGTCTTCCTCCCCTGTTTCTGCTTTTTTCATTTCCGAAAGAATATAGTAAGCCCCAGTGAGCGCAAATTGCGCATGGGACAGACGGTTATTTTCTTGTTTTACTTCGACATAGTCGTTTTCCTCGCGTCCTTTCTCGATCCTCACGGGATGAAATGTCCATGTACCCTTTTGCCGAGTGACGGTAAAGGCATACGCCTTTCCATTCACCTCGACCATGCCATCGCTCCTGAGGGCGCGGCGACGAACCACGTCCGTGGCCACCTTTCCGCACAGGTACAAGCCCTCTACCCATCCTTGCTTCGGACCTTGAATGGTAGCCCGCACATGGGCAGCCTTTGGCTCACTGTCGAAGATCTTGCCAATAGAATACACCTTCCCCGTAAAACGAGCTCCTCCTGCAGATTTCAGGACGAAGTCAACCTGTTGTCCAACCTTGATAGAAGGAAGGTCCTTTTCAAAGACCAACAAGTCGGCGTAGACATGATCGAAGTTAACAATCTTGAACATCGGCAACTGATTGTCCACATACTGTCCTGTAGCCGCTTGGATTTGCTCCACAGTCCCACGGATAGGAGCCCTGAGGGCAATCGAAGACACGGTCTTTCCCTTGGCGACCAAGCCCGGGTTGATGCCCATCATCCGCAGTTGTGCACCGGTGGTTCGCAGTTGTCCCTGAAGGGTACGGTACTCCGAGAAGATCTGTTGGTAATCTTTCCCCGACCCAACATGTGCCTGGTAGAGTTTCTGCTGCCGCTTGTACTCCTGCGCTACATACAAGAGTCGGTTGTAGGCATCGAGATACCTGCCTTGCAAGTCAAGCAAGTCAGGATGGGTAAGGATGGCAAGCACCTGTCCCCGAGCCACCTCCTGTCCTTCCCGGACAAGGATTTTCCGGACATTGGCCCCAGAGAACGGCGACACATTGGCCACGCTCTGTGGCATCACCGCCAAGGTTCCGTTCGCCTCTATCCTACCCGAGAACTGGTATTCCGGCATCTCCCCTATTGTGATTTTCAATTGCCTGACCTGTGCATCTGTAAGGGTGACATCCGAAACCTCCGCCTCTTTGGTCGCGTTTGCATCGGCATTGTCCTCCGATGATGCCGCGGTCTTGTCACCGCAAGCCGAGAAAGAAGCCATCGCCAAGAAGGGAAACGCTATATAAAATAAAATCTTTTTCATTGTCTATTCTGATTAATTGGATTTAATAATATTGTAAATTCAAGCCACTGTTCAGGTATTCCCCATAGGTATTCCAGTAATCGAGCTGCACTTTCACTGCATCATTCATGTTTTGGATGAAGCCGATGTAATCCGTCTCTCCCTCCTGATAGGAAAGGATCGCTGACCGTTGCTGCTCTTCAGCCATAGGAAGGGCCACCTCCCGGTAATACGCCAAGGAAGCCTTCCATTTCTCATGCTGGGATGACAAAGTACGTCGGGAGTTTTCTAACTCCATGCGTTGCTGCTCCTGTCGCGTCATCGCCACTTCCGTTTCTATTTGTCCAGCACGGGACACAGCATTCCTTGCACGGGTGAACAGCGGTACGCTGACCCCTACCTGATAGGTCCAGTATCCCATCTTCGAACCAATTTTCTGGCTACCAGCCTCTACATAAAATTTGGGGAGATAGGCAGCACGGTCGGCTGTCACCTTGCGTTCAGCCAGCAAGACCTGCTCAGCACTGAGCGTTAATGAAGGATGAGCGTCAACCAAGACAGGCGACAAGTTCAGTTGGACATCAACCGGCAGGTATGTAGCCCCCACTCCCAGCCATCTATTCAGGTTCTGCAAAGCCATCCGTTCATCCTGGCGCGCTTGCAATAGTGACAAAGCCACCTGCCGTGCCTGATTGCGGGCACTGATGTATTCCAATTTCGACGTAGCCTGCGCCTGATAGCGCAGTTGAGCTTTCCTTTCAAAGTCCTGGTAGACAGAATCAAGATGCTCATAGACTCGGGTTCGTTGCCGGGCTACATAGGCATTCGCGTAATCGATGCCCACCTCCCGTCGCAGGAGGCGTTCCATGACCTTCTCCTCAGCCTCTGATACCTTCGTCTGTTGCCCCAAATAAGCTTTCTTGGCACCCAAGCTGAAGATGTCAAAGTTTTGTCGCAAGGCAAGAATCGTCAAGATAGACTCGTTACCTTGACCGATCTCCTCACCGCCTGTTGACACCTCGGTCTCTCCGATGCCGTAGGCAGAAGGCTGCAAGGCCTTCTTGCTCAGTGTATTCAAGCGTGCAGCCTTCATCGAAGGATAATTCTTGAGGGCTAAGTCCTGGGCCTCAGCCAAGGATATAGCCTGCTGAGCCTGCCCTTTCAAAGGCATGAAGAGCAGCACCAAGAAGAGCATCACGCCAGGCAAACTCTCACGAACCCTGCTTCGGCTCCTATTCTTTTGACCCATTTTTTCCTCCAAGGTGTATAAGACGGGAACGACAACTAAGGTGAGCAAGGTAGCCGTGAACAGCCCACCGATGACAACTGTGGCAAGTGGACGCTGCACTTCAGCACCGGCAGAGTCTGACACAGCCATGGGAAGGAAACCCAACATGGCAGCGGTAGCAGTCAGCAATATCGGGCGTAACCGCTCTTTTGTCCCTTTCATGACCCGTTCGCGAAGGTCGGTCATTCCCTCCTCCTTAAGCACATTGAAGCGATTGATGAGGACCAGTCCATTGAGGACAGCCACGCCAAAGAGAACGATGAAGCCAACCCCAGCCGAAATGCTGAAAGGCATGCCCCGTAAAGCGAGGGAAAAGACTCCCCCAATACATGCCAAGGGCACGGCCATGTAGATCATCAACGACTGCTTGACCGACCTGAGGGCAAAATACAACAAGATAAAGATCAGCAGTAAAGCGATGGGCATGACGATCATCAGGCGTTGCTTGGCATCTTGCAGGTTCTGGAACTCACCTCCATAAGTGATATGGTAGCCAACAGGAAGCCTCAACTGCTTGTCCAGGCGATGCTGGATATCGTCGACCACCGACTGGACATCGCGACCACGCACGTTAACTCCCACATAGATGCGTCGTGAAGCCTGGTCACGACTAATCTGCATGGGTCCAGGAGCATAACGGATATCAGCCACCTCTTTCAACGGAATGAGTTCTCCGTTGGGCAAGTCGACGTAAAGATTCTGGATATCTTCAATGCTACTCCGCTCTTTGGGGTCGAGTCGGATCACCATGTCAAAGCGTTTCTCCCCTTCGAAGATCACTCCAGCGCGTGCGCCTGCAAAAGCTGCGCTTAAGTAATTGTTCAGTTTTTGGATATCAAGGCCATAAGCCGCAATGCTCTTACGGTCATATTTCACCGTGATCTGTGGAAGACCGGACGTACGTTCCAGTGATACATCCTCAGCCCCAGGGACCTTGCTGATGATGTCCAACATCTGATCGCCCAACTCATTCAAAGTATCGAGATCCTCCCCATATAGTTTTACCGCTACGTCTTCCCGTATACCCGTCAGCAGTTCGTTAAATCGAAGGGCTACCGGTTGCGAGAAAGAGAAGTTCAATCCTGGCAAGGTATTGAGTTTCTCCTTGATTTTCTCGATGAGTTCCTCCTTCGTCTTGGCTGATTTCCATGTGCTTCTATCCTTTTCCAGGATGATAAAGGAGTCGGTATAATCGAAGCCCATCGGGTCAGTGGGGATATCCGCTACGCCAATACGTGCGCAAACGGTCTTGATCTCAGGGAAACTTCTTTTCAATAAGAGCTCCACCTCTTTTTCGCGTTGGATAGTTTCAGAGAGAGAACTACCAGGTCGGAGGAAGGTCTGCATGGCGATATCCCCTTCATCCAAGCTCGGAATGAACTCCCCTCCCATCCTACCAAACAGGAGTGCTGACAGCAGGAACAGTCCACCAGCCATAGAAAGCACGAGTTTCCTGTGCGCCAAGGAATAAAGAAGCAATGGACGGTAAGCACCCTGTATACGCTCCAGGATCCGTTGGCTGAACATTTTCAGTTGCCTTTCAAGACGGGCGAAGGCATTCTGCTGGTTTCGGAGGGGACGCAACAGCAGGTCGGATGCCACCGGGACGTAGGTCAGGCAAAGGATCAGGGCTCCTAACACTGCGAAGGAGAACGTATATGCCATTGGTTGGAACATTTTCCCGCTCACCCCAGAGAGGAACAAGATCGGTGTAAAGACAATCAAGATGATCAACTGCCCAAAGAAAGCGGATCCCATCATCGTCGATGCCGCTTGGTAACTGATCTGATCCATGTCCGCACGCCCCATGCCCGTAGGACGCTTACTCATGGTACGCTCGATCTTATGCACGATCCCTTCGACGATGATCACAGCCCCATCAACGATAATGCCAAAGTCGATGGCACCCAAACTCATCAGGTTGGCCCACACGCCAAAGACCCTCATCAGGATGAAGGCGAACAATAAGGCAAGTGGGATCACGGATGCTGTGATCAGCCCTCCACGGATACTACCTAATAAAAGGACTAATACAAAGATGACGATGAGTGCCCCTTCCATCAAGTTTCGCGCGATCGTATGTGTCGTACGACTGATCAATTCGGAACGATCGAGGAACGGCTTGATCTGGATATCAGCTGGCAATGATTTCTGTACGTTTTTCATCCTGTCCTTGACGGCGTTGACTACCTGATCGGAGTTGGCGCCTTTCAGCATCAGGATCATTCCTCCCACAGCCTCCTGACCATCCTGGGTGAATGCCCCATACCGTACCTGATGCCCAAAACGAACGTCCTCGGCCACATCCTTGATCAAAATTGGGATTCCCCCTTCGTTCTTCACGACGATATTTTTGATATCATCCATTGACTGCACCAGTCCCTCTCCACGGATGAAGCTTGCCAGATGGTCTTTCTCAATGTACGCCCCACCTGTACTGACATTATTCTTGCTCAAAGCCTCGAATACCTCATTCATCGTCACATGGCGAGCGTTCAACTGTTCACTGCTGAGAGAAATCTCATATTGCTTGATGCTGCCACCGAAAGAATTGACGTCCACCACGCCCGGGATCATAGAGAGTCTTCGCTTGACCACCCAGTCCTGCAACGTACGCAACTCCTGAGGCGTGTACCGATGAGGGTCTTTGGGCACAAGGGTATACTGGTATATCTCTCCCAATCCAGTCGTGATCGGACCCATTTCCGGTTTGCCAAAGCCCTCTGGGATCTGCTCCTCCACTTCACTGAGCTTCTCTTCCACGAGTTGTCGGGGCAAGTAAGTACCCATATTCTCTTTGAAGACAACGGTCACCACGGATAATCCAAAGCGTGAAATTGATCGGATGTCTTCTACTCCGGGCAAATTCGACATGGCAAGCTCAACCGGATAAGTGACAAACTGTTCTATATCGAGGGTAGAAAGGTTGGGGGAAGAAGTGATCACCTGCACCTGATTGTTCGTAATGTCAGGCGTAGAGTCGACGTTGATGGTGCTCAGGGAATATAATCCCCCACCGATGATCGCCAAGACGAGCAACAGCACCATAAATTTATGATGTATAGAATAATAAATGATCTTATGAATCATGATTGATGATATGATTTTACGCCAGGACCTTTCATAGCCCTGACCCGACGGATACTCCTCTCCGAGGTAGAGATGAGACCCCAAAAATAAAAATATAAACAACGATAAGGATGCAGGACATGAAATCCTTCCATCAGGTTAGTCATCTGAAGGAGGACCCCGGCGAAGGAAACGATATGGAACGAAAAAGGTCCGTACGATAGCTGCACCCCAAAAGCGACAGGAAGAGCCCATGAGGAAGGGGATGTCCAAACATTGGGGAAGCAGCGCAACCGGAAGTACGGTATGGAAAGAGGGACTCTGCGAATGGGTAGAAGAAGCCTTCACGACAAACTGATGCATCAGTTGGACGACACATCCGCTTTTCTCCTGTCCATGATGAGCGGTATGGCTGTCGTTCTTGTTCCCATCCATACGACAGGTTTCCACCACGGTACAGATCCCTTCTTCATGATGATGGTGCAAGACAACCGTAGACAGCAGCACCATCAGTGTTGCCATCATCAACTGAAATATGTACAGCTGCCTTTTCATACCGTCAGCAAAGATACAATTATTTTTTTGCAAACGAGATGCAAATTCGCATTTTTCACTACCAAGGAGGACTCTTCCTATCAGAGAAGTCGCCATCATGCCCAATATCAACAATTATTAAGAAAAAAAGTTTGCCCCATTCAACGATTTGCTGTAAATTTGTGCTTGCAGTTTCAGAGAAGATGGAAAAGAGAGACGAATCACACTTAATCATTGCCATGGCGGGAGGTTCTGAGCAAGCCTTTAATGAAATCTATGAGCGATATGCCCATCGCCTTTATGCATTTAGCCTGCGTTTCTGCAAGTCTGGGCAGGAGGCTGAAGAAATCGTTGAAGATGTCTTTATCCGCCTCTGGCAATCGCGTAACCGGGTAAAGCGTACGGATACAGTCAAGCCTTTGCTTTTTATGATCTGCCGCCATAAGCTCATTGATGCCTTAAGGAAATGTGTCAACGATCCTTCCTATGCGACTTATCTGGAATGTCGGGAAGCCATCGCGCCAGAATCAGCGGATGAACAAATTGAATATGACCAGTTCGTTGAGCGACTGTACAAAGCGATCCAGCAATTACCCCTTACGCAACAGAAAATCCTGAGGCTTTCCAAGTGGGAGGGCATGACAAATCAAGAGATTGCATCAGAGACAGGACTGAGTCTACAAACGGTCAAGAACCAATTGTCTTTGGCCATAAAAGAGTTAAGAAAGAAGTTAGGGGCACTCGTCGCTTTACTTTTTCTATTTTATTAACGGTACTTTTCTTCAAAAAGAGAGTCTTCCAATAAAGAACAAGAACATTCAGATGGACAAGCTAATAAGACAATTTGCAGAGAACCAACTATCATCCCAAGAGTTGCCAGCGTTCAAGGAGGAATTGCAGCATACGACGGATCAACAGTTAGAGGAATACCTCCAGCAAGAATGGATGTCTTCCGAAGCGAACGACATCAAGACAATTTGTCCCCGCCTATCCGAAATGAAGCAAGCCATTGACTCCCGGTTAGGTCTTCATGGGTCTTTTAACCAAGCATCCCCTGCCTCCCAGCCAAAGGTTCGGACAATACTCATGAAATGGTTCAGCATAGCATCTGCCATCCTTTTGCCACTCATGTTCATCACCACTTATTACTTTTATCATGAAAGGCAGGTGGAAGCGAACAAAGAAGTGACCTTCGTCACCGGGAGAGGCGAGAAGGCTTCCATTGTCCTACCTGATGGAAGTAAGGTTACATTAAACCATGACAGTCGTCTTTTTTACCTTCCTTCCCTTTTTGGAAGAGATGCCCGGCAAGTCAGTTTCGAAGGTGAGGCCTATTTTGACGTGGCAAAAGACAAGAAAAGTCCATTTATTATCCGCCAGGAAAAGCTGCAAGTAGAAGTCTTAGGAACGAAGTTCTGTCTCCGTGCCCGACCGAAAGAAACGGCTGCCAAATTATTATTGGACGAAGGAAAAGTCATGATGACAGCCACGCGCACACAGAATCACCAGGTAGTGAATCCTGGAGAAGTGGCTGAGTTGAACTATGCCACAGGACAAATCACCTTGTTCCAACAGTCAGAAAGCGCGGATCTGAGTGCATGGAAACAGAACGAGATGGATTTCCTGAATGCTTCCTTCCGACAAGTAGTCCAGAGCATAGAGGATTATTATGACGTAAGGGTCATCGTCCACGCTCCTATCGGACTGGATCATTTCACAGGGACATTGCCAACAAGGAACCTTGAGCAGGCCATTCACATCCTACAATTGGTCTATGGGTTCCATTACAAAGTGAAAGAACAACAGATTTTCATCACTTTCTGAAAAAAGTACCGTTTTACTCGGTACTTTTTTCGTTTTCATCCGTCAACCCTCATAAAACCTATTTATACACATAAAACAATTGAGAAATGAAAAGAAACCTTAAAGCCCAGTATTTGCTCATGGCATTGTTCTTATTCCTGGGCACTTCCTTTGTGAAGGCAAAAGGCTCTGTCGTCACGGTGATCGCCAACCAAGCGACCCTTCGACAAGTCTTTGCGCAAATTGAGAAGCAGTCGTCTTACCATGTTTCCTATCGGAGTGAAATGGTAGACAACGCTCCACGTGTAACCCTTAACCTGAAGAAGGTTCCCGTCAGCCGTGTTTTAGATGCCGCTTTGGAAGGCAGTGGACTGACTTACGAGATTGTCTCGTCTACCTCTATCGTCATCCAAGTGAAGAAACACACGTCCCAAGCACAACAAGACAACAAGGAGGCTAAGTCTTCATCCTTGCGTCGATACTCTGGGACGATCACAGACCCTTCCGGTGAGCCAGTCATTGGCGCCACCGTCAGTGTCAACGGGAAGACTTTGGCGATCAGTGACATCGACGGAAGATTTTCAATTGATGCCGCTCAAGGCAGTAACCTTAAGATCTCATACGTCGGATATACAGACAAGACGGTCATCGCAGGCGCAAACAGCCAACTGTCCATTTCGCTGAAAGAAGACAACAAAACCCTGAATGAAGTGGTTGTCGTGGGTTACGGTACCCAGAAAAAGGCGAATTTAACAGGTTCTGTGACCACGGTCAAGATGGAAGATGCCTTAGGCGACCGTCCACTGACAAAGGCAAGTGATGCCCTATTAGGGGTTGCACCAGGTCTATTGGCGGGCAGCAATGGCAATGCCCCGGGTGCCAGCCGTTCTTTCCAGATGCGTGGTGCTTATTCAATTGGCTCCGGATCCACGATCTCTCCATTGGTATTGATCGATAACGTAGAAGGGACCATGGATATGTTGAACCCTGAGGACATTGAGTCGGTCACGATCTTGAAGGATGCAGCATCATCCGCGATCTATGGAGCGCGTGCTGCTGGAGGCGTCATCCTGATCACCACCAAGCATCCACAAAGCAATTCATCCTTTAGACTGAACTATAACAACAACATCGCATTCAGCAACGCCATCAATCTCCCTGAGCAAGTTGACCTGGATACCTATCTTGAGGCTTACTCAGAAAGTGCGGGTGATCAGTACTGGACCATTGGCTCTCCAAGCGTGAAACGCTGGCGAGAACTATTAGCACAATACAAGAAGGACCCGTCATCATTACAGACGTATGGTGACGGAATGTACAAGGATGCGAATGGTGCTGTATATTTCTTGAATGAGCACGATCCTTTCAAGAAAATGATGGAAACGAGCTTCCAGCAAACGCACAATATCTCTGCGTCGGGCGGCACAAAGAACATTCGTTATCGTTTATCAGCAGGCTATACCTTTACAAATGGTGTCTTAGTTACGAACAAGGATGAGTACGTACGCAAGAATATCAGCGGTTTCATTTCAGCAGATGTGACCTCTTGGCTCACTCAAGAAGCTACCTTCTCTTATGCGCGTAGCAAGAGCACGTTGCCTTCTTCTGCGCTTGGAGCCATTTACTCGACCCGTCTGCCCTCCTTCTATCCAGAAGGAACCATGCCTGCAGAGATTGAGGAACAAAGTGCGGGAGTTCCCTTCTTCACTTCTTACAACCAGATACAATGGTCTAATGCCTCCCGTTCCTTGAATAGCAATCCCAGGATCTTCCTAAGGTCCATCATCAAGCCCTTTAAGAACTTCGATGTCAATGTGGAATACACGTATGACCGGAAGGATTATGACTATTCATGGTATACAGGATCCCAGAAGTATACAACGGTACAAGGTGGTGTTGACACGACTCCAACCTTAGATTATCTCCAGAAACAAAAGAGCACAACCAACTATAATGCGTTCAATATCTATGGTACTTATCGACTGGATATCCTGAAAGACCATCATTTCAAATTCATGGCAGGATTCAACCAGGAATCAAGTTCCTATGACGATATGGTAGACACATCTTATGGACAAGCTGTCATCGAAGTACCTTCTTTGGGTGGAGGCACATCCACACTGATTGCAAAAGACAATTACAGAGACTATTCCGTCCGTGGAGGCTTCTTCCGAGTAAACTACAATTACGCCTCACGCTACCTCTTGGAGGTCAACGGACGCTATGATGGGTCATCCAAATTCCCTAAGGACCATCGGTTTGGATTCTTCCCATCCGTATCTGCAGGTTGGAATATTGCAGAAGAAAGCTTCATGAAAACGACACGCAAATGGCTGGATGGACTGAAACTCCGCGCCTCTTATGGAATGATCGGGAATCAGAACATCTCTCCGTATGCTTTCGTGCCCACTATGACGATCAATAACAAATACAGTGGCTGGCTGATAGACGGACAGTATACGACGGCAGTGACGACCTTGCCAGAACTGGTCAGCAGCAATTTTACTTGGGAAAAAGTGCATACCCTTGACTTTGGTCTTGACATCGTTGCCCTGAACAATCGCTTGACAGCCACGATTGATTGGTATCAACGCAACACGAATGGGATGTTAGCCCCAGGAATGCAGTTGCCTGCTGTCATAGGAGCTAAGGCACCTTATCAAAATACGGCAGACATGAGGACGCGTGGCTGGGAGATCAGTGCCGGATGGCATGACAAAATCGGTAAAGTAAGATATAATATTAACCTCAATCTCTCTGACTATAAGTCGAAGATCACTAAATATGACTCAAATGAATCGAAATTACTGTCCGGTTACTACGAGGGCGAACAATTAGGAGAAATATGGGGATACAAGTATGATGGGTTCTACACTGTTGACGACTTTGAGGATACGAAGAGCTGGAAGCTGAAGGAAGGTATCTCCAAACCTGATGGCATCAATCCTCGACCAGGTGACATCAAGTTCAAGAACCTCATGGATGACGACCATGGTACGAACCTGATCACGCAGGGTGACAACACGTTAAAGAATCCTGGTGACCGTGTGCGCATAGGGAATTCCCTCCCCCGCTACTTGTTTGGACTCACCTTAGGTGCTTCTTATCAAGGATTTTCCTTTAGCCTGTTCATGCAAGGAACAGGAAAACGGGATGCTTGGATAGCCAATACGCTGACATTGCCCATGTATTCCGACTATAAGTTCATCGCCCTATACAAAGGTCTTGAGAATTATTGGAAACCAGTGGATGAAGCAAATGGGGACTATACCTGTGCAAATCCTGGAGCGAAATACGCAAGGATCTATGGTGACTATGCCAATATGTCCTCCAACTATCGTGTTTCCGATCGCTTCCTGTCCAATGCAGCCTATCTCAGGATCAAGAATATGACACTATCTTACGCCTTCCCGAAGTCATGGATCAACAGATTGTCATTATATCAGCTCAAGTTGTTTATGAGCATTGAGAACTTGGCAACTTTCACATCTCTCAAGAAAGGCATAGACCCAGAAACTCTCAGTTGGAACTATCCATCCAAGCGGACTTTCTCTTTTGGAGTCAACGTAACACTTTAACATTCTTATAACTGAATCAAATGAAAAAGATAAATTTATTATCCCTTATCCTGTTGGCATTTGCTTTCGCATCATGCAATGATGATTTCTTAGAAAAATTGCCAAAGACTGATCTCACAGAGGATAATGCCTTTACATCATATGATAACTTCAAGTCGTTCTTATGGCCTTGTTATGCGATTTTCAATGATGGCACGATTGGGACTTCCCTTGCTTCTTGGGGAGAGAGCGGCCAATATAGAAGCGACATGGACGCAGGATATCTGGAATCAAAATATACCAGTGGCTTTAACCGCTTTGCTTTCCAGACCGTCTCAAGCGTAGCATCCGGCAATGGATGGAACTTCAGCAACTACGTGCGTAGGACAAATATCATGCTCTCGCATTTAGGCAATAGCAGTATGACTGCTGCTGAAAAGAATCATTGGCGCGCCGTAGCCTACTTCTTTCATTCCTATTGGTACATAGAACTCGTCAGCAGATTCGGAGATGTGCCTTGGGTGAATAAGGTCCTCAAAGAAAATGACGAAGAGGCCTATGGACCACGTATTGACAGGAAGATCGTAGCAGATTCCATTATGCAACGATTGAAATGGGCGGAGGAGAATATCGGTAACTTCAAAGCCAAAGATGGAGCTAACACGATAGACAGAGATTGCATCCTTGCCCTGATCTCACGCTTCGGACTCCGTGAAGGGACTTGGCGTAAGTATCATGATATGGGAGAATACGAAGGATATCTACAAGAGAGCGTCCGGGCATCTGAGATCTTGATGAAAGAGTACCCTACTCTCTATCAGGGAACAGACGGACAACCCGCTTCTGGATATGGTGAAATGTGGACGACTGATGACTTAAGCAAGGTCCCTGGGATCATTCTCTATAAGCAATACGTCCCTGACTTGGCACAACACAATATGTGTGAGATCGAGCGAACCTCTTCACACTATGTCGAGATGAACAAAAATACGGTGAACCTCTTCCTGATGAAGAATGGAAAGCCTATTTCAAATGTCTCCTCTGGCTATCATGGTGACCAGACCATGTACGAAGAATTCCGTGATAGGGATCCTCGCCTCTATCATAATGTGCTCCCTCCCTATAAAGTTGCAGCTGGTACAGGCCCTGAAGGTTATCGTACTTGGCACTTCACCTCAAATCCTGCAGATAGGGAATATATCGACATCATGGGAAAGAACGAGTCGTGCAGCAACCCAGGTGTTGGAATGAAACGACTGCCCGACCAAAACTGGGGCGCGAACTTAGTTCCTGAGATCCCAAGGTTAGGGACCGGATCATTCGTCAGTTGTCGATCAGGCTATTATTTCTGGAAGAACACAGACAACTGGGAACATAATTTCAACAATGGAGCCTTGAACGTATCTGACAAGCCTATCTTTAAGATTGAGGAAGTATTGTTGAATGAAGCTGAGGCAAAATATGAATTAGGTTCATTTGACCAAAACGTAGCAGACCTTACCATCAATAAGTTACGCGATCGTGCCGGGGTTGCCAAGATGATTGTCGCTGATATCAATGAGACTTTCGACCCGAATCGTGGACGCTGGTATCCTAAGGATAATACAGAAGGCAAGCTGGTAGACCCTATCCTGTGGGAAATAAGACGTGAGCGTATCGTAGAGTTGATGGGAGAAGGATTCGGATTTTACGATGTGCGCAGATGGAGAATGGCACCTTGGTTCTTGAATCGTCCTACGCTTGGCATCCATGTTACGAAAGCCAAGGCACAGGCTTCCGGTTTAACGCTATACAATCCGCAGACAGGTCAATCGGATGGAAAGAATGGATCCTTGAAAGAAGGATATATATTCCTTTTCAATAACCCGATTACCGAAGGGAAAGGATGGTTAGAGAAATACTATCTCTATCAAATTCCCACGACAGAGATCGTGCTTAATCCTGAGTTGAAGCAAAATCCTGGATGGGAATAAACCTGACGTTCTTATAAAAAAGAAGGTGTATCATCATTCTATTGGATGGTACATCTTCTTTTTTGTATTGAGTGAAACTCCAGCTTGTCAACCTCGTGTCAACCTTTGACAACCTCAAAACAGGTTGCAAGCCCGATAAACACTGGGGCTTGACAACCTGTCAACCTACTCACAAAAAAACACGCTATAAACTATAAAATTATTCAGCCTAAAATCCGCAAGAAGTCGGTAATGCCAGTTTTGACCCAAAATCTATTTCTTTGTGAGAATTGTAGCCAGAAACGGCTCCTTTCCTTTCGATTAGCATCTTTTGGCGTACAACATCCCCTTACCCCATAAAGCGTATAGGAGCTCACCGCTATAAAATTCAACATGTCTGCTTTCATTATCCGAAATCAGATTTGAAGACGGTCGCATATGCATTCTGCTCTGTGTAGATATTAAGTACAAACTGCCTTGCCGTGTTAATGAATTGCTAATTTGTTTTTGCACCACTAAGTTAAGTGATTTTCTTGACATGGTCAAATCCTGAGCAACTTTTTGTTGCTCAGGACGTTATAAGATATTAGAGACTATTGTGGTGCGGATATTAGGGATATATTATCCGATTGCAGTCTACAGATACTTCTCGAGGAAGTCAGCGATGACTGCGACATTCTCCCTCACATACTTGTCGCCATCGTACATCTCGAAATGGGTGGCATCTTTGGTGACGTGGAGGAACTTATGCGCTGAGCCCGCATTCTCGTACATCCGCTGTCCACCCAAACGTGAGAAGGCATTCTCGCCGATGATGACGAGGTAGGGCTGGAGGAGCTCACGGATGAACTGCGTGGGATGGAAGTGACGCCACGACAGCGCGCTCCACGACACCGCATTGACATAGTTGGGGGGGGCTCCACGCTGAGCATTGCGATAGTAAGCCTCGCCGGGTGAGCCCGCCGTAAGGTCTACACGCTGAGCCACGCCCGTCTTCTCATACATTTCCTTGTCATGCAGCAGCACAGAGTCAGGAGTGGAGATAATCCGGTCCATCACCGTGAAGGGTACGATGCTCACTACTGCCTTTACCCGTGCGTCGTCCTTGGCACCGTAAGGCAGATAACTGCCGCTGCCACAGATGCCTACAGCGGCGATGTGGGCGGTGTCGATGTCGTCGAGTGTCGTGAGGTAGTCCACCGCGCTGCGCAGGTCGGAGGCTTTCACGTCTGGATTCTCCAGTCCACGCGGATGGCCCTCGCTGGAACCGATGTAACTGTTGTCATACACAAGCGTGGCGTAGCCCTTGTCAGCCAACATCACGGCGTAGTTGCTCTGCGGTTGCTCTTTGGTGCTGTACATAGGCCCGCCAATGATGACGGCCTTCAGCTTTTTGTCGGTCTGAAGTGTTCGGGGATGGAAGAGGATGCCGGCAAGCTTCAGTCCGAGCTGGCGGTTTTCAAACACCACCGGCGTGCGGTCCACGCGCTCTATGGGCAGGGTG
>ONBG01000018.1 GCA_900316015.1 uncultured Prevotella sp. | reverse complement strand
GCAGGGTCTCTGACAGTGGCGGCTACCTGGTAATAAGCAAGGCCATCAGGATTCATAGTTACAAAATCCACCTCAAGTTGATCGTTCTTGCCGACATACACCTGCCGGTGACGGTGCAGGAGCTCAAGATAGACTTCGTTTTCCAGAACTCTTCCCACATCGAAACCTCTTGAGCCCAAGAGCATCCGGCGAAGCCCAATGTCCACAAGGTAGTATTTGCTGAGCGACTTAAACAGTTGCCGCCCCTTGATATTGTAGCGTTTGGCCTCGTAAAGAAAGAATGTCTCACAGAGGGCATGCATATATTTCTCCACCGTCTTCTGGTCTATCTTCCTGCCCTCTGCCTTCAGAAGATCCGCGATACGCTTTGTCGAGAGGATGTTACCGATGTTGTCTGCTGCAAAACGGATGACACTCTCCAGCATCGTCACGTCCTGGATCTTCAGGCGCGTCATGATGTCCTTCACCACAATGGTATTGTACACGGCATCAAGGTAATTGGATATCTCTTCGGTGGAATCCAATTCCAGTGTATAGGGGAAACTGCTATTCGTGACATATCGGTTGTAACTGTCCTGCAAGTTGTCTTGCCCGCCTATAGCCTCAACATACTCTCTAAACGACAACGGGAGCATGGGTATCTCAACGTATCGACCGGAGAGTAGCGTAGCAAGCTCACTGGAGAGCATATAAGCATTGGACCCTGTGAGATAGATGTCTGTATAACGCTTGAGATTAAGACTATTGATGACATCTGGGAAGTCCTTCACATGCTGTATCTCGTCAAAGAAGAGATAGGTCATCTCGGTATCAGAGAGCAGTTTCTTGATATAGTTATAGAGGTTTCGGGGATCACGGAGACTAAAATAATCGTAGTCTTCAAAATTGATAAAGACGATGCGCTGGCTGCTCACCCCTTGGGTGATCAGCCAGTCGCGGTATATCTCCATGAGGGTAGACTTGCCACACCGACGAACACCAGTAATGACCTTTATCAGTTTCTTGGCTCTAAATCTCTTCAGCTTGCTGAGATATTCTCGGCGCTCTATTCTCTCCATAGTCGTGCATGATTAGTTGTTTCTGGCGCAAAGATAGCAAAAGTTTTAGGAATCCGTTCCGAAAAGTATCGAAAAATACAAAGTTTTAGTTTTAGGAATCCGTTCCGAAAAGTATCGAAAAATACAAAGTTTTAGGAATCCGTTCCGAAAAGTAGTCGGGAATGCAAAGTTTTAGGAATCCGTTCCAAAAAGTTTGCGCTAAAGCACGGGGAAGTATGGTCAATTAGAGTTGGCAAAAATCACAAATCCATGGAAAGATTGTCAGTGGGGGCATTACCTCGATTATGGCTGCTATAACCCTTATTGCTGAAATCGTGTCTTTGCCCTTGCGTAAATAGAATAATTCAACTAATTTTGTAGGTAGAAACATAAAGACAGACAGATATGAGCGACACAACGATTATCCCTATCGACAATATCGATACATATAATAAGATGTATGGCTTTGAGACTCTACATCCATTAGTGAGTGTGGTAGACTTGGCGGAAGCCACGAAAATGCCTAACCACGTCTCCTTCCGCTATGGTGTCTATGCATTGTGGCTGAAGGATGGCATACAGTGCTCGCTGCATTATGGTCGTCAGCTCTACGACTATCAGGACGGTACCATCGTGAGCTTCGCACCGGGACAGATGGTGCGCGTGGACATGACAGAGGAGCAGCTCCGCATGCCGTCGCATACCTTAGGTCTGCTCTTCCATCCCGACCTGCTCTTCGGTACGCCGTTGGGAAAGGCCATCAGCGGCTATCACTTCTTCGACTACGACTCGGCAGAGTCGCTCCATCTCAGCGAGCGTGAGCGGCGGATGTATACCGACACGCTCAACTCCATACGCTTCGAGATGGAGCAGCCCGTCGACAAGCACTCGCAGACAATCCTCACCGACCGCATCAAGCTCATCCTTGACTACTGCCAACGGTTCTACGACCGGCAGTTCGTCACCCGCCACAAAGAGAACTCTGATGTCCTTTCGGCTTTCGAGCGCAACATCAGAGACTACTTCGAACAGGACCGCGCCGTGAGTGGCGGTTTGCCCTCAGTTGCCTACTTCGCAGACAAGGCCTGCCTCTCCGCTGGCTATTTCGGTGACCTCATCCGCAAGGAGACGGGCATGACGGCGCAATATTATATCCAGCAGCACATTCTTAAGTTGAGCAAGCAACTACTCCTTGACCCATCACAGAGCATTTCGCAGATTGCCGACCACCTCGGTTTCCAATATCCACAGCATTTCTCCCGTTTCTTCAAGAAACTCGCGGGAGTAACACCCAAGGAATATAGGGAGAAATAGGACACCCGTTCTTGACAGCCCCATGTTGAAACATATATGGAACAAGAGACCTATGGGGCTGTTAACTGAACGTGCGGTTCCTTCGGTAACCGTTCGAGATCCGTTCGAGGCGTATGCATCTTGTCGAATCGTTACCTCGGGATCAATAGGCAGGGGTAGATCCTACCTATTGCTGTGACATATTAGAAGTTATTTCAAGATAAAAACCTTCGTCTGGTGGGAAAGCACTTTACCACCCCATTTGTTTCCCGACTTCATCTGCTGATGAGACCAAACATCATAGAAGGAGTAACGCTTCTTGTCCAGCCCTAAGTCAGAGAGCGCAACCTTGATATGCTGAGGATGATCAGAAATGTTGAGAATTGCCAACGCATAGCGATCGCCACTCAAAGGACGGAGATACACCTGATAGTTATCATTCCGCACCTTAGGTACTGCTACTTTCCCTAACGGGTCTTGATTGATGGCAATCACATCCTTATTCAGCAAGATACGACGCGTAGCCGCATTGACATTTCTCAAGTCGTTGGACATGGCAAGCGGAGAACCGAGCATACACCACATGCTCATCTGCGTCTCATATTCGATGTCATTGCACCCTACTCCACCAAGATCGCTCGAAGGACCACCTTTGCCATAGAGACCGACCACTAACATGTCCATATCGTTCCAATGCCCCGGACCTGCGTAAGCATGTAGGTCGGCATTCTGATTGATATCATCGAGGATGCCAATGCCACCTTGATGAAGGGTATCTTTCCACATGTCCCGGATATCATAAGTCGTGCGCCATACCTGTCCGCCTGCTTGGTAAGCCCAAAGGTAAGGCTGCCTGCCTCCCCACTCGCAAATGCCGAAGGTAATGTCACGCCCGGATTTGCTCAATGCGTCTGCCATGGCCTTATAACGCTTTTCTGCCGTTGCCCGGTCGGAGGGCGCATTACAATAGTCATATTTCAAATAGTCGATGCCCCAATGAGCGAAAGTCTTGGCATCCTGTTCCTCAAAACCATAGGAAGCCGTATATCCAGCACACGTCAAAGGTGCCGCATCAGAATAGATACCGAGTTTCAGTCCTTTGCTATGGACATAATCCGCCAAGGCCTTGATGCCATGGGGGAACTTCTGGGGATCCGGGATGATATTGTTGCGGTTATCCCTGCCCCCTTGCCAGCAATCGTCAATGAAGATATACTGATAGCCTGCATCACGGAATCCTCCGCTGACCATTGCATCCGCCATTTCTTTGATGAGATCCTCATTGATCTTACTACTGAACTGGTTCCACGACATCCATCCCATCGGAGGCGTCTGCGCCAGTTTCGTGCGATCGGTAACATGCTTTGTCTGAGCCTGCATACCCATGACAAGGCACGCCAAGATTAAAATAACAAGTTTTCTTTTCATGATTCATGGATTTGGTATTTGATGCAAAGGTAGATAATTTTAGGGAAGGCAAAGACTCTCTTGTCATGGAGAATGCTCATTTTAACATAGATAAACAAACAAGGCCATGGCAGGGAGATAATCACGAAGGGCGACACGAAGCGCATCTTTTGCCTTATATATATGATACTCCACCCCAGCCACAGACAAATGCATGAATTGCGCGATTTCCGAATGCTTCTTATTCTCATAAACAGAAAGCATAAAAATCTGGCGGGTTTGCGGAGGAAGATTCTCTAAGGTACGGTCGATAAGATCCCGAATCTCCTGCGTAAAGATCTCATCAGGACGAAACGATTCCAAGCCTGCCAACCGCTCCTTCATTTCCCAACTACTGTCGGAATTGTCAAGATGCAAGTTCTTCTGTTCTTTCCGTAAATAGTCAATACACTTATTCTTGATCACGGTCAGAATCCATGACAGGAGATTCAGATCTTCTGGCAAGGTATCCCGCTTCAACCACAAGCTCGTCATGGACTCAATGACACAATCCTCAGCCACAGCTTCATTACGGACATAAGCTGTTGCGAAATGGATCAGTCGTTCCTGATAATCCACAAAGAATTGGTTAAAGTCCTTAAGATCAATCGGCATGGTTCAATTTTTCGTCCCTGCAAAGATAAATATATTTTTTCAATCTGTATCATTGATCTCCATGATTATCCCATATAAAGCACGAAAATAGAGAAAAATGCCCTCTTCTGTCCTCCCTTTTGCATGCACTTTTTAGAAAAGAAAAAGCACATTGAAGTTTTATTTTTTGTCAAGCAGAAAATCATTAATAAACCAAAAGTTTTCCGTTTCTATTTTACAACACACTGATAACCAATAGATTAATATATTTTAACACGCAAAAAGTTATCCAAAACAAACAACTTAGACATTAAAGCAGTATATTTGCAGCGTAATTCAGAAGAATCAATTTCAAGTGTTTAAAGTAAAACTAAAACGGAAAGAGACATAAGTAATGGAAATTAGTAATTTTACGATTACGAAGCGTGATGGCTCCAAGGACCAGTTCTCCTTGGACAAGATCATGAATGCCATCATCAAGGCATTCGATTCAGTCAATGAACCTGCCAACCTCGGTGCTGTATCCAAGATTGTCAGCCATTTGGACATCCATGACCATATCACTGTGGAAGACATCCAGAATCAGGTTGAGGTAGCTTTGATGAAAGAAGGATACTATAAAGTTGCGAAGTCGTTCATGCTCTACCGCCAGGCACATACCGAAGACCGGGAAACACTCTCCAAGCTCCACTTCTTAGAGGACTATATGGAGGCTGCCAATGCGGCAACAGGGTCGAAGTTTGATGCCAATGCCAACGTGGAGCATAAGAACATTGCCACGTTGATTGGAGAGTTGCCTAAGGCAAACTTCATCCGCCTGAACCGCCGCATGCTGACCGATCGAATCAAGAAAATCTATGGGAAGGAACTGGCTAACGAGTATCTTGACAAGCTCACCCATCACTTTATCTATAAGAATGACGAGACGAACCTCGCGAATTACTGCGCTTCCATTACTATGTATCCTTGGCTGATTGGCGGGACGACATCCATTGGCGGAAACTCCACGGCTCCCACGAACCTGAAGTCTTTCTGTGGTGGGTTTATCAACATGGTGTTCATGGTCAGCTCCATGCTTGCCGGTGCCTGTGCCACGCCAGAGTTCCTGATGTACATGAACTACTTCATCCAAAAGGAGTACGGGAAAGACTATTATAAGCATGCCAATGACATCGTGGACCTTTCCTTAAAGAAACGTAGCCTTGACAAGGTGATCACCGATTGCTTCGAGCAGATCGTCTACTCCCTGAACCAACCAACCGGTGCCCGCAACTACCAAGCAGTTTTCTGGAATATCTCTTATTACGACAAGTATTATTTCCATTCCTTGTTCGAGAACTTCTATTTCCCAGATGGAAGCCAGCCCGATTGGGAGGGCCTGAGCTGGTTGCAGAAACGCTTCATGAAATGGTTCAACCAGGAACGTACCAAGACGCTGTTGACTTTCCCTGTGGAGACGATGGCCATGCTCACCGAGAATGGAGACTGCAAGGACAAGGAATGGGCAGACTTTGCCGCAGAGATGTACGCAGAGGGACACAGTTTCTTCACGTATCTGAGCGACAACGCCGACTCCCTGAGCTCTTGCTGCCGACTCCGTAATGAGATCCAGGACAACGGGTTTAGCTACACCTTAGGGGCTGGCGGTGTCTCTACCGGTTCGAAGAGCGTGCTGACCATCAACCTGAACCGTACCATCCAATATGCCGTCAACCATAAGCTTGACTATAAGAAGTACTTAGGCGAGATCGTTGACCTCTGCCATAAAGTGCAGATCGCATACAATGAAAACCTGAAAGAATTGCAGGCACATGGGATGCTTCCCTTGTTTGATGCTGGCTACATCAATATCAAGCGCCAATACTTGACCATCGGCATCAACGGTCTGGTGGAAGCTGCCGAGTTCATGGGATTGAAGATCAGTCCCAATGACGACTACAAGCACTTCGTTCAGGAGATCTTGGGCATCATTGAGAAATACAACAAGCAATACCGTTCTAACGAGCTGATGTTCAACTGCGAGATGATCCCCGCAGAGAACGTAGGTGTCAAGCATGCCAAATGGGATCGCGAGGACGGTTATTTCGTACCACGCGACTGTTATAACAGCTATTTCTATGTGGTTGAGGACGACAGTCTGGACATCGTAGACAAGTTTAAGTTGCATGGCGCTCCCTACATTGAGCACCTGACAGGAGGTTCTGCCCTCCACATGAACTTAGAGGAGCACCTGTCAAAGGCTCAGTACCGCCAGCTGTTCCGTGTGGCAGCCAAGGAAGGATGCAACTACTTCACTTTCAACATCCCGAACACGATCTGTAACGACTGTGGTCATATCGACAAGCGTTACCTGCACAAATGCCCCAAATGCGGCAGTACGAATGTAGACTATATGACCCGCATCATTGGCTACCTGAAACGTGTCAGCAACTTCTCCATGCCTCGACAGGAAGAGGCACACCGCCGCTTCTATGCAGGACAGTCCAAGTACACGGTTCCCGTACAACAAGAAGCAACAGAAAAAGCATAAATCCATCTGAGGGAACAATCTATCGGGAGGGTGTATCATCATGAGAACTGGTGGTACACCCTCCTTCATTTTTATGGTAGATATATGATATCTGCCAATGGTAGAATGCTGAGAACAGGTCTTGACAACACACCCACTTGGATATCATCATAACCGAAGTATTAATCCCATTGCATTGTTACAATCATCTATTTCAAAAGATTTCTTTGCTTTTGTATCTGGAAAAACGCCTTTATTTGTATAGGTAAAAGGGGTGATAATAATTTTATCTTCAGCTATAGAATAACTAATTATCTTATACGATTTATATAATGAATTCCAACTCCTTATACGCATATCCTTTAATACGCTCTTTGCAGTCTCAGCATTCACAGGTATCCCTGAATTGCTATATTGCAATGCTGCGTTTATCATAGTTTCCATTTTACGAACATCACTGACAGAGACTACATAACATGGAGGATGAGCAATCCATAAACCTATTTCATTTTTAGATTCAGGAAAAATTATAATTTCTGCATCTTTTTTGCAAACCGTTATTTGTTTTTTTATCATCATAGTTTTGCCTATTTTATAGCCAGGGCATATCTTATTTGTTGTTATGCTCCTCAATGATCGGGATATAAATTAATTGATAAAATCACTCCTTGTGCGACAGGAGATAACCGACATCTATCAGTTACCGATTTACCTTGTTAAACCAATTATCTAACTCGACATTAAACTCATTTACATTGAGGAACAACCTATTAAGGGCTATGCTCCAATAAGAAATCTTTATTCGATTATAATATCTATATCTATCCGAAAATTCCATCCATATTCTTATACCAGTTTTTTCAAAATTATACATTTCTATAGTATTTACGAAACCTGATTCAGGGGGATATTCCTGATTAAGAGTGCTTTGATATAATTGGTTCCAAATATCTATTTTATCCACTAAAGATGACTCTACCTTCCTAATGTCTAGATTCTTACCCCCCTTATCATCACTAACCCATAGAGGGCTACATCCATATTCTAGCATTATTTTCAGATAGTTTTTCATAGATCATCGATATTGGTGATGTAACAGCTGGAGTATTACCGAAAATAATTATCTAAACTCTTTAGGAATATGTCTTTGCTGATTCTCCCATGACCACGTTGTGGCGCGTTTACTCGGGTCAAACCATTTGCAACCAGACTTTATCCAACTCTCTCTGTACTCCTTAATTGATTTCATGGTGCAATCTTCATTACCAAACTCAACACCACAACAAGGACATATTTCATAGGTTGGAGTTTTTTTGTCATCTCCCCATGGCTCAAAACCTAATCTATACCCACAAATTCTACAATATTTTGTTTCCATATTTTAAAATTTCCTAAATTGGAGTATTACCGCAATATTTGGATGTAACCAAAACAGAGAAGACAAAACAAAAAGTAATATAGCTACATATAGTCCTCTGTCGAATGATGATTAACACTACAAGGCAAAACGTATGGAGTTTGACTTCAAGACCGTCATGGAGAACCTAATATTAATCAAACATATTTTCTTTTATTGGAAATACCACAAGACTTGGGGGAGATAAACTCTGAAAATACTCTTCTATACAATTTCTTAAAATTGTATCTTTTACACAAATTCCTATAATTATTTTTCTAGGTTCCCAATTGCTACGACCTATATAAATGGGAATATTTGGAAAATTTTTTATTGCTATTTTTCTTACATTTATTATCCAATCTTCTATTTTTTGAATAACGAGTCCTTCTTTACTATTAATCCATCTGTAGTCATCTGAAATTTCTTTGATTTCAGACAGAAGGCATTCATAGAGTTCAACCCCTAGTTCTTTTTTATGAACTGATGCAAACTTTTTAAGTTCTGAAACATCATGTTGGGATTTTACAGCTGATATTTTTTCAATCTGACACCCTAATAGCTTGTTTTTCTGACTTATGCCCTTAATAATACATCTACTAACTTTATTTTTAAGCAACTTGGATAGTTCAAATTGAATTGTCATAGACCTTCCATTCTCAAATAATGTTTGTATATCCACAATGGTATATTTTTTATATCTGCACTGATTTAATATCACTTACCCATTTGAATTCAAAGCCATCCTCGGGATCATATTCAGGCACATCAACTATTTTTTCATACGAAATTATTAATGCTACATTTGGTTATTACAGCTTGTTTACATCTAATTTTATCGGTTTAAGTTCTCCATGAAGTTGCCACTGACGGATTTCGCTTTAGCGTCATCCACAGCCATACCTTTCGCCTGTACTGTCTCCCAAGATCCTTTGTTGCATCCGAGACCCTCTCCATCCACATAGTCGTTGTAGTCCTCACAGTAGTAAGGAACATTGGAAACTTGGCATAGTTGTCCTTGATAACTTGCAGCCAGGCACTGTACATGGATTTGTAGTCCTCTGTCATTGCATCTGTCTCTCTGAAATAGTAGCCCAACATAGAACTACTATTCCATCTTTTGCAGAAAAGCCTGGGGGACATAGTCTATCAGCATCACAGCGCAGACGCCGGTGACGGCGATGACTAAATGTCGGTTGCCCTTGACGCGGCAGACCGTGCCCTCAAAACCTTTGTATGGACCTTCAGTGACATGCACCTGTTGCCCTTTGCTGAGATTGACTGTTTGATTGTCAATGCGCTCATAATGGTCGCTGTAGTCAACAAAGCGGCGGAAATTGTCCAACTCCCGGTCGCTGATTGGAGCAGGTTCCCGTTTGTCTCGTCCCTGACGATGATAGATGAAAGCCTTGTCGGTAAGCAGCTCACGGATGACAGACACCTCACTGCCATCACATCTAAAGAACACTACGCCGGGGATGAGTGGACGCTCAGTCTCAATCATCTTTCCGTCCTTACCTCTTTGACGAACCGTCTCCATCGGTACATAAGTCTCCTTGCAGTGAGATTTAATCACTTCCATGATGAGCTCTATCTTATTATAATAAGCCTTGAGCGCATACCAGGAAACTAATGTGGACGATTGCTGCATAGACCTTTTGCTATTGGTTGACAATGGAGTGTCTTTTCTTTCCATCCACTGCCTGATTTGGCAGCACATGGGAAATGAGGGAGAAAAGGGATCGCACCGGGAGCCGTCTTGCGACCTGAGGCACCAGCCCCGGAACCAAGGCTTTACCACCGTTCTCCTTGCGACGATTCTTGTTGACAGCTCTGTTTGCAAAGCTAAGAAAAATATCCTTATCATCCAACTGATTTCTTGGATTATTTCTTTTTATCTCAAAGAAATCAAGAATTAGCGAAAGATGTTCAAGTCTACAAGTCACTTGCAATAAGATAGAAACTTATTCATTATGATTACTTCCAGTTTGGCAAGACCAAGCGAGCGCATACGTACACGGCCGCCATGCTTGAGGTGCTGAGCACTGTCTTGGAATACTCCTCCGGCACAGCGAGGATATCGCTGCGTTGGAGGGTAGTTATCGTTCACAGTGATTTTTTCTACAAATAGGTTGACAGGTTGTCAAAACCCTTTGTACATCGGGCTTGCAACCTGTTTTGAGGTTGACAAAGGTTGACATGAGGTTGACACGATCTCACTCGTCATTTTTGCCACAACATCACATCTTCGGCTGCTGGCTCCTCCTTTTCCATACCCTTTACGTCTCTCTGAGCGATACCTGTACAGCATGTTCAAGGGTTTGCTTCTCGCGCACCTATTCTCGCCATAACAGAGCTCAAACTTGACTCTACCCATTTGGCTTAACGAGAACGTTCCTGTTCAATCCATATTATGATCAGTATAGGAAATGAGAACAGATCAGACAAAATTCTCGAGAGAATTTGATCCTATAGGTACGGTTTTGCACCGCAAGAGCATAGGTATTACCGTCAATTCTCGAGAGAATTTCGTGAAATAGGTGATTTCCTGTCAACCTCTTGTCTATCTCAGGCAATTTCTTCCTTATTGGAAGGAAAGTCCTTCCACATGCTCACCGACAAAGATATTGGCCATGTCTGCGGTCTTATACCATTTAGGCTTCCCTTGCATATCGTCTGAGATATGCGTCCCATTGATCATAAGCCCATCGAAAATGACATTCTTGACAAGTCGTTGGCCATCATACCCTGTGATAATACTCATATTAGGCTCTTTCCCATGATAGGCGATACGACGGAAAATAACATCCTCGATCCCCCGTCCAGGAGCATGACAGTACTTTTTATTATAGCAGACGCGCAGATTGAAGAGCATGCCTTTTCGTAAGCTTTCAATACGGATGTTTTCAAACAGAGCGTCCTTCACCTTAATATTATCACCATCGTTGATGGCAATGCAACCCTGATAGTCAATCTGTGCCTCAGCTTGGTCGAGGATATCAACGTCCTGATAGCGGACATTCTCAATGGTCTCGTTTCTCTCAATATCCCCATGCAACCCAATCATGATCGGATGGGCAACATCCGCCCAATAGACAGCATCGTGAACAGAGATGTCCTTGCACCCGCCATGATATCCTTTCCGAGTACAATAAATAGTAGAGCAATCATCACTGGTTCTGCAGAACACATGATCATAATGAACATGGTTAGAAGCGAAGACGTTCATTCCATCTCCCCATCCATACCAACTCATACATTTGGCATTACGCACGGTTACAGAATCACTTTCCCCTACAGGGATCTGCGTAGTGAGAGGACCATCCACCAAGACATTCTTCGAATAGCGTACCATAATTCCTTCATGCTGACAATCGGGATTGATGATCCCGTGCCCAATAACCTTAGCATGGTTGGCATGCCAGACAGAAGCCCAACCCTTGATATAAGCGCCTCCATCAATATAGAGGGTTTGTCCCGACTTGACTAAAATACTATCTCCTTCCAGGTCGTAATATCCTGGCCCAAAATAAATCACGTTCCTTGACTTCCTCACTTGAGGGCAAGGGGCATTGGCAAAGAGTTGTAGATTATGAAAGATGTCTCCGTTCACCTCAATTGAGAGATGACGAGGACGATCTAATGTGAACATAATCACCGTATCTTTACGGTACCCCTGAATTGCGTATGACAAAGGACGTATCCGAAATGTCTGAATGGCTCCTTTCCGATAGGTAACCTTCACTTCTACCTTACCTGAGAAGTCAAAGTTGGCCACAGAAGTCGTTTCTGGATGATGCCCGGTACTAACGACACGATCTACTTTCCAAGCATAAGTAGGGACATTCTTCCAGGAACCATCAGAAAGACGCACTTCAACAGAGAACTCATCATTGAGCGGAGCCCCTTTTGGAGCAGGATAAGTCACTAAGGTATCTGCCTGTGCTAATATTGGAAACAGGCATAAAAATATTACATAAAGCCATTTCATACGAAAATACATTTATGGAAGTCAATAAAGAAACGGAGCAGATCACTGCCCCGCCCTTTTTTTGATTTGTCTTATATCCATTTAGAATGATTTATCATTGCTTTTGGAAAAAGATTACCACTGAGGATTTTGCTTCAATTTCTCATTCAATGCGATCTCATCCGACGGGATCGGCTGTAGATAATTCTTCTTTGAGAAGATACGATTGTTTCCCGTTTCCGAGATCAGCGCACCTGCCTTAACCTTAGGCATACCAGCTGTATAAGTTGATTGGTCAGCATCCTCTGTCGTGACATACCCTTTATCAGCCCATACTGAGGGATCATATATTTTTTTCTTAGGATTGGTTGGATTCACAGATGTCGCAAGATCTGTCGCGACGCCATTGTAACTTACGTAGAAAGCACAAGTTGGGCGAGCCAATTCCTTCTCTGCAATACCCCAACGACAAAGATCTGTCAAGCGGAAGCCCTCTCCATATAATTCAATGGCACGTTCCCTGCGGATTTCTTCCAACATATCCAATCCGTTGTCACTGACCAAGGCATTGGTCAGGTTGGCTATATGGGCACGCTTACGGATGACATTGATCGTGTTGCCCAACTCCGCATCTGTAATCTTACCATTCAATTCGTACGTAGCCTCTGCATTCGTAAGTAACATCTCTGGCAAACGAATATGCAGATAATCAAATGCGCATTGATACTCAGTACGTTTTTCCTCTCCGACGAACTTTCGACCTGTATAGCCATAAGCACCATAGGTTAGCAGATCAGGAACAGAGCATCCATTGCCGTTATTTTCTGCATTGGGAGCTACCGACCAGTCAGCTGGAGCACCATGCTCGCTATTGCCCATCCAATAGTAGTGCCCTGTTTGTTTCAGCATTTGAGCCATACGTGCATCACGGTTCTGGAATTCGGTATCAAATCCCTGGTAGCCTTTAAACAATGGAGACTTGTTAATAGGCAATCCATCCGTGCAAAGGAACATGTCCGCAAATTTCCGAGTACCACCGCAAGGTGCTGAATGAGCGAGATTCATCCCACTGTAGAAAGCCTGGGAATAATCATAGCACTTACGGAAAATAGCCTCATCATTGTCTTCCTTAGTTTTTCCCTGAGGATTAGAAGTAGCACTTTCAAGAAGGAAGAGGTATTCATACGATGAGTTTTTATAATCATCAATCTTACTATCTTCACACCCCATGAAAAGAGAATACTCTGAAGCATAGATTCCACCAGCCACAAACTTGGCAGATTCTGTTTTTGCCATGGTAAGCAATTCTGTCACAGAAGGATAATTGGAAGGCATGGCTGTACCTGCACCGGATGTCGTTCCATCCCCATTGGTAGGATCCTCAGCCCCACGACCATTATATTTTTCCCATGTGCCTTCATATAGGCAGACACGGGCTTTAAAAGCACATACAGCTTCTACATCCAAATGTCCGTCATTGGCTGTTGATGACTTTGTCGCGCTTACCATGCTCTGTGCCTTATCCAAATCGGAAAGGATAGAAGCCACGACCTCATAACGAGAATTACGTGGTCCCCATACGATATCCGAACTTGTATTTGGGACGCTGGTCATCAAAGCAATGCCACCAAAGCGTTTCAGCAGAAAGAAATGCCACCAGGCACGATAGAAATAAGCAGACCCAACTGCATTGTTAATATTCTCTGTACCGGTATAGTGTTGTGCCTGGTCCAACAAATCATTCACCTTGCGAAGTTGTTTATATGCCTTAGTATAATAAGTGTCACTGGTAGGTACGCCTTTTGTACCAGAGAGCTCCTCATTTTGAGCAGGATTCAGGTCTGTTCCCTGGTCAAATATGATCCCAAACATTTCATTACTGGTAAAGGTACCAGCCCAACCATAAAGACTACCATAGAGTCCATCTGCAGCAGCGGTAAACTCGGCTGCATTCTTGAAATAAGAGCCCGTAGTAATATTTGACATCGGTTCCTGGTCCAGCCAATCTGTGCAACTTGTCAAAGCAAACATTGCTGTGATGGCTGCAATTGTATATCTGATCTTTTTCATGATTGTCTATTTTTTACGATTCCTATAACGATCTTTATCTCCATCATCAAAAGGTTACGTCAAGTCCAAATGACAAAGAACTTGCGAATACATCTACACCCGAGAATGTCCCCATACTCGATTGATTTTCAGGATCATAGCCATCCTTTATATTCGAGATATCAAAGAGGTCTTCTCCCGATACCCATACACGTACTTTCTCAAACGGCGTACGGGATAACCATGTCTTAGGCAAGGTATATCCAAGTTGTATTTGCTTGCAACGCATATACCAGTCATTGTGTACATTAATGTCATTATAATTCTTATAGTTCCATGCATTCCTGCTTCCGTTCCTGGAAATCAGAGGTTGCGATGCACCTGTATTCGCCTTGTGATAGCCATATTCATCACCAGCATACCAAGTATTATCAATGAAAGTTCCGTTGGTATTCGTCCAACCACTCCAAAAGGCACATCCCATCTGACCATTCCGCACATGGTACTGCTGCCCAACGCCTTGGAAAAAGCAGGTAAAGTCGAGGTTCTTCCATGTCAATCCTAAATTCAACGAGAAGGTATAATGAGGGTCAGTATCGCCATAGAAATAGAGGTCGCTCTTTGTAATATCGTTATCTCCGTTCATATCGACACGACGTACGCAACCCGGTGTCAGTTCATTGACTGTACCATTTTTCACATTATTGATCAAGGAACCAGAGACCTTTCCATTCATCTGAGCATAGTATTCATCTACCTCTTCCTGAGTTTGGAACAATCCATCCGTCTTGAATACATAAAGAGCATTCAATGGCTTGCCTTCCACGATGGAGTTGACGCCCCAGTTGATGGCAGTCTTCCCTTTATATGAGGTCACATTGGTCTTTGCATTGGATAAAGAAAAACCTGCCTGATAGCTCCAGTCCTTATTAATATGGTCTTGCCAATTCAATGTAAGTTCCCACCCGTGCGTCTTATACTCTCCAGAATTAGTGGAGGGGGCTTTTCCGCCATACGTAGCAGGATAGGTGATGTTGATCAACATGCCGTTGTTCTTACGCCAGAAATAATCGAACGTTCCACTCAATCGATTGTTCAAAAAACCAAAGTCAACTCCGACATTCGTAGTATTGACTGTTTCCCAAGTACGACTGTCGTCCGTAATACCTGAGAGCCATGATGTAGCATATTTGGTTCCATTATAGATCGTCGTACCCGTGGAAATGGCAGAATAAGCTTCATAGTTACCGATACTGGACACGCTACCTGCCTGTCCCCAAGAAGCTCTCAACTTCAAGTTGCTCAGGGCATCGATATCCCTGAGGAATGCCTCTTCTGAAATTCTCCAACCAGCACTGACTCCGAAGAAGTCTTGCCAGCGATTTTTCTTCACTAAGCGAGAACTTCCATCATGACGCCATGTCCCTTCCAACAAATATTTACCCGCATAGTCATAGTTTAAACGACTGACAAGAGAAACATATGACCACTTATAAGATTCAGATTTTGTAATCTTATCTGTTGTTGTGTCATACACATTCAAGTCGCTGAGAGTTTGCTCATTCTGACTACTACGATAAGCCGTCGTGGAATAATTGTCTCGGAGCTCATTGGTGTTACCGAACATGGCAGCAATGTGATGGTCTCCAAAGGTACGGTCATAGTTCAAGAAAAACTCATATAACTGGTATAATGCTCGGGTATTGGTCTCATAGAGTTCCTCTTTCTTACTGCGAGAAGCCTTTTGGGCATTGTTAGTCACCTCATCCGTATAGTAATCATAGAACTGAGGATAGTGATGTTGCTTCTTCTGGTTATAATTATATTGACGGATGCTACCTTTGGCATAAGCACTTAACCCCTTAAGAGCTTGACTGATGAAGCTCAGGTCTACAGTTGCCTTTCCACTGAGACGGAGCATATAGTTATTGGACTTATCCTTTCCTGCTTCTGTCAAATGCCCCAATACATTGTTCCCTCCAAAGTTGTCGTAATACTTCTCACCACTGGCAGTATAAAGCGGGAATACATAAAAATCTTGCAAACCATATCCGATACCATAGCTTGGTGTATTCTCGTATTTATAGTCATAACTGATGCCTGTTTCCAACTTGACAAATTTGCCAATCTGGAAATCAGTATTGTTACGGAAATTATATTTCTTTTGACCATCATACACCACCTTAATGAGTGAGCGGTCATCCGAGAAGCCCAAAGAGGTCACTGTCTTGACATTCTCACCACCACCCGTCACGCTGATATTATGATTGGTTCCCCATGTAGTCCCATAGACTGCATCGATTTGGTCAGCATGGGCAGGATCAATACGATAGGTTGTACTTCCATTGGTCCAGTCGAATGCCTCATTGGCCATTACTTTCTCATAAGCATCACGAGTGAATCCCATGATAGCCCAAAGGGAGGAAGCCCCATGCTGATGATTGGTATCATTCTGATCTGCCATCAGCATCATTTGTGCCCATTCGGAACCCGTTGCCGCAGGATATTTCTTACCGACGAAGTTGGCTGTCACGGCACCATTATAAGAAACCTTCACTTTACCAGTCTTGCCGCGTTTCGTAGTCACCAAGATCACACCACCTGCGGCACGGGCGCCATAGATAGATGCTGCTGCATCTTTCAATACGGAAATGCTTTCGATATCATTGGGGTTCAAAGAGTTTAACTCCCAAGCATAAGCATCCACACCATCAATCAAGATAAGAGGACTGGCTGCATTAACAGAGATGCCACCGCGCAAGCTGATGGTTGGATTACTGGTTGGACGGGAACTACTACGAGTAATGGTCAAGCCAGGGATCGCACCTTGAAGAGCAGTCCCGACATTACTTGTAGCACGTCCTTTCAGGACTTCATCGCCTTCCACCATACTGACAGCACCTGTCAAGGTAGCCTTCTTCTGGGTACCATACCCGACAACAACCACTTCATTCAACGTGGCATTGTCTTCCTGCATCTTCACCTTGACTTTCCCAGTACCATTGGTAGCGACCAACTGTGTCTTGTAGCCAATATAAGAGATCTCAAGCGTTCCTTTTGCAGCACCCTGCAAAACAAAATTCCCATCAAGATCGGTAACCGTTCTCTTATTAGTACCTTTCAAGGTCACAGTGGCACCAATAATGGGGTCACCATTCTGGTCAACGACATTACCTTTCACGACATCCGCCTGTTGAACAGCCTCAACAGAAGGAGTACCATGGGATGCAGCGAGTACCTGAGCACTTGTCATCGCCAAGGCGGAAGCGATTGCTAACGAATAGAAGCAGCTTCGAGCCAATAGATTAGGTTTTCTTCTTTCCATTATTTTATTGGGTTTAAATTGAGAATTAATCATTCCTTACTTTAAATAATATTGCGTAGATAATCCCTCATCTCCTTTCGCGCCATATAAAGATGGGATTCTACTGTCCGACAACTGAGATCCATTTGCTTTGCTATTTCTTGGCTGGTCTTCTCCTCATGACGCCATAGCTGGTATACATGCGCACGCTTTTCTGGCATCTTTAATAGCCTCCGGGATTCGTAAGCAGTCATCTGCTGGAACTCTACCTTATCTACAATAGAAGTTTGGTCATAGACTGAAGCTGTTTGACGAATCTTGCTTTCCTGCCTACGTACAAATGCGCGATGCCGGGCATCATCAATGATCATACGATGTGCCATGGTGAGCAGCAATCCTTTTGCAGACTCTTCGTGGATCACATCCATGTCGAGTACTCTCAGGAAAAGATCCTGAATCATATCCTCAGCCTTCATCCCCTGATGGGTATAACTCATGAGATATGCTTTGAGATCGGCGTAGTACCTCTTATAGATAGAAGAAACGACGTCCCGATTTTGAAGTTTGTAATCGGTTCCCATATTGTTCGGTTTTTAATTATTCGGTTTTTGATTCAATTGCAATGCAAAGATAGAACAGAAAATGGCAACAAACAAGTTCTCAAAACCCATTTGCTGCCATATCATTTTTTAAGCAGTCCAAATAAATTAAATATATGATTATCAATTACTTACGATCTTGTCTATCTAAATTAGACAAACGTTTCGTATCATCTACCTGCTCTTTAATCTACTTAAAGCCTCCAAATAATAGTAATCTGCATAGATGATACTGGCATCGATCTCACTGCCTGCTGGATGATGACCCGTACTGTGCATCAGGAAACTGACGTTTCGTTTCCCGCTTTGATATTTGTCCGTGCTCAATTGTGCCAAAGTGCGTATGGCTATATCTTTGTAAGCGGTTCCTTTCTCACCTCCCACATACTGGCTTAATTCGATTAAGGCATCAGCCACGACACATGCAGCACTGGCATCCTTCGATGCATGTGGGTCTGGGTCATCCATATCCCATTTCGGGATCAAGTCATCACTTGTCTCTTGCAAGCGTTTGAGATAGATATCAGTTACCTTTTGTGCAAATTCCAAGAACACCCGTTGATGGGTATACCGATATACCATGGTAAAGCCATATATCGCCCACGACTGTCCACGTGACCACATGGAATTGTCTGCATACCCTTGATGGGTGACACCTTTGATAAAATTGCCTGTGATCGTATCATAAACTGCTACATGATAGCACGAACCATCAGGACGGAATTGATGCTCCATCGTTGTTTTCGCATGGGCAACGGCAATATCATACAAGAGTCGATTGCCTCCATGCTTGGCTGCCCAGAACATCATGTCTAAATTCATCATGTTATCCATGATCGTATGATGGGGCCAATGACGGGGTTCCACTTCCCTGGGCCAACTCAAGATCGTGCCAACCAAAGGATTGAAAAGGTTCGCAAGAGAATCTGCACTGGCAAGGATGACCTGCTTGTATGCTGGATCATGAGTGACAGCATACCCTTTCCCATAGGAACAGAACATCAGGAATCCAATGTCATGATCATAAATAGGACGATAGGCAATCCCCTCCAGAGATTCCGTATAACCTTCTGCTGCCTTTTTCACCTTCTCGTCCCCGTTGAGGGCGTAATCCATCCACAGAATGCCTGGCCAAAATCCAGAACACCATTCTTCTGCAGATGCTTTGCGGCAGTTCCAACCTGGTTGCCGGTCACCTTTCAATATATTACGAGGTTCCATGGTATAATCGTATGAACCGTCTTTCCGCTGTAATTCCTGAAGGGCACGATGTACTTGTCGGTTACAATACGCTAACTGCTTTTCCACGTCTAAGGACTGCCCCTGGCATGTAAACGCGAAGAAGCACAATGCTGCGGCAATGATATTTTTTTTCATAGTCGTCCTTTATTTCAATTTGTCCATGATATCATGGGGCAGTAAAATATTCACGGGCTGTACTGCCCTCTTATAATTCTGATCCGGATCGGCAACAGCTGCCAACCAGATACTGAAGGAGCGGCGTGAATTATCCCATCCCGCCTCATAAGGATAAATACGGAAGGTGGTATCATTGATTTTGCGGACTGGTCCACAAATCACCTCGACATGCAACTTCCCCTTTCCATGATCCAGAGACAGTTGCTGATGCGATGCATCCGTATAGACCGCTTTTAGGTGAAAGGTAATCCCATCTTTCTCTGGCAAGAAGCCGGCTCTCATTCCGCCTTGCACAGACGTGTCATACGATAACAATGATCCCCCTTGCTCAATGCCTACAAATTGTAATTTCTTTCCATAGGTATCTTGATAACGTTTTTCCGTCAACAGAGCCATCTCCCGGTCAAAGTACCAGAAAGCATCATGCTTATCACCCTGATACTGACGATATGAGGCAGCACTGACAGGGACATATTGCTCCCTCAAGTTAGAGGGCGTCCCTTTATCTGCCCCATCCGTTCCTGGCAGATCCGGGCGGAACCTGTCTGCCAACCAACCATCTTGTGGATTGATTTTACGAAGGGTTCCATCGGGCTGCAGGCGTTGTTCCAATGATTTCCGAATAAACCGTGCGATATAATCCGCAGTTTCTTTCGCGCAATCAAAATGCCCATGCCCGGCATCACACAAGAAAGAGATGCAACTCTGAGGATACATCATCCGAAAGGCGAGGGCAGGATTGACACGTGCTTCCCACCATTCATATTCACCTTCAACCATCAATCCCGGAATGCCATCAATATTGCGGGTGCGTCCCCATTCTACATTGGCCGTTCCATATCCACAAAGGTTCGTACGGGGCGCATCCCCATGGAAGGAGATAATACAAAGCGTTCGACTGTTGTTCCATGCCGCAAAATTCCATGGGAAAGTTGCCTGCGCTGAATGCCCAAAGGGTATGACAGGACAATGCTCGATTTCCGGATGCCCACTTTGACCAGCAAGACCAGTCATCATCTCTTCAAAGATATTCTGACACCCAGTAGAAGGATCCCAATTGTTGGAAAATGCTGGTGCCACCCAGATTACAGCAATGCCCATCTCGGCGAGTTGACGTTGGAAAGAAGGCATCTTATAAAGGGCTTCCTCTGTCATATTCTGCTGACAAAAGATAATAGCTTTCACCTTTCTGCACTTCTCTGAGATCCACAAATAAGCAACAGGCGACTTACCTGTTTCTTTGCTGATATACCCACGTAGTTCTACGGAATATGGGAACATACCGCTTCCTCCTACTCCCACGGCATGGATACCCATAGGGACAAGAAGCAGAAGAAACTGTATCTTACATAAAAAGAACTTTCTCATCATTGAATTTCCTTGAATAGAAGGGCAGCACCCCCAGAGGGCTGGAGATGAAGCCGGATCGTTTTCCCTGATTTGATTTTCATTTGCTCATGCCGTACATGTGTGCGGGTTGCCAGTTTTGGGTCGTCATTATAGATCTCTACCGTATAGTGCTTGCCTTTTTCCAAGAAATCTGAAGTCGTAATCGTAATGTCTCTTGCTTGTGTATTGGTCATGGCACCCACATACCAAGTCGTCCCTGTCCTCCGAGCCTGGATGATATATTCCCCAGGAGCACCAGCCAAAGCCTTGCTCTCATCGAAAACTGTTGGGATCGCTTTCCAAAAATCGAGTTCTTTCTCTCCTTGGTAAGCTGTTGGAAGGTCATACCAGAACATAAACTGTAGAGGACTATAATAGACAGCTGCCATAGCCAACTGATGTCCGAAGGTGTTTTTAACCCGATTGTTGAAATAACAGAGTGTGTAATCTGCGGGACCACAGAGAAAACGCGTAAAGGGCAGGACTGTGTTGTGCGTAGCGTCTGGCATCTCTTCATTACCCCGGATTCCTTCTTGAGTCAACAAGTTAGGGAAAGTACGACTAACGCCAGTGGGTCGATATTCATCATGGATGTCTACCATCAAACCATATTCAGCACACTTTGCGACAGCATTATGCAACCAGGTGGTCCATTGCTGGGAGCCCACTTGCACGAAACCGAACTTGATGCCACTTACTCCCCATTTCTTATATAAGGGAAGGATTTGATCTAACTGGTAATAAAGAGCACGCTGGTTGACATACAGCCAGATGCCTATGCCCTTGCTATGGGCATACTGTATGATCTCCTGCATATTGAAATCACGATTGCTCGACACAGCAAGGGCAGAGGAAGAGATCTTCCATTCCTGTCCGTACCAACCTGCATCCAATTCTACATATTGCAAACCAAAGCTGGCAGCAAAATCGATGCAGGAAAGGATCCATTTTTTCTCCAACTTACTTGAACGGATTGCCTTGCCTGGATAGATATAAGTATTTAACTGGGGATGTGATTCATATGAGCTTGGTACATTCAAGTTGAGGACGATCTGCTTGTGATTGATCAAGTCGATCGGTCGCTCGCCTACCATGATCCACCGCCACGGCATATCATAGGCTGTAATGATATCACAACTATCGAACAGTTTCAGATGAAGCTCATTTTCCCGACGCAGTTCCAGTTTCCCACGGGCGAAATCCTTGAGGGAAGCTTCTCCTATCGCTACCTGCAGTCCATTGGCAAGCTCCATGTACAAAGGGCGTTCACCCTGTTCTTTCCAATGGCTCAGAGAGACAAGCTGATAGGGTCCTTGTGCCCATTCGGTAAAGAACCCTTTTGTATCAGAAGGCATACAGAACGTTGTACGGTCATTTGTGATATGCATAAACAATCCATTCTGTGCTTCTGGGAAATGGTAGCGGAAAGCTACGCCTTCATTATAAGCACGTACCACAATATCCAATTCATACACTTTCCGCTTGTCATATCCACTATCATGGGCATTGCCAACATTGCCTCCTTTTTTCAAATGGAGGACCATCTGCCGATAATGGTCGGGGATCGCGTTATATTCTCCATAAAGAGGATGCCAGACCGTGTCCTTTTCCAATCGATCTATACTTCCCAAGACAAGGTCCTCCGTCCATACTTTGGCACTATCTGTGGGAATACCCATTGCCTTTTCAACAAGATGGTTATCAATATCCACTCCTAATTCACTCTTTAGGATGACAGCTTTCCCCTTATACTCTACATGGTACCACAGTCGACCTCCGCTCTGTTCGAACGTAAACAAGTAATTCCCATCGGGGGAGGATAACATTTCCTTCTGTGCCATAACAGACAAAGGAAGCAAGCATAAGACAAGAAAAATAATAGACTTCATATATTCTTTAGTTATTTGGTTATCACTTTATAATATCCTTTCACAGTCATATCCTGATAAGTCATCTCACTTCCTTCTGCGGAAGAGAATATATAATCCGTACGACCATTCTTCAGTTTGACGATAATGCCTACCGCTGCGGGGTCCGTACTCTTAGGTTTGAAATATCCTACAGACGCAATCTCCGACGGTTCCTTATCCGTGACAGGCTCAAAGATGGCGATGAAGGGATGTGTCCATGCCTCACCCCGCTGTCTTGCAATAAAAGTCAAGACGGGCTGTTTTTCAATGGCATAGGGTTGATGGGGCATTCGCTCATATTCCATATTTTCTGGAGCAAGAGCCTGTATGATCTTCCGGTTACGGTCACCTTTCATCCATAAGTTCATGACAATAGACGAGTCTGCCGTTTGGGTCACGAAAGTAGCCTTCACATCACCCGGCTCTTCTGCCACTTGCTGATGATAAAGATAAGAATAGGCATAGAGATGCCCGCCAGCGAATGCAAGTTCCTGAGTAGGTCGCATCTTCAAGGTGCTTCCATCCGCACGGGTCACGCTCATTGTCTGTCCCAAGTTATGGTAGAAGTAATCATGAGTCTTGTCTCCGCCTTCTATTTTCCGGCTACGAAAGATATCCACATAATATCCCCCCTTATCACTGGTTTTCACAATCGCATTGGTACGTTGCTGCCGGGCATTGCTTTCCGGCTCAAGGAAGGAGACAACAGAATAGGTCTTCCCGGCTTGCCCTCCCTGATCTATCACATGGAAAGCATGATTGGACATCATAACCGGATAACTGGAGATGCCGTCCACGCAAACGGTATTATGGGCTGGGAACTGGGAATAATATTCAACATAGTCCAGTCCGCTATAGAGATATTTTCCGATTCCTGCATCCGGTCCTAAGACATATCCTTTTCCATATAATTCCATGGAGATGCCATTGGCATGTTGATGGTTGCCTAAGGACCCATTCAGTGAGATCATCAGGTCGTGCTGCTTATCCATGCCACTACGCTGCACCAGCCAAGAGACGTTTGGAGAATAAAACAAGGGGGTGACATATTTCCCTATTTGTGCAGGGGAAGCATTGGGAAGGATGGCGGTTCGCAGCGAGTCCATCTGAGCCAAAAGCCGATCATCATGGTGTCGGGATGCATAGTCAAGGACTTGGTCTACCGCCCGCGTTGACAGGAAAGAAGGATGAGTGTCTCCAAAACCTGCGATCATCCGGTTGGGAAACAAGTATTGTGAAGTGGCAAGCACGGCTTGCAGCAGTTCTGGGATCTGCTTGAAGATATCAATACCTGTTTGCTTGTCAAGAGTATTGGCAAATTCGGTGAAGTCGCCCACTACATTGACACTATATCCTGGCGACTCATACCAAATATATGTGGTCTGATCGAAGCCGAAAGCAGCCAATTGCTTTAGCCCCCATTGCCGCATACTGTTTTGGTTGACTATATAGTCTAAATAATATTGTTTTCCCCGGTGATCGGCATATTTGTCATCATCCTGTAGCACCAAGGCTATTTTCAGGATATAACGAGCCTGGATAAGATCCCAGTTGTTATGCGGGACTCCATTCGCAATCTCACATTCCGCCCACTTTTTCAAGGCAGCTTCATAAAGTTCCCTGTCATGAGTGATATACTTCCCCAATAGGGAATAAATTTCTGTCACATCAGTTATTGCATCTTCATGGATCACCTCAAAGGTGGTCATTCCTACTAATGTTTGCTGATGCCCGTGGTTCATATCAATAGGAACATTTCTCCCATAGATGCCCTTCATGAACACATCAAAGACACCATACGCCATCTTTGCATATCGCTTGTCCCCAGTCAACTGGTACAATCGAGCCGCATCCTTAGCGATGCCCAGGATATACTGGTTATAAGAAGCTATCGTACAACCGGTTTTCGCAGGAGACACCTTCTCCATCTTACCTGTCCTATCATTGACGAAGGTAATATTTCCTTCTGCGTCATCATCGTAAGGAATGGCATCCTCCAACTTGGGGGCATGGAATTGCGTCTCCGTACTACGGGTCCCATTAAACTTCACCGTAGGATACAGTGCCCGCTTTCCACCGATATGGTCAAAGGCCTCTCCCTTGATGTACACATCTGTAGCATGAGTTTTCCAAAACATGGCAAGCCGGGAATAAAGCCAATCGGGCTGGCACTCTACCTGGATGAGATAACCATCAACTTTCTTTCTCAGGTCTTCTGTCTCGGATGCTGGGGAAAGCAATGGAAACAGGCAAACAAGGAAGACAAAAACGATCTTGCGCTTCATAAGACATTTCTTTTATCATCATACGAATGGAAGGCAAGATATACTTAATAAAGTATGTTAAACACTGATATTCCGCTTTTTCAAATACTCAGCCGGTGTCATTCCTTCTACCTTGCGGAACGTACTATAAAAACTAGACTTCTTGAATCCACATCGTTCACTCAATGCCGTGATCGTGTATTTCTTATAAGCTCCCTGGTCAAGGAGGAGCTTAAACTCATCCAGACGATAGCGATTGATAAACTCATAATAGTTTTCCTTTAGATATAAACTGAAAATCTGGCTCAATTTACTGGAAGACAAATGCAAGGTTTCGGCAAGGTCGCTCATCTTCAATTCTGGATTCGTATAAACTTTTTCCGTCTCAATGTATTTCTTCATACGAGCAACGATCTCGGCGCATTCGCGCTCATCCAGTTTTACGCGTTGGTACTTGGGCGTTTCCTGCTTCTGCTGTGCCTGTTCTACTTCAATCAAAGCCTCTTCAATGTCATTACGCTCTGTCAACAAGACCTTGGTATTGCGATGGTACCGATGCCATAAGAACCATAAAACGGCTGTCGCTATCATCAAGATCATTTCCAAGATAAATAGCAAAGAAGGTACGACGAAGACAGAATAAGTCTTTTCAGTTCCCGGGGCACCCAACAAGCGGATATTCAACTGATGCTTGCCCAAGAAGAGATGCTTCATGATAATTGCTTTCCCATCTTCCATCATCTCCCAATGATCACCATGGTCGGTACTGTATTCATAAATACGACCATAGGGCTTTGCATAATCTTCCAAAATGGGTGTCATCCTCAGTTCTTGAGAAACGATATTCCAGGTCACGTAAAGCTTCCCTTCCTCATTGGCAACCATCTCCTCACGATTTAACAAAGGAGTCCCATTTTTCATGATATCGTACAGCAAGACTTTGTACTTAGCCTTCCGGGTCCATCGCTCAAGGTCAGAGGGATGAGCAACGACCAGTCCATCGGATGTTGCTAACCAGAGTCTCCCTTTCTGGTCCATCTCCATCCCATAAATCAAATTACCTCTCAGTCCTTCTCCAAAACTGAAATGCAAGACATTCCTCATGGAATAATCCATACGGAACAGTCCTTTATCCATCGCCACCCAGTAATGGCCCTTCTGATCATCCAAGAAATCATAGATCTGCTCATCCGCTAAGCCTGGAGGCATGGAGAGTTTCCCAAACTTGCTCATCAAGGCATCTGTATAGAAAATATTCTCCCTATTGTAGAAAAAGAGCATGCCTTCGTGCCCATACTTTCCCATTAGCCTTGCCTCATGATGGAAGAATCCCTTAGGAAAATGACTGTTTGCAAAATCCTGAGAACTGGAAAGGAAAAAGGAAATGCCATCAGCACCTGTCTGCCAGCCATTGTTTTTCCTGTCAAACAAGATACTATTGATCGTCCCGCCTATAATATGGGAATTCTGCTCAGTATAACGTCTTACTTTCCCATCCTTAGCCAGAACGAACAAGCCTTCCGTACTTCCTATCCACAAATCTCCATGAGGGGATATCTCTAAGGACGAAATGGTTTTGGCATTTAGCAAAGGGCTTAGTCGTTGAGGTTTCAGATGTAAGTTGACTGGGTCAAGGACCTTCAATCCACCATCGAAAGTGGCTATATAATACAGTCCCTGATAATAGATCATCCTTATGACGATATGGGCATCTCCCAACTGCTCAGGTGAAAAGTACTTGACTACTTTTCTTCGCTCATCTATGTAATAGAATCCACGTAGAGTACCGATCAAGTGTTCTGTGCCATGGTTCAGAAAACTGCGGACATCCATGCCATCCGTTGTGAAAGAACCGTACGCAAAAGGCTTGAAAAAAGGTTCACTATGATAGGAGTAAGCCATGCCATACCGTGACAAGCCAAACCAGTTTACCCCATTGCTATCTTTTGCATAATAGTAGATGGCATCAGTAGGAAGTTTACATGCCCCGACGTCCTGGGTTGAGAAGGTTTGGATGATACGATCCTTGCGCATATCATAGAGATAGGCTCCAGAACCATCTGTCGCGATACAGATCTTCCCATCCTGGCAATCATAGATAGAGGAAATAATATTGCCGATGCCATTGGCGTGTTCTAATTTCTTGGATTGGATATCATAGATAAAGAGCCCGTTGTTTTTTGTACCCAAATAGATTCTCCCGCCGTAGATAGCAAACTGACCAAAAGAGGTACGGTCAGGCAAACCGTTCTTAATGAAAATCGTCCTGATCTTGGATGTCCGGGGATCATAGATGTTCACTGCAAACTTTGTCAAGAACCATAATTTCCCTTTCTTATCTTTGAGAATCTGGCGTACGGAATTATCCAGGCTCATCCGGGATGCATTATTCGTGATCCTTTTCAGGTGCTTGCCATCATAGACGAACAATCCTTCCCTACCTCCAATATATAATAGGTGACCATCCGCAAACAAGCATCCTGGTCCCACGATATCTTTCAAGACTTGTTGGAATTTCTTGGAACCATATTTAAGGACGATGATCCCATCAATGGAAATAGCATAAATCGACCTGTCGGAAGTCTCACAGATGGCTCCCACCCCATTGAACTTACTCCGTCCCACATACGTGCTATAGGAAACCATCTTTTTCCCGTTGAACATGTTAACGCCTTGATTCGTGGAAATCCATACTCTCCCACTATGATCCGTGATGATTCGAGAGACGTTGTCTCCCATCAGACCATCCTCACGCCGTATCACATGCAACACGTCATCATGAATATCAGCCCAAACAAAGGCTGTATGAAGGACGCAGTAGAGAAAAACGACCAGATATTTCATTAGGTCTTTATGCTCCATGTAGACTTTCTTTCCCGCAAAGATAGTGCAAACCGAGAGAAATACAAAATAAAACGTGTTTTATTTTTATTTCCGAGGCACAGCCTATCTTATCCAAAGATAGCGCAAACCGAGAGAAATACAAAATAAAAGCACAATTATATTTTGAGGGACGATATTTTAATCGTACCTTTGCAAGACTATTTTCAAGATAGGATTAATTACAAATTGCAATTCCTATAATCAAGGACAACAATATGAAAGAGAACTACATGAAGGACGCGCTGACTTCCTTCCTGATCGTCAAGCGCAACGGTACTTCTGAACCTTATAAGGGAGAAAAGATAGAGAGGGCAATTGAAAAGAGCTTCCTCTCCACAGGAAAGGCTGCGGATCCTGATGACATCAAGGCAATCGTGGCTGCTGTGGAGGTGATGCTCACAAAAGACGAGGGGCTTCGTGAGGTGGAGCGCATCCAGGATATCGTGGAGCAGCAATTGATGCAGCATGGTTACTATGCCGAGGCAAAGAGCTATATCCTGTTTAGGAACAAGCGCACGGAACAGCGCCAACTAATGCAGCGGATGGCATCGCTGATGGGGGGCGATGGCATAGAGGACGTCTTAAGAGGGATCACACGTGATTTTCCAGAGCCTCAATATGCCTTGTCTCTCCTGGCTGAGAAGGAAAGTGGCATGGGCAAGTCGCACGCCGACACGCGTCATCGCCTCCATTCTTTCATGATGGCTGCCGTGGAGCTCACCACCCAAGAGGCTCCCAAATGGGAATTTATCGCGGCACGGTTCATGGATTACCAACTGCACCGTGACATACAGTTCATAGAACAGAGAGAAGCCATCAGTGGGTTTTACGAGAAGGTGAGGTTGCTCACCTCCCTTCATCTCTACGGTGATTACATCCTCCAAGCGTATTCGGAACAGGAGATTAGCGAGGCAGCTACATGGATAGACGACAGCAGGGACTATCTCATCAACTATTCTGGCTTGGACTTGTTAGCGAAACGGTATCTTATGCACACCTTCGACCACCAAGTGATCGAGACTGTTCAAGAGATGTTCTTAGGTATCGCCCTTCATTTGGCAATGAATGAACCCAAAGACAGGATGAGATGGGTAAGGAAGTTCTACGACATGCTCAGTCTCTTGCAGGTTACGATGGCTACCCCGACCCTTGCCAACGCCCGTAAGCCACTTCATCAATTGTCAAGTTGCTTCATCGATACTGTGCCTGACTCCTTGGAAGGCATCTATCGCAGTATTGACAACTTCGCCCAGGTCAGCAAATATGGCGGAGGAATGGGACTCTATTTCGGCAAGGTACGTGCTACAGGGGGAAGTATTCGTGGATTCAAGGGTGCAGCCGGCGGCGTGGTGAGATGGCTCAAGCTCGTCAACGACACTGCCGTGGCGGTCGATCAGTTAGGGGTCAGGCAAGGAGCTGTGGCCGTATACCTTGACGTTTGGCATAAGGACCTTCCTGAATTCTTGCAGATCCGCACCAATAACGGAGACGACCGCATGAAAGCACATGATATCTTTCCTGCTGTTTGCTATCCTGACTTGTTCTGGAAAATGGCGAAGGAGGATCTCAACCAGCCCTGGTCGATGTTCTGTCCCAATGAGATTTGGAAGGTAAAAGGCTATCATTTGGAGGATTTCTACGGGGATGAATGGGAACGACGTTATCTCGAATGCGTGGCTGACCGCCATCTTTCGCGCCGAGTCATGACCATTAAGGACATCATCCGGCTCATCCTCAGATCGGCAGTGGAGACAGGAACGCCATTTGCCTTCAACCGAGACACGGTGAACCGCGCGAACCCCAACCCTCACCAAGGCATCATCTACTGCTCTAACCTATGCACGGAGATCGCTCAGAACATGCGCGAGATTTCGGAAGCAGAGACAGAGGTGAAAGCTGTTGACGGGGAGACCGTCGTGGTCAGGACGGTTCGTCCCGGCGAATTTGTGGTTTGCAACTTGGCAAGCTTGTCCTTGGGACATATACATTTAGAGGACGCTCATCAACTAAAAGAGATTGTGACCACAGCGATCAGGGCTTTGGACAATGTCATCGACCTCAATTTCTATCCCATTCCCTACGCGAAGATCACCAACCAACGCTATCGCAGCATCGGCTTAGGCGTGAGCGGATATCACCATGCCTTGGCAAAAAGGCATATCAAATGGGAGAGTGACGCACACTTGGACTTTGCCAATGAGGTCTTCGAGCGCATCAACCTCGCTGCCATTGAGGCCAGCAGTGACCTTGCTGCAGAACGGGGAAGCTATGCTTTCTTTGAGGGGAGTGACTGGCAGACGGGAGCCTATTTCGAAAAACGGGGGTATTCATCCGATCCTTGGAAAGCCTTGCAAGGGAAGGTGGCAAGGCAGGGCATGCGCAATGCCTATCTCTTGGCCATCGCCCCAACCAGCAGCACGAGCATTATTGCAGGCACCACGGCTGGCGTCGATCCTGTCATGAAGCGATTCTTCCTGGAGGAAAAGAAAGGAGCCATGCTGCCCCGTGTCGCCCCTGAGCTCTCCGACAAAACCTATTGGATGTACAAGGGGGCATATCTCATCGACCAGCAATGGAGCATCAAGGCGGCTGGCGTGCGACAACGGCATATCGACCAGGCGCAGAGCGTCAACCTGTATATCACCAACGACTTCACCATGCGAAAGCTGCTCAACCTCTATCTCTTGGCATGGGAGTGTGGCGTCAAGACCATTTACTATGTACGCAGCAAGTCCTTGGAGGTAGAAGAGTGCGAAAGCTGTGCATCTTAATCTTTCTTTTCAACAACAATGATCAAGAACATATGTGATATGAACGATACAATCAAGCGTAACGGATTGTTTAATCCAAACGGTGACACCGACCTGCGACTGCGCAGGATGATTGGGGGCAACACCACCAACCTGAACGACTTCAACAATGTCAAGTATGCCTGGACCAGCAACTGGTACCGTCAGGCCATGAATAACTTCTGGATTCCAGAGGAGATCAACCTCTCGCAGGATATCAAGGACTATCCTCACTTAGAGAAGGCGGAGCGTACGGCTTACGACAAGATCCTCAGTTTCCTGGTCTTCCTCGACTCCCTGCAAAGCAATAACCTGCCTTGCATCAGCGAATATATCACAGCCAACGAGGTAAACTTATGCCTGCATATCCAAGCTTTCCAAGAATGCGTGCACAGCCAGAGCTATAGTTACATGCTCGACTCTATCTGCAGTCCTGAGGAACGCAACGCGATCCTCTACCAATGGAAGACTGACGAGCACCTACTCCGACGCAATACGTTCATCGGCGACTGCTATAACGAGTTCCATGACCATCAGGACAAGATGTCGCTGATGAAAGCCTTGATCGCCAACTTCATCTTGGAAGGCATCTACTTCTATAGTGGGTTCATGTTCTTCTATAACCTCAGCCGTAATGGCAAGATGCCTGGGTCGGCACAAGAGATCCGTTACATCAACCGCGACGAGAATACACATCTGTGGCTCTTCCGTAACATCATAAAGGAACTGGAGAAGGAGGAACCGGAGATGTTTACACCCGACAAGGTAGAGACCTACCGACAGATGATGCTCGAAGGTGTCAAGCAGGAGATCGCATGGGGTCAGTATGTCATCGGAGATGAGATAGCAGGGCTCAACAGACAGATGGTCAGCGACTATATCCGTTACCTCGGCAACCTGCGCTGGCACAGTCTGGGATTCGACTACCTGTTTGAGGATAACCGCACGGAGCCAGAGAACATGAAATGGGTGGCTCTCTACTCCAATGCCAACATGGTGAAGACAGATTTCTTCGAGGCGAAGAGCACTGCTTATGCCAAGAGCGTGGCGATCGAGGATGATCTATAAAGAACGGGAATTACCGTAACTGGTAATGCAAGTAGTCAAAATCGGCATATCCCCCTTCCGTGGAATCTGTGTAGCAATATAAGCCGATCCGGTCGCCTCTGTCTAATCCACGTTTCAACTGATAAGCATCCTCTATCGTAGAGAAGGTCTTCCCGTCCAAACTATAAGAGAAATGAGAGCGTCCCTCTTTGCCCCATGTCGACCGTAACCAAATCTTTCGTATGGGGCGAAGGGGGATTTCTTTTGTCCCATTGTCTGTCAGGCATTCCAGATATAACTTTCCGCCTCGCTTGCTGACACCTATTTTCCCCGCCTCTTTTGTGAAATGGCACAACCCGCAGTGCATGCCATTGCGCATGCCTGACAGGTCGATGGCCGTAACGGCTTCATTCAACTGAGTCTTAAAGACACGAGTGGTAAGGATATTCCCCACCGACAGGAAGTCGCCAGCCCGCAAGGGTTGGAAGGCTTTCATCCGCAACCAGCCTTTCCGGGCGGATAAAGAATAATAGGAAGGCCTGGGCTGATAGTTCCATTCCAAAGCCTCAGAGAAACGATTCCTGCTGAAGTCTTCCTGGACGCCCATCGGGTAAGGATTCGACTTCCCGGGCATCGTCCCCTTCCAGACCATTGTCCCGATCCCATCTTCCTGGATATCACCGATCCTGGGCCATCCTTCGCTCCACGTGACAGGGAGCAAGCTTGCCATTCTGCCTTCCCATCCTCCTTTGCCATGGCAGAGGAAAAAGTACCATTGATGGTCAGGTCCTTGAACAATGCCTCCTTGATTCGGCTCCTGATCACCCGGCGTGTTTCGCGTCAAGCGCCTGACTTCGGAGAAAGGTGCATCCATAGACTTGGACCGACGTACCATCACGTATCGTCCTTCCTCAGGTGTGTACTCACTGTAAAACAAGTAATACCATCCCTCATGGAAGAGGAGCTTGCTCGCCTCACGTCCATTTCCCTCCTGGACATAAAGTGGCGACGCCGGTTCTATGGATTTCAGGTCTTCCGACAAGCGGAAGAGATAAGTCTTATAATGATCTTTATAGTAGGTCGCAACCATCCAAGGCTTACCTTTCTCATCCCAGATCATGCACGGGTCATCCCATCCTGCCTCCCTGCGCAAGCAAGTGAGGTCGCTCCAAGGACCAAAGGGACGATCCGCAGACGTCATGAAAATGCCTTCGTCTGCAGTACTGAAGACAATATAGTATTTCCCTTGATGATAACGAATCGCTCCTGCCCATACTCCTCTGCCATACCGGTTCATCTTGTTCCAATCCAGTTCCGGAGTAATCTGGGTAATATCGCGCACGGCATGGCCAATGATCTCCCAGTCGACGAGATTTCTGGAGTGCATGACCATCATGCCCGGAGAGAACTGCATGGTTGAGCATATCGCGTAATAGTCATCCCCAACCTTCGTGCAGTCCATATCGCTGCAATCGGTAGGCAACACGGGATTCTGATAAAATCCATTCCCTACATCGCCCCAGCCCTTATCCCCCATGGCTTGCTGCGAGCATGCCGGGATCAGGGAACAACATAAGCAGAGGGACAAAAAGATCGACCGGAGTCTCATTCCGCTCAGGGATAAAGCATACATTCCATTGATCAGTTCTTTCATTGTTTGATGATTTCGTTCATGATGGTTAGCTATATTTCGGCACAAATATAACTAAAATCATCATACCATCCAACTATTCCCTTGCTTTTTATGAAAAGAACTGCAAAGGGACCCTACTTACTTTCCCTTGACCTCGGCGAGATCAGCCACAGAACGAATCCATTCTATGCCAACGCCTTCCCCATTTGTCTGTCCAAAATTCAACTCGATCGTGACATTCTCCTGACGATCCGAGAAAGGAGTATGGTTGTTTGACCGTACTTTCCGAATGTCAAAGACATAAATATCCTTGTCTACGCGACGACCTTCTTTCTCGTCCAACGTCCAATATTCTGGCGCACTGTTCACGCTATAACTGAGTCTCAACCATCTTCCTTGATGAGAACTGGGCAGATGAGAGATCTTCACGGCAATAAAAGGATAGCGGGAAGAATCATATCTTACCCCTCGCTTGCTGATAGACAATGATGGGGGGCAAAGCAGGAACTGCTTTCCTTGCGCATGCCAAGACACGGCAGAGGCGGTCCATCCATTCCAATCCTGCATGGGATTCTCCCATATCTGCCCCTCCTTTGCCATGGGATATCCCTTCCCCAAATAGAAAAGTAAGGATCCGAACCCCGGATTATCACAAGTGAAGCCCTGGCGCTCCGGGCGGATAAGCCCCAACACCTTCTGGGTATAGGGCATCTCTATATGTTTGAGATAAACATAATGGTTATAAGTCAGTTCAAATACAGACCTGAAAACTCCTCTTCCGCTTTCTCCCAAGGTAGTCCAATTGCCATAACGCCCTGTCTTGTCCTTCCACACATGAAAGGGGACATCATATCCAAGATTGTATTTCGAGAGGTATTCCATGCCTTTCATGATCCGGTTGTCCAATGCGGCAAAGAGGTCATCGCCTTGGTTCCAGGCTACTTGCGCCATTTCCGACAAGCAGCCTATGCCCAACATGCAATGTGCCTGGTCGCGCCCACTTTCCTGGATCTGTCCATCTGGGGCGATATAGTTGGCAAGAGAACCATTATCGGGTGAATGGTAAAACAAGTCTAATGCCTGATTGTATAACGGTTCGTCATCCAAGAAAACAGCGGTGGCGATCAGCATCTTATAGACACTTGCCCCCCAGTTTCCATTGGCATAGGGTTTCGCTTGGATAAAAGTCTGCAAGACTGGGAGGAAGGCTGTTCGCAACACCCTCCCAACCGACTTCGTGTCCTCGTCAGTCCAGCCATTGGGATGATCCTTTGAAGTATAAGTGTAACGCATCAGTTCGGCTGCGTTGACAAACATGAAGCCTTGTAATCCCGCGCACAAAGCATCATCTGGATCAAAGATCTTCTCCAACCGCCCTGCATAGCCACGAATGATCTCCATCGACTTGTCCGCATGGCTTGCCTTCCCTGTGATCACCCACATCAAGGCCTGGTAATATGCCGCATTGAAGTCATTCTCGCACGGTGTCTTGGTATATCCATACTGCCCCGCACGACTGATATATTGGAACGGTCCACGTATCCGATAATGCTCCGACGATTTCGCGTCGGCAGCCAAGATCCGATACGATGCATAAGCCGGATCCGTCTGATTCTCTACCAATCGCTTGATCCGCTGGAGATCTTTCGCGGTATGGAGCAACCCAGGATGGACAAAAGTCCTGGCACATAACACATAGCTGAGCGAACAGCATACGATGAGGAAAACAATTCTTTTCATACAACTCATTTTTATCTATACGAAAGTTGCGGTATGACATACTGAAACCACTTGCTTATTTATTGTTAATTTGCTTATCGTTTCTTAAAAATCAGGAGAATATAACAACTCCAATACAAATAAATAGTACCTTTGCCAACAGATTGCAATTAAGCCTGATTATCCATACGAATAGCGCGTATTTAATGACTAATAGCAAGATATTATATAGAACAGTAAAACGTATTATATAGAATTACATAGAACAGTAGAACGATAATTATCAACCAGGAAACCTCATGACTGAGTTTTCCTACTTATTTGTAGTTAAACATGAACAAAAGATTGATTCTGATCGTATTAGCATGGCTGCCCCTGGTGGGCTGGTGTGCATTAAACGATGTCTTTACCGCAGATATCCAGTACATTGACAATGCGGGAAGCAACAAAACCATGGGCATGTATTTCAAGGTAACGTCCGCTACTATCCCCTATCAGGTAGAAGTTGCCGCCCGTTCTAACTATGGTGCATTGGCTACCACTGTCAAGGGAAAGGCGTTGATCATCCCTTCCACTGTCTCGCGAACCGTTGATGGGAACTCCTACACGTATTCTGTTACAGGCTTGGAGTCGGAAGCCTTTAAGTATTCCGCCTCTGTCTTTGACCAGATCCAGTTACCCAAGACGCTGACTACCATTGGAACCAATGCCTTTAGTTCCTTCTCCGTATCCGCATTTACCGTCGAAGAGGGCAATGACCACTTCTCTGTTGATGAGGATGGGATCCTGTACAATCAGGACAAGACCGAGCTGGTCCGTTATCCGAAGAACAAGACGACAACAGATTATGCCATCCGTTCATCGGTGAAGACCATTGCTCCACACGCCTTTTCTTACTGTCAGAATTTAAAGACCGTCACGATGGGCGATCAGGTGACTTCCTTAGGTGATTCTATTTTTTGTGAGTGCACTTCCCTTACCCAGGTAACCTTATCGCAGGGACTGACATCTATCCCTGAATACGCATTTTACAACTGCTCCTTCTTAGATGGAATCGAAATACCCAAGACCGTGACTGACCTCGGGCAAGATGCCTTCCGACTGTGCTCCAAGCTCACAAGTATCCATATTCCGGAAGGAGTGGAAAGAATAGAAAGCGAGACTTTCCGAGATTGCAAGAGTTTATCTGAGGTCACCTTCCCGCCGAGTCTCAATTACATCGGTCCATATGCGTTCTACGGGAATTCAAAACTCACATACATCGACATCCCTGATGGAACGAACATAGACTATAAAGCATTTAAGGAATGCGCAGGGCTGACTACCATTGTGTTAATGCCCAACGTAACCTTTTCTGAGTCCAAGAAGGAAGGTGGAGGGCACTTTGCAGCATGTACGCACCTCAGTAAAGTATTCTCACTCAAGACTACCGGATATAAAATAGGACCAGATACTTTCAGCAATTCGGGTAAAGGCATCACATTATTCGTTCCATTGGGCGCAGAACTTTCCTATCAAAACAACAACTGGCCGTCTGACATCCGCCCGATCGTCAATATCAACAAGGCTACGGGCAAGACCTTTGCCTATGAAAGCAACATTGATTTAGACAGTACGCTCGTCGTGGATGCTAACTATGAGGTCATGACAAACGGCAATGACTTAAAGGCTTACCAGGCAATCACGGTCACGGACCCAGGAACAGGCAACATGAAGGTCACTGGAAAGCTGACATCGGGTATCGTGCCGGCAAAGACGGGATTGATCTTGTATGGCAGTCAGGACAGGCTTTACCTACTGAAGCCAACGACATCTGCGGCGACAGCGGATGTGTCCAACAATAAATTGGTTGGCGTGCTTGATGATGTCAACATGAGCGACAAGACCGGAAGCCGTTACTTTATCTACAATGGTGGCACCTTCTATGTCAGCAAAGGCAGTTATTTCACGACTTCTGCACCAAGCAGCAGCGTCTCATCGTTCCCGGGTCAATACACCTATGCGTCCAAATATGCCTATAAATGTTATTTGGATTGTGGGCAAGCCGTCCCTGCGAAATCCCTGCTATTTTCTTTTGATGACATGTCGACTGGTATCGTAACGGTCGATTCCAACAAGATCGACCAGGAGGGGTATTTTAACCTCTATGGAATGAAAGTCGAACGCCCTACGCAGAAGGGCATTTATATTCATCATGGCAAGAAAGTTTTCATCAAGTAAGGGAGGGAAGGAATATGAAACAGATGTATATAAAACCCTCTACGGAGGAAGTCAAGTTGAACGCGAGCAGTCTCTTGAATGATATCGAATGGAACGGGACATCCAAAACGAAAGGCGCGGACGAGTCAGATGCCAAGACGAACGCCTGGACTGACGAAGAAGAGGACATTTGGGAAGATGAAAGGCAATAAAAACGTGAGAATGGGGTTATCAAAATAAAAACATTCCATGAAACAAATCATTTTCCTATTCCTGTTCCTGTCGATGGCAGTGCTGTCCCAGGCACAATCCCTGAAGTTCAATCGTAACGGGGAGTTCAAGATCCTTCAGTTTACCGACGTGCATTATAAATTGGGCGACCCACGGTCGGACGCTGCCCTTCAGTGCATCCGGGAGGTGACGGCAGCAGAGAAACCAGACCTCGTGATCTTCACGGGTGACAATGTCTATTCCCGTCCCGGCGATGCCGCCATGCGCTCTTTGCTGGAGACGATCTCACAAACAGGTGCCTCATTCGTGATGCTCTTCGGCAACCATGACGAGGAACAAGGATTCAACAACAGTCAACTCTATGATATCATCCGGACTGCCCGCCATAACATCCAGCCCGACCGCAAAGGTGCCTTGTCGCCCGACTATACCTTGGAGATCGCTTCCAGTCAGGGGAAAGGAACCGCAGCCGTCCTGTACTGCATGGACTCGCACAGCTATGCCAATCACCAACTCAAGGGCGAGAAAGGATATGCCTGGCTCACCTACGACCAAGTGAACTGGTACAGGGAGAAAAGTGCTGCGTACACGGCTGCCAACAACGGCCAACCCCTGCCCGCCCTTGCCTTCTTCCATATTCCTGTGCCGGAGTTTAACGAGGCTGCACAGACCGAAGATGATATCCTCATCGGCCATCGGATGGAGAAAGCATGTGCCCCGAAACTGAACTCGGGCATGTTCACGGCTATGAAAATGGGAGGCGATGTAATGGGTATCTTCTGCGGACATGACCATGACAATGACTATACCGTCATGCACCATGGGATCCTCTTGGGCTACGGTCGCTTTACGGGAGGCAACACGGAGTACAACCACCTGAGGAATGGCGGTCGCGTGATCGTCCTCAAAGAAGGACAACGCGGCTTCGACACTTGGATCCACCAACGTGGAGGGGAGATCTTGGACAAGACTACCTATCCCGACAGTTATGTCAAGGATGATTGGACCAAACGACCCAATCGCTAAGCGATCTCACGGCAATTTGCAGGAGGTCATCTTTCGGCTCTTAAAAGACCATCGGAAACACGCTAAAAGGTCATCTTCCGCATCGTGAAAGATGACCTTTTGCAAAGTAACCTGTGGTCATCACTTCCCATCACTGCATACATAGGCAATCCACGGGATTATTCTCACCAGAGTTATAACCTTCAAGTCTATCACACGTAACGCGTTGCGTTATAGTTTGTCAACGAGGGCTTGGAGATTCTTGCGTCTTTTATTTACTTTGCATGACGCAAATCAACGCAATATGAAAAAAGCACTTGGAGTATTTTTACTGGCATCATTAGGTCTTCATGCCATGGGACAGATTGTCCAAAGGGAAAGACCAGCAGAATGGAAGAATCTCACGGAAGGTGGAAGGTTCATGGACAGGATCTTGCCTATGCCCAATGGAAAGACAGGGCACGGACTGTGGGGGACTGCCGAGGTACAGAACCGCTTTATCGACAATGGCTTGGAGCAATCGGGAATGTCGTTCTGGGGAGGCAACATCCTCAAGGACGCAAAGGGAACCTACCACCTGTTTGTGGCAGGATGGCCAGAGAACTCCCCCCGCGGGCACATGTTCTGGTCGAACTCCACCGTCTATCATGCCGTCTGCGACAATCCCATCGGACCGTTTCGGGTCATCGGCAGTGTTGGGAAGGGGCATAATCCTGAAGCTTACCCATTAGAGGATGGACGGATCATTGTCTACGTCATCGATGGCTATTATATCGCCGACTCCCTAAACAGCCCAGTCTGGACATACGGGAAGTTCCAGTTCGACCCCCGTGACAGGAAGATCATCGAAGGACTCAGCAACCTTACCTTTACACGGCGGCAAGATGGCTCATTCCTCATGGTATGCCGAGGCGGTGGCATCTGGATCAGCAGGGATGGGCTCTCCACTTGGGAACAGATCTCCGACCATCGGGTTTATCCCCCCATTGACGGGCGCTTCGAAGACCCTGTCGTATGGAGGGATTCCTTGCAGTACAACCTGATCGTCAATGACTGGTTAGGGAGAATCGCCTATTACGAGCGATCACTGGATGGACTGCACTGGATCGTGGAGCCGGGTGAGGCTTATATGCCTGGATGCTCTGTCCATCCAGACGGGCAAGTAGAGAATTGGTTTAAGTACGAACGCCCGAAAATACGGCAAGACCAGCAAGGGAGGGCATGCCAGATTAACTTTGCTGTCATTGACACAATCAAATGGGAAGACCATCCGAACGACAGGCATAGCTCAAAGAACATTTCCATTCCCTTGAACCCTGGCCTGCTGATGGATGTCACGAACACAACTCCCATCACCAACAAGACAAAACACATCAGCCTTCTCATCAAGGGAGAGGAAGGATTCAACCCACAAAAAGACTTGGACCTCTCAAGCCTGAGGTTCGGCAGCTATCAAGAAGTTGACTACGGACGGGGTGCGAAAGTGACCCTGGTAAAGAAGCAAGGCAACGACTTGCTGCTCACGTTCCCGATGAAAGGAACTGGGATAGACAGGAAAGAATGGGCTCCGAAACTCATTGGGAGAAAGAAAGCAGAAGCAGGAGGCACCATGGTATTCGGATATGCCCGCCGTCATGATATCGACTATGAGCCCATGATCCTATCTGCCCGTCGCCCTGTCGTCGATTCCTTGACTCAGAAGGTAAGCGTAGAGATCAAAAACTACGGTATCAAGGCATCCCAGCCTGTAGAGGTAGAGGTCATTGCCGGCAACCGATCACTCGGAAAGATGCCTCTAACGACCTTAAAGCCCTACCAGACATACACGCTGAAGATGGATGCCACGGCTACGAAAGAGTCACCTTTCATCGTCCGTTTCCTGCTTCATGGGAAAGTGTTTGACGAGAATCAGTTTATGTAAACAGGGAGGAATGTAAAATCTAATAAAAAAACTGTGGATGGAAAAAGCTCCATCCACAGTCATGAAAAACAAAAGAACGTTATTACTTGTAATTAGGATCTTGTTCCAAGACACCACCAGCCTTATCAATTTCAGTCTGTGGGATGGGGAAGAAATAGAATGCAGGCTTATATACTTTTATATAAGTAGGTTGTGCAGGATCTGCAAAGTTATTGATCTTATCCATCAGGTGCCAACGCTTCAGCTGGAAGTAGCGCAATCCCTCGAAGCAAGTCTCGACACGCCATTCATTCCGAATCCGTTCGCGGAGCTCTGCCTGGGTGATACCTGCCTGGATAGCAGGCTGACCAGAGCGTACCCGTACCTTGTTGATGGCTGCCAAAGCCTTTGCTGTCGGCCCGTTGGCTTCATTCTCAGCCTCAGCCAACATCAATAAGACATGGGCATACCGTACTAAGACGATATCAGCATCACTCACGGTAGAATAATCAGGCATCTCCTTGGTGGGTTGCACGAGCTTGGTCATATTAAAACCAGTCGTGAACGAGGTGGTAAAGATGGCATCAGAATTATCCGTATACTCTGAGAAGGCAAGGATGCCACTATGGTACAAGCTCTGGAACAGACGACTGTCCCTGTTCTTAAACAGTTTCTCGCGCTCAGCCTGAACAGCAGGGTCACGTGAAACGCCTTTCGCTTTCAACAAAGACTCATCGGGATGGACAGCCAACGGAGACTTATCCCAACTGAGTCCATCCGTGCATTCGAAGGCATCCACCAAGTCGCGGGTCGGACTCTCCACGCACCAGTTGCCAAAATAAAGATCCAGGTCGTTCGTTAGGTTCGGAGCCAAGTAGCGGCAAGAGAACATGATCTCTGGTGAGGACAATTGCTTAGAGCTCAAGAAATTATCGCGAACCCTTTCAGCGAGGGAGTAACCCGTGATCGACTCAAGGATAGGGATGATCTCTTGCATCTTAGAGGCAATCGCTTTCCCACTGTCATCATAAGCATTGAAGAGAAGGACCCTTGCCTTCAGGGCCTTGACAGCCCCTACTGTGAAATGGCCAGACACATCAGAGCTGTTATATGTCGCGTCAGATAATCCAGCAATGGCATCATTGTAATCAGAGATAATCTGTTTCAAGATATCCTCCCGGCTTGCCTTGGGAACCGTATACATATTGTCCAGGTTCAAGGTGCTGGTCACTAATGGCACCTGGCGATAGCATTGGTACAGCCAAGCATAGCAGTAGCCACGCCATGCCTTGCACTCAGCCATCATGCGCGACTTCTCCGCTTCCGTCATGTCTGTTCCCTTGTAATTAGCGAGATGTTCCATCAAGGTGTTGGCACGGTTGATGATCACATAGCAATTATTATAAATATAGGTAACAAAGCCACCCGTGTTCGGATCAAGATCGCCCGTTGCTATAGTCTTTGAATTACCATAAGTAGACTCATCGTATTGAGTGTTCGCATTATCTGTCAAGCCGTCATAGCAAGCTTGAATCTCAGAGAGGACACCCGGCCATGAATATACATAAGAGTACACGCCTGCCAGGGCTGATTCGAAATCACTCTTCCTCTGCCAGAACGAAGACTCAGACGGTGTACCCGTTGGATCTTTCTGCAGGAAGTCATCGCTGCAAGATGAAACAGTTGCCAAAAGAACGGCAAACAGTATATATAATCCTTTTTTCATAATTGTCATTTCATTTAAATATTAATGTTAACGCCGAAGGAATAGACCTTATTCTGTGGGTACTGTGCATCGTTACCATCTCCAGCACGCTCTGGGTCGCAGCCCTTATACGGAGTGATCGTGAAGAGGTTGTCACCTGAGAAGTAAACGCGGATCTTGTCACATTTCAATTTTTGAGTAAGAGCACGTGGCAAGGTATAGCCAAAGGTGATATTCTTGACACGGAAGAAGCTTGCGTCCTTCAGGAAGAAATCGTTCGGACGAGTGTTCTTGCCGCCACCCAGGTTGCTATAATAGAGCCTTGGGTATTTCGCACCATTTGGGTTCTCCTCCGTCCACATGTGTTTCACATAATCCTGGGTGGGGGCACTTCCCTGCAGGAAAGGCTGAACGCCCCATCCTGAAGTATAATATTTCTTGTTGCCAACGCCTTGGGTAATGAACGAAAGGTCAAATCCTTTCCAGGTAGCACCACCTGTAAACGCATATTCCACGCTGGGGAACTGACCCTTCATTTGGACACGGTCGTTATTGTCAATCTTCCCATCACCATTCACATCACGGTACTTCAAGTCACCGGGCAAGGTGTTATCGTTAAACTGTTTCGGGGAATGATCGATCTCATTCTGGTCAGCAAAGACTCCGATACAATCTAACATATAATAAGTTCCATAAGGAATCCCTTCCTTATAAAGATGGTACCCACTGATCTCTTCAGCACCAAACTTAACCAGCTCATTCGTATTGTGGACAAGATTTCCACCGATATTATAAGTCAATCCCTTGAAGGTACCACTGTGTACCATGTGGTTGTAAGTGACAGAAAGCTCGAATCCTTTATTGCGTACCTTACCTTGGTTGACCGTCGGGGCCGACAAGCCCAACAAGGCTGATACCTGAGAACTACGAAGAATATCTCTGGTCAATTTGTTGTACCAATCGAAAGTCACGTTCAATCCACCAAATGCGACAAGGTCGAAGCCGATGTCCGTAATGGCTGTCGTCTCCCATTTGATATTCCGATTCGCATACGCAGTCTGTGCATATCCCACCACAGTGCCGTCAGAAGTCTTTGAGAAAGGATAGTCAGCGACGCCTGCGATCACAGCCTGATAGGGATACAAGCCGATGTTCTGGTTACCTAATTCACCCCAAGAGCCTCTCAACTTGAAGTCGTCTAACCATTTCCAATTCAATTTCTGGAAGAACGGCTCCTGTGTGATTCGCCATGCCCCAGAGAATGAAGGGAAGAAACCCCATCTGTTATCACTGGCAATACGGGATGTACCATCATATCGGGCATTAGCCTCAAACAAATAACGCTCACGATAATTATAGTTCAACCGACCGAAATAAGACTGTATGGCCCAATCTTCCTCACCGCCACTGTTCGACCAATTGGCGGTTGAACCCGCATTGATGACAGGCAAGGGGAAAGCATATTCCTTTCTATAAGCACCCAAGGTCTCATATTTCTCGTCCTCACGGTTGTAACCCAACATCAGTTCCAAGTTATGGGCACCATCCATGAAGGCCTGCTTGAATTTCAAATAAGAATACAGGTTCTTATAGAAACGACGCCCGTCATTGACATTCAATCCCATCGTTCCCGTATCAAGCGTTTTGACTTGCTCTCCCGTATGATAGTTATACAGCGGGAATGTACCACTGACAAATGTCTTATCCTTAGAATCTTGCAGACGGGCAGCACCCTTGGTGTACCATTCCAAGTTCTTCAGCAGATGAATGGAGACCCAAAGGTTGGCGTTGAGGTCAAAGCTCTTGTTCTTATTGTTCACCCCATTGCCAATGATTGCGGGCATATTCTTATTGTTGTTCTCAAAAGAATAGGCTGTATATGTATAACGGCGTACCCCAGATCCATCATCTGGCAGCCACGGCATATAGGTGGGAGCCTGTGACATCGTTGACAAGAAGGCGTCTGCCTGCCCCTGTCGGGGAGCCAACCGGTCGCCATACATCATTTCGGAATAGAAGCCTACCTTGATGAAGTCGTTCAGCTTCGCCGTCAAATTGGCCGTTACATTATATTTCTTATACTTGAACCCACGCATGGTTCCTGGCTGGTCGACATAATTCAGGGAGATATTATAGCTCGTCTTCTGCCCAGAGCCAGCCACAGACAAGTTATGTGTCCATACTGTAGCGGTATTGAACATGTAGTCAAGCCAATCAAAACTGGGATAATCAACGCCTCTCTTGTTCGTATAGGCATCGATCTGATCCTGTGTATAAGCGAGACCGGAACCTGAATTTGCCCAAGCCAAGTTCGACAATTTCATATAAGTAGGAGAGTCGGTTACCAAGTCATACATCCGGGTAGGCGTATGGAAGCCAACATTCCCGCTGTATGAGAAGACCACTTTGTCGGGCACTCCTGATCCTTCTTTGGTCGTCACGAGGATGACACCATTCGCAGCACGGGCACCATAGATAGCCGCAGAGGCTGCATCCTTCAGGACAGACACGCTCTCGATGACACTCGGATCGAGGTTTGACAAGGAGCCTGGTACTCCGTTGATCAAGATCAATGGGTCGGATCCAGCACCAGAGAATGTTCCCTGACCACGGATACGCATGGATACAGATTCATTACCCGGCTGTCCTACGCTCTGGTTAACACGAAGTCCGGGAATCACCCCTTGCAATAAAACGGCAGAGTTGGAGACTGGACGCTTGCTGATCTCATCTCCCGAGACAGCGGCTACGGATCCGGTGAGGTTGGCTTTCTTCTGGGTACCATAGCCCACCACGACCACTTCGTCCAACGACTTGGTATCATCGGAAAGAACGATCTGGCTATTCGTACCTGCCTGAATCTGCTTTGGCTCAAAACCGATATAGGAGATCTCCAACTCGCATCCTACAGGAGCTACCAAAGAGTATCGTCCATCGGCATCTGTTACCGTCCCATTTTGTGTACCTTTCTGCATGACTGTAGCCCCAATGACAGGCTCGCCGTTCTTATCAACAACGCGACCAGTCACTGTTACTTTTCCTTTTGAGTTTCCATTCTGCGGAGTTTGCGGATTGCTTGAGAACGCACTCGCCGCAGGGTAGTTTGACTTGACTATCGATGAGGATAGCCGGGCAGCATGATTTTCGGCGGAAGCATAAGACGGGAATCCTATACACAGCCCAAGGGATGCCACCAGAATGACATGTTTGTTTAAATAACTCATCATAGGTTTTTTATGGTTTAAATAATAAATGTGAACTTATTCATGGTGCAATGACCAGTTTTCTATTTTTCCCATTCATCAAGGGATGATCTTTCCATCGTCATACTCCTCATTCTCATTCTGGTAAAGTCCATCCAAATAATAGGAGGATCCATGCAAAGAAGAGAGGATATGCAACAGTTCTGCCTTCGATGCAGTCTTGGCCAAGGGATAGTTATAGTTGACTACCTTGTCGTTGATATCTTTTTGATACCCTGACACGAATACCCGTCCAACTCCTGCAGCTTGGAGCAGGGACAGATTCTGCTGCAAATGCTCACGGTCTGCTGCCAGCATTGGCAGAGACACAGCATAGACAAAGTTGTCCTTGTTGACATCCCTGACTACTTTCAACGATCCCTCCACGTCACTATGTACCGTGCCTGAAAGGGGACGGAAGACAACCGTGATCCCTTCTTCCTTGGCAAAGTCAGCCAATTTCCGGTAGGTTTCGATGAGGGAGGCATCGAATTTCTCTGAAGTGAAATTATTCTCAATCGGTCGCATGGAAGATAGCAACAACTCATCAGCCCCGATGAGCTTCATCTTTGCTATGATAGACCGGATCTTTTGGATACTGGCTTCATAGATGGAAGGATCATTATTGACGATACGCAAGTCGGGGAACAGGTTGATACCTGAGGCCAAGTCTACGGAAATACGCACCTGTTGACGTTTCAACCAGTCTCCTTCCTCCTTCAATCGTTCGGTATCCCTGCAATCGATATATTTCCAATCGATGACCGCGCGGTTGTAATGTTGGAAGAAAGTAGGGCGTAACAGGATCTCTTTTTGCAGATCGCTTGTCTCTCGGAGGCTCAATGCACAATGACGAGTCAGAGGCTCACCTACCGATGGGCCCAGTATCTTCACGTCCTTTCCAGTCGTGCGGATTCTGAATACCCTGACCCCTCCTCCTGCAATATCCGTCTTAGTATGGACACCTAAATGGGTCCCTCGCATGACCTTAGGGACATATCCTGCAGCATGAGATGACTCATCTGGGATCTGCAGCTCCTTGATGGATAGGATCTTTCCCACATTCGACTTCAAGTTCATGGGGACTTGCTTCCATTGACTATTGGTAAGGATGACCGTGTAATGGGTAGGATCCTTCACGCAGGTCACCATACTCAGCTCGGGATTCGCGCTAAACAGGGCCTGACTGCCAAAAAGATGTCCCAAGTATGCCTTCACATGTTTCAGCAAGGGATAAGGAGTGGGCAAGGGACTATCCTCCTTGATTTTTACCGTGCTGACCTTTGGAGTCTGTCCTACTCCAAAGGGAACGGTGATGACCGTTACTTTCCCATGTCCGGAAGCCTTTTCCAAGATCGTAGGTTGACCTTGGCAGTTGGCGAGGACCGTACAGTCACTTCCTTCCACCAAAGCATCAACCCGGAAACTGTCTGTTTCCTGATAGCTGCCTTGCAAGTAGTTGACAGATGATGGCGGACAAGTCAGCGAACGGCTTGCCACCTGTAATCCACACAGACCGTGCTCGAAATGACGCAAGGACCCAGAAGTGATGACGAGGTGCCCACCAGCCTGGACATAAGCTTCCAGCTTATCGTGCAGTTCATGACTATTCCTGACCTCATCAGCCACCACGATGACTGGGTATCGTTTCATGAGCCAGAGCGGGGCATCACTCAACAGGCAGTCGGCGATATCGCCATACGGTGTGGGAGCTAAGAACCCCCGTTCATCATGATAATAGGAAGCATCCTGATAACCCGGATAGAGAACATCTAAGATCCCGTCTGTCATATAGTCAGATGGCTCATACGGCAAACTTCCCCATACCCGATAGGCATTCCCTGAGTATAGATGGCGTGGGAATGTCCATCCAGAAAAGAAGTCATTCAGTAATGCCACGGGGGTGTGCATGACACCAGGAAGACCATTCTGATGGATCCACTTGACTGCATTCTGCTGGATCCTGCCAATCGGGCTCAGCGTATCCCCATTGGCATACAGTGATCCTTCGAAGCCAGCCATGATGCAGTTATAGAAGAAATGATTGTATATCAGCCTTTTGAGCAGGCTCAATGAGGTACCCTTCCACGGACTTCCTGCGTTATAATCATTGTCATCATCTTTGATGGTTTTGGGGTCATAGTCCTTATAGCCCCAACGATTCCATACGGATGCATTGCCAAACCAGCTGACACCATATTGCTTGCCAGCCCCTCGGATGAAGGAATAATAGATCTGCGTGTTCGGGAGTCCCTGGGCAGTCTCTGCACCAATCAAAGCATAAGTGCCTTCTTTCAAATAATAATGTCCATAGTTGAGGGAGACAAGAGTCGAGAGATGATTGCCTAAGATATCCGACATCCCTTGGAAATGGTGCTGGAATTTCAGGTATTGTTGCTTCCTGTCCATCCCACCAGGATACTGCCGGGAAGCAAAGCTGCCAATGTATCGTCCGTCCTGCTCTCCATTGTCCATTCCCAGCCAACGGTTCCCTAATTTTGCTTGGAACATGTCCAGTACCTGGCGTGGAGGCGTGAACTGCTTCCACGGACCACCTGGTCCTGAGCCAGGGACAAATCCCCAGAGATCAAAAAGGTAAAGGTTGCGGGATGCGAGATAATCCGTGATCTCGCTGACATTCTTTTCAAACATAAAAGAATAATTCGGCCAGATCACGTTTCCTAAGCGGTCTCTGTCCACATATTGCCGAATATCTGCCCGATAGTTTTCGGTCAGGTTTCTTAAAGATGTGAACGCAATCATTCCGTTAAACAAAGAGAGGTCTGGACTCTTGACGGAATGGCGAGAATAATCAGGGTTCTCCTTAGGAATCATGTAATAAGGATACACCTTCTTTGTCACTTACACTTGTGCTGTCATTGTCCCTATAGACATCAGCAGCAACATGCCAATGGCGAGATTTCGTTTGAAGTGTCTCATGATAATGTTTTAACCACTGGGGCAAAAATACGAAAATAAAGGAAGACTTGTTGGGGGGGGCGTAAAAAAATCACGTAACCGGTTACGTAACTTCATTATTTCTCCCTGTAATATCTCACATAATCAATGTCCATTTTCACCACTTCCTTCGGCTTGAGGCTCACCTCACCAACCCATTGTCCACCTAACTGTGCACTGAGAATGACATAATAGTCATAATGGTCGAATGGGAATTGTTTTTCAACGGCGGGCTTGATACGCGGATATGTATAGGAGGCTGCACCTCCATTCACGGAATAGACGACACTGTCAGGATAGACTTCCACGCTATAGACATTGAATCCATCGCGGTCAATGGGTGGCATATAGTGATTCTTGGGATTGGTCTTGTTGACTAGATTGGTGTACTCGGTATGTGCTGTCTGGTAAGCGTAGTTATCAAAGTTGAGATGTTCCATCATGTCTAATTCCCCATGGTCACTGTAACGGTTGGATTCTTCCTGTGGGAGCAGCCAGATCGCGGGCCAGAAGCCCTTGGCACAAGAGAAGCGGGCACGTACCTCGATTTTCCCCAACATGAAGGCGCGTTTGTCCTTTCCCCAGATACCGCCCGTCAGATACTTGGAAGTGTCATTCGGAAGAATAGTATTTGCCATTCCCTTCAGTGACAACACTCCGTCTTTCATCTCAAAGAGGCGGTCATCATCGGTCATGTCATCGCACCAGTTGCCACGGTCTCTTGGCACTTTCGACCACACCCGCCAATCCGGATGGTTTCCATTGAATTCATCACTCCAGACCAGTTTCCATTTACCACCAACCTGCTCTTCCCGTGGAACGAAGTCGGTGAGGACGACCTTGTACTGTTCCGTGCGTTTCTTCTGCTTTAACGTGAAGGTCACTTCTTTTGGCCACTTCCCAATCAGCGTCTTCGGATCCGGCGTAATCGTAGCTCCATCAGCCAATTGATAGTTCACGCCCGTGACCAGGCTGCCATCAGCGATATGCCGAATGATAGCCGTATGACCATCGGAGGAGAGTTCTGCTGGAGACACATCATCCCACACTTCCAACAAAAAGGATTTCATTAAACTCTGAGGATTACCCGCTGCACGGGCAGTTGCGCATAGGCATAAAGCAAGAGCGCATGCAAAAATCATTCTTTTCATCATCATGGTAATAATACAATTTGGTTTCGTTATAAAAGTTTTCGATCGCAAATATAAATTATTTATTGCTTCCATGCAATACTTCAGCACATAAATATGATCAAAAAGTGATCATTTTGTATGGGCAAGCATAAAAATTGCATGAGTAAGCACAAAAAAAGGCGGGAGGTTTGTGCCTTCCGCCTTTCTGATAGACCGCAATCGTTATGCGACTTCGATCTTCTTCACATTCTTATCTTCCTCAGCCTTTGACAGTTTCGGCATCTCAATTGTCAAGACGCCATCATTGACCTTTGCTGCGACCTTATCCTTATCGACATTCTCTGGGAGCTCATAGCTCTGCTCAAAGCTGCTGTAAGAGAACTCACGACGCAGATAATGCTCTTTCTTGTTCTCATCCTTCTTGTCTGTCTTGTGCTCGAAGGAGACATTCAAGCAACCATCCTTATCGATGTTCATCTTAACCTCATCCTTCTTCAAGCCAGGAGCTGCAATGTCCATAATATAAGCTTTCTCGTTCTCTTTTACGTTCACGGCTGGTGCTGTGGCATTCATGCGAGGCATCAAATCCGTATCAAAGAAACTGTCATCAAACCAATTGTTCAACCAATTATCATTATTTCTACGAGCTAACAACATCATTAAAACCTCCATTTATTTGTTTTTGATCTCCAAATCTTATCAGATTTTTCAATCGATTATCCACAAGCGACATGCTCGTGGATGCTTACCTCCGACCGACTTCTGTTAGGCTCTTTCGAGCTTCCCTTTAGCCTTGTTTTCAACGGCTTGCACTGACTCTTCTGCAAGGAGTATGCCAAGGGGAGATTCCTGCCATACCTGGCAGTGAAAGATGACGATCTGGCATCAATTCTTAAAACATTTTCAACTTTACTGACAACTTTCGCCTAACCCTTCTTCGTGCTGTCTCTCACTTGAAGCAAGGCAGGTACCACCACTTGACGTACTTTCTGCTTGCCCTGGATCTTCTCCAACAACAACTCAAAGGCAGCACGCCCCATCTCCTGTGGCTGCAGGCAAACAGATGTCAATTTGGGGAAGACATAGTTGGAATGGAGTTCATCTGTATATCCAATCAAGGAGATATCCGCTGGTATCCTCAACTGATGGCGGCGGATCACTTCCATGGCAGAGAAAGCAAGCGTATCGTTCATGGCGAGAATGCCATCGGGCGGATTGTCTAAAGCCAGCAACTGTTCCGTTGCCTGGCAGCCAGACTCAAACTCCAATTTCTGGCAAATGACAAGGGAACGGTCAATGGGGATATGATGGGATCGCAGAGCTTCCAGGTACCCGTGTTTCCGTCGTTTGACAATATCAAGATAGTTCTCACCTCCAATAAAGGCTACACGCTTACAGCCATGGTCGAGAAGGTAATTCGTAGCCTTCTCCGCAGATACATCTCCGTCTGAGATGACCGAGGAGAAATCATGGGTCAGACAGGTGCGGTCGAAAAAGACAAGAGGGATATTCAACGCTTTCATGGAAAGGAAATGTGAATAGTCCGTTGTCTCCTGAGACAAGCAGGTAATGATGCCCTCCACTCTCATTCCAGCAAGATTATTCAGATTGGACTTCTCTTTTTCCGCATTTTCATCAGAAGAAGTCATAATGACGAAATACCCTTTCTCCGTGGCTGCGTCCTCAATTCCCTTGAGAATAGCAGAATAGAAATAGGTAACGATATCCGGGACAACGACCCCGATGGTACGGGGAGCATTGTAGCGCAAGCTGATCGCAAAGGGATTCGGACGATATCCCATCTGGCGAGCTGTCTTCTGTACTTTCTTGCAAAGTTCCTCAGAAATCTCTCGGCTATTCTTCAAAGCGCGGGACACGGTTCCACAGAGACGTCCAGTCTCCGGGCGATATCCCGCATGGACACGTATCTTTTATTTTCCATCATGCGCTCTTTTTCTTACGTAACGCATTACGTTCAGTTTTTAGTATTTGTGAATACGACTTTTCATCATTGTCCTGTACTTTTGCAACAGAAATACAAGCTACGAAGATTAATGGAATATAGAACATTAGGACATACAGGAATGAAGGTATCGGCACTCTCTTTCGGTGCCTCATCTTTAGGCGGAGTCTTCCACGACCTCAAGGAGAAGGAAGGTATCCAGGCCGTCCATACGGCAGTTGAGCACGGTATTAATTTTATTGATGTCTCACCTTATTATGGTTATTATAAGGCTGAGACCGTCTTGGGCAAGGCTCTCAAGGAGATCGACCGCGACCGCTATTACCTCTCTACGAAGGTAGGGAGGTATGGAAAGGACGGGCATAACACATGGGACTACTCTGCCAAGCGCGCCACAGAGAGTGTCTACGAAAGCATGGATCGACTGAACGTCGACTACCTCGACCTCATCAACGTACATGATATCGAGTTTGCCGACCTCCACCAGGTCGTCAACGAGACGCTCCCTGCCCTTGTAGAACTCAGGGAGAAGGGAGTCGTCAAGCATGTGGGCATCACCGACCTACAGTTGGAGAACTTGAAATGGGTGATCGAGCAGGTACCTGAGGGCACTGTCGAGACCATTCTCAACTTTTGCCATTACTGCCTCTGCGATGACAAGCTGGTCGATTTCCTCGATTTCTTTGAGGCCCATCACGTAGGGGTGATCAACGCGTCCCCCTTCTCGATGGGACTGCTCACGGAGCGAGGCGTTCCTGATTGGCATCCAGCACCCAAGCCTTTGGTGGAAGCTTGCCAAAGAGCTGCCCAATATTGTCACGAGCAGCACTATCCCATAGAGAAGCTCGCCATCCAATATTCTACCCAGAACCCGCGCATTGCCACTACCTTATTCAGTACGACTCGCCCGAAGAACGTGTTGGAAAACATCCAGGCTGTGGACGAGCCTGCGCCACAGGAGCTCATTAGCAAGGTGAAGGAAATCATTGGGAATCAGCAACGCGTATCCTGGGCAAACACTTAATCCCATTCCACCATGCACGATTATTATCCTATCATCGATGCCCATAGCCACCTATGGCTAAGGCAAGACACGGAAGTTGACGGGAAGCGAATTCGGACCTTGCACAATGGAAGGTCGGAATTCATGGGCGAAGAGCGTCAGATGCTCCCACCGTTTATGATAGACGGTAGGAATACCGCTGAGGTTTTCCTATCGAACATGGACTATGCGCAGGTATCTGCCGCGGTCATTGTACAGGAATTTATCGATGGGATGCAGAACGACTACTTAGCAGAAGTGCGGTCACGTTATCCCCATCGCTTCAAGGTGACGGGCCTGCTCCCCTATCTTCAATCTGTCAATACCGCAAAGGTGGAAGAGTTACTTAACCATGGATTCTGTGGCATGACCATTCCCGGTCACCGATTGAGGCGCAAGGATGGCAGCAGGCTAGCGCTGAACAGCCAAGAACTGATGCAGATGTACCAGGTCATGGATGTCCATCATGCGATCCTGTCCCTTGCCCTCGAGCCTGGTACGGGACAAATTGCCGAAGTAGAAGACATCATCCATACCTTTCCCGACCTGAAAATAGCCATTGCCCACTTCGGGATGGTAGGCAGCGAGGGGTGGATGGAGCAAATCCGACTGGCAAGACATAAGAATGTCATGATAGAATCTGGCGGCATCACCTGGCTATTCAATGATGAGTTCTATCCATTCCCCGGTGCCATCCGCGCCATCCGCGAAGCCGCTGATGAGGTGGGGATGGAGAAGTTGATGTGGGGCTCGGACTATCCACGCACCATTACTGCCATCACCTATCGCATGTCATACGACTTTTTCACGAAAAGCAAGGTATTCAGTGATGAAGAGAAGCACCTTTTCTTAGGAGAGAACGCACGGAGATTCTACCAATTCGAGGATCCCGTCCACCTACCTTATGTAAAGAACATGTCTGAATAAAAAAGAGATTAGATCGATATAAACAGCTATAAACGATGAAAGCCATTCAAATAGCAGGCCTTCAGGACTTGAAGGTCGTTGATGTAGAAAAGCCCCAGCTACGAGCTGGGGAGGTATTATTGAAAATCCATTATGTCGGGTTCTGTGGTTCCGACCTCAACACCTATTTAGGTCGCAACCCCATGGTAAGGATGCCCGTCATCCCGGGTCATGAGGTTGGAGCTGTCATCGAGGCTTGCGGGGAAGGCGTGACCGCTAACCTGCAACCGGGAATGACCGTAACCCTGAACCCTTACACCAACTGCGGGCACTGTGCTTCCTGCCGCAATGGGCGCGTCAATGCCTGTGAACACAACGAGACCTTAGGCGTACAGCGCAATGGAGTCATGCAGGAATATGCCGTGATCGCAGCAGATAAGGTCATCCCAGCAGGGAATATCCCCGTCAGGGACTGTGCCCTGATCGAGCCAATGAGCGTAGGGTTCCATGCGGTAGCCCGCGGACAAGTTGTAGACAATGAGTATGTGCTGGTGGAAGGCTGTGGCATGGTCGGCATGGGAGCCATCATTCGGGCATCCCAGCGCGGTGCCATCGTCATAGCCAGCGACATCGATGACGAAAAGCTCGCCCTTGCCCAACAGCTCGGAGCTACCTATGGCATCAATGTAGCCAAGGAAAACATTCATCAACGGCTCCAAGAGATTACCCACGGATTGGGGGTAGACGTAGCCATCGAGGCAGTAGGAAGCCCTACTACTTACCAGACAGCCGTCGATGAGGTAGGGTTTACCGGCAGGGTCGTTTGCATCGGCTATTCCAAGGAGGCTGTGTCTTTCCAAACAAAGTTGTTCGTGCAGAAAGAATTGGATATCCGCGGCTCCAGGAATGCATTGCCTAAAGACTTCAGGGCCGTCATCAATTACCTCAGCAAAGGTAGCTGTCCTACTGAGCGGTTAGTCACACGCGTCGTACCACCAGAGCAGGCAGCAGCAGCCATGCAAGACTGGGCTTCCCATCCCGGGAAGACCTTCCGCATCTTAGTGGAGTTCTAAGAGAAGGACTCTCCTTCGGTAAAAGCCATACATTCTTGAGAAAATGGGGAATCATTCCCCAAGCATTCCCCATTTTCTCAATATTTTCACAAGCAAAGAAAGCACCTTTTTCCTCTATTCCCTTATGAATAAAGACTTTACAAGTGCCCGTCCAGGATTGGCACGTAATTGGCATGTATGATTCAAGACCACGTCATAGGCATATCAGAGAGTTTTTCGTTAATGAACAAAGGATGAAGGTGTAACACATTAGAGAGTTTTTTCCATATAAGACATTTGTTTAGTTCGTTTCAATAGTTAAGAGGTTATAAAGAATAGTAAGCAAGTTCACCAGCTCAAGAGTGAGCAAATAGAGGTCAACATTTGCTCTTAAAGAGTAATCAATCGTATAATCGTTGACTGCGATTTACACCACTACATGACCTGATCTTAGCGAAGAGAAGGGGGGAGGGGGCTCGTTGTCCCTCCCTTTTTGTTCATGCCTGAATACCATGAGGAGCCATGATTCAACTGCTATCTCGCGACTTGAACGGATCTCAAACAGATCTCGAACAATTACGATGGGAATGCTGAATGATAAAGAATCATAAAAGGACAAGAGGATGTGCGCGACCTTTCACAGAAACGCGTAATTTTGTATGTAACAAGAACGATGATGAATAGATTTCCTACACAGGTAAAAGTAGCATGCGGATTCGTATTACTGCTATTGCTGTTGGTGGTTGCCATCAATATGGTCTACCAAAAGATGTCATCCTTGTTGGAGACCAACAGGGTGGAACAGAACTATGTCGACTCCCTGAAAGTACTCTTGGCAGATCGGGAGAGGAAGAACGCGGAGATCTATCAGATGTTAGATACCATGAACCAAGAGCCAAACTACCAACATTATGTGGACAAGCTCATTGAGACAAGACGCCCGTTGATCCGCGCCCCCAAGGTAAAACGCAGCAAGGTGACCGTCACCAAACAATATACGGAAAAGCAAAAGAGAGGTTTCTTCAAGCGCTTAGGGGATGTCTTCCGGTCACATAAGAAAGACTCCGCTAACGTCAAGACAGTCTCTACCACCGTAGTCATTGACAGCGTAGAGACTGCTTACAACCCTACCGACTCGATGCGACAGCTCCTGACCCAAGCCCGTAGCCACCATGAGAGAAGCGCACGTAGGATGCAGGAGAAAGAGGAAGAGATGAAAGAACACATCAGGCAGTTGAACCAACGAGTGAGCGGACTCCTACAGACCATGCAGCATGAAGACAGCCTGATGCAGAAGTACCGCTCTTACAGCATCCAAGAGGCAAAGGCACAGTCCATCAAAACCATGGGAATCATCACCATGACAGCTCTCGTATTAGCAGCCATTTTCCTGTTCATCATCTGGAGGGATATCTTCCGGAGCAATGAATACCGGCGACAACTGGAACAAGCCAATGCGAAAGCCAACCAATTGCTGAAAGAACGCGAGCAGTTGATGCTCACCATCACCCACGACATCAAGGCTCCTACCTCTTCTATCATTGGGCATATCGACTTGCTGAGGCGGATCACTCACGACAGCAGGCAGCTCTCCTACTTAGAGAACATGCAATCTGCCGCCAGACATTTGCTGCGAATGATCTCATCGCTACTCGATTTCCACAAGCTCGACTCCCACAAGATGGATGTGGAAAACGTGATCTTCCAACCTGCACAGCTGATGGAGGCGATCTTCCAGAGCTTCAAGCCGACCGCTCAGGAAAAAGGATTGAAACTCAAATGGGAGAATAGAATAGAACCCAGCCGAACGGTGAGCAGTGATGCCTTCCGCATCCGGCAGATCATCGAGAACTTATTGTCAAATGCCATCAAGTTCACAGAGAAAGGAAGCGTGACCTTACAGACAGAACTACACGACCATCAATTGCTGATGGATGTATCTGATACGGGATGTGGGATCTCTCCTGCCGACCAAAACCGCATGTTCCAGGAGTTCACGCGACTGAAGAATGCCCAAGGGCAGGAGGGATTTGGCTTGGGACTGACCATTACCCTGCAGTTGGTACAACTGTTGAAGGGAACGATTACCGTTGAGAGCAAGGTGGGTGAAGGGACCACCTTCCATGTCATGATCCCAACGACACAAGCCCAGGCGAGGATGCCCATGGCCACCCTGCCCTTCCACGTATTGATGATCGACGACGACCGACTGCAACTGCAGATGATGCAAGCCATGCTGCAACACACGGTGGAAAGCATAACCACCTGTCTGCAGCCCGAAGAGATGCTCCAGAAATTGCGCGCCCACGACTATAATCTCATTCTCACGGACATCCAGATGCCTGCAATGAACGGCATAGAGATGGTGAAGGAAATCAGGCGGATCCCATCCGCCAAGGACATTCCCGTCATCGCGCTCACTGCACGCTCTGATCTCTCTGCGCAAGAGCTGCAAGCACATGGGTTCGCTGGTTGCCTGCACAAGCCCTTCACGGCAGAGGACTTCAAGATGGTCGTCTCGAACCTCCGGCAATTTACCGAACAAGGGAATGCCTCGCCACGGCATATCACAGGGACCGACGCGAGCTACGACTTCGCTGCCCTTACCGCATTCGCTGGCGAAGATCCAGAAGTGGCGAAAGAAATCATGGAAACATTCCTGTCGGAAACATGCAAGAACCGGGAGACGATGACAAAGGCTATCCGTGAGCAGGACACTCCTACCCTTTCCGCCCTCGCCCACAAGATGCTCCCCTTGTTCATCCAGATAGGAGCAAAGACCAGTATCGCGCCGCTGAAAGCATTGGAAGACAGAAGAGGAGATCCTACTTTCTCTGAAGAAATAAGGCTGGAAGCTACTGTCGTATGCCTGGAAGCCCAAAGGGTGGAGACTGCTATTCGAGAATCCTTCGCGCAAAAACCCTCACAAGGATAAGGATAATCTCTTACCTCATCTTATAGAGTTTCATCTTATTATATAAGGTTTTCCGGTCGATACCCAAGAGAAGCGCAGCCTTGCTCTTATGGTTGCCCGTGCGCCGAAGTGCCTCCTCGATCTGTTTTTTCTCATCCTCTGCATTATGGAGCAACATATTCTTATCCCCTTGATCCGGTTCCAGGTTCAGCTCAACGGGAGAAATCTGATCAGCCTGTGCCAAGAGGACAGCCCGCATAATGGTATTTTTCAATTGCCTGAGATTCCCTGGCCATGAATAAGCCTTCATGTCCTTGTTAGCCTCAGGTGTAAACCCACGGATTTTCTTATTCAATTCCTGGTTTGCCTGGTCCAGGAAGAAATTGGCAAACAGCAGGATATCATCGCCCCGGTCACAGAGGTTGGGCACGTTCAACGAGAACTCGTTGATCCGATGATAGAGATCCTCCCGGAAGCGCCCCTCTTCTATCGCCTCAAGAAGATTCTCATTGGTGGCACAAATCAGCCGAACGTCAATAGGTATCAGCTCATTGGAGCCGATCTTGCGGATCTGCCTTTCCTGGATCGCGCGTAGGAGTTGCACCTGTACCTTATAACTAAGATTCTCCACCTCATCCAGAAACAATGTCCCTCCATGGGCTGCCTCAAAAGCACCGACCTTATCCGTCAACGCCCCGGTAAAAGACCCTTTGATATGTCCAAAGAACTCACTGGCTGCCAACTCCTCAGGGATCGCCCCACAGTCGATGGCAAAGAAGGGCTTATCCGACCGGTTACTCTTCTCATGGATACGATGGGCGACGAACTCCTTCCCCGTCCCACTGGCACCCGTGATCAATACAGACATGGAAGTGGGGGCAACCAATGCCACATAGTTATATAATCGGCGAGCCTCTTCGCTCTCCCCTTCCAGATAAGTATTGTTCGCAGCGATTTCCTTGTAGTTCTGCCCCACAGGAACCTGGTCGGGCGCATTCTCCCCAATCGCATCCTGGATTTTCTTGAGCAACTCATCCGGATGCATGGGCTTGGCGATATAATCAGCCGCGCCGTCCTTCATCGCCTGGACAGCACCTCTTATATCCGCATACCGTGTCATGATGATGATTGGGGTGTGCAGCCCTTTCTCCCTCATCCACGGCAACAGGACGGTACCATCCTTATCTGGCAGGCGGAGGTCTGTCAGGACAAGGTCGAAGTTCCCTTTCTCTATCTGGCTGCAAGCCATAGAGACTTTGCTGGTGGAGTCGACGAGATAGCCTTTCTTCCCCAAGTATGACTTCAACATCGTTGCGAATGTGAGATCATCCTCCACAATTAATATATGATGCTTCATATCTCCCATGTTCGTTGCAAATTTACGAAAAATATGGGAGATGACAAGTAATCTAATGGGAAAATAGTCAACACCGATAGCAGGAGATAACCTTTCGTACGCTAAAAGGTAACCTTTCACGAGGCAGGAGATAACCTTTTGCAAGGCAGGAGATGACCTTTCAGAAACCGTGTGATCAAGAACTTAATCTTGAAACTGTAGTTTACTGGATTTAGTTGACAACTTCTGATGTTAATAACTAAATGGGTTGTCACGTTTATTCGCTACGTTCCGGATAAGTTTACAGTCCTTT
>ONBG01000028.1 GCA_900316015.1 uncultured Prevotella sp. | reverse complement strand
AAAGGACTGTAAACTTATCCGGAACGTAGCGAATAAACGTGACAACCCATTTAGTTATTAACATCAGAAGTTGTCAACTAAATCCAGTAAACTACACCTGTTTATCAGTGCTTTACAAGCATTTTCTGAAAGATAACCTATTGGCTTACAGGAGATGACCTTTTACGCGCTGATAGGTTACCTATTGGACGACGGGAGATAACCTTTAGCAAGGTCACTCCTGTCATCAGCTTAGTTGCTGAAGACCAGCCCCTTGTCGTTGGCATCAATGACGATGGGCTTGTCACGCATCACCTCTTCTGCCAACAACTTCTTCGAGAGGTCGTTGAGCACATAGTTCTGGATAGCCCTCTTGACAGGGCGCGCACCGAACTCAGGGTCGTATCCGACCTCAGCCAGGTAGTTGACGGCCTTGTCGGTCACCTGGAGGGTAAAGCCTTGTGGCTCCAGCATTTTCTGTACCTGGTGCATCTGCAAGCGAACCACCTCAGCGATCTGCTTCTTGGTCAGTGGCAGGAACATGATAATGTCGTCGATACGGTTCAAGAACTCAGGTCGGATCTGCTTTTTCAGCATCTCCAACAATTGCTTTCTCATCTCGTCCGTCTCGCGAGGTGTCATCACGTCGTGGCATTCCTCCATCTTCTCGCGGATCATTTGACTGCCGAGGTTCGATGTCATGATGATGATGGTATTCTTGAAGTTGACCGTCCGTCCTTTGTTATCGGTCAGCCGACCATCGTCCAAGACCTGCAGCAGGATGTTGAACACGTCGGGGTGAGCCTTTTCAATCTCATCGAAGAGGACAACACTGTACGGTTTCCGGCGCACGGCCTCCGTGAGCTGTCCGCCTTCGTCATAGCCTACGTAGCCTGGAGGCGCACCGATCAGTCGAGACACACTGTACTTCTCCATGTACTCACTCATGTCGATACGCGTCATCATCGACTCATCGTTGAACAAGTACTCAGCCAATGCCTTTGCCAATTCTGTCTTTCCGACACCAGTTGTGCCTAAGAAGATGAAAGAGGCGATGGGTCGCTTCGGGTCTTGCAGCCCTGCCCGTGAGCGCCTTACGGCATCGCTGACCGCCTTGATAGCCTCGTCCTGTCCGATGACACGCTTGTGGAGTTCTTCCTCCAAATGAAGGAGCTTCTCGCGCTCGCTCTGCATCATCCGGGTCACAGGTATGCCCGTCCAGCGGCTTACCACTTCGGCGATATCGTCAGCGGTTACCTCCTCGCGAACCATGGCAGCCCCACCTTGCGTAGCCTTTAACTGCAACTGAATGTTGTTGATATCATCCTGCAGGCTTTTCAGCTTGCCGTAGCGGATTTCTGCGACACGTTCGTAATTGCCTTCGCGTTCTGCCCGTTCTGCTTCGAACTTCAGGTCCTCCATCTCCTGCTTGTCCTGTTGGATCTTGTTGACCAGTCCCTTCTCGCTTTCCCATTTAGCGCGGAACGTATGCTCCTTGTCTTTCAGTTCAGCGATTTCCTTGTCCAATTGTGCGATCTTCGGTTCGTCGTTCTCCCGTTTGATGGCTTCACGCTCGATCTCCAACTGTTTCAGTTTACGGGTGATCTCGTCCAACTCCTCTGGCACGGAGTCTCGCTCCATGCGCAACTTAGCAGCCGCCTCATCCATCAGGTCGATGGCTTTGTCAGGAAGGAACCGATCGGTGATGTACCGTTCCGATAGCTTGACGGCAGCGATGCAGGCATCATCCTGTATCCGCACCTTATGATGGTTCTCGTACCGCTCTTTCAGACCCCGGAGGATACTGATGGCATCCACTTCCGAAGGCTCGTCCACCATAACTGTCTGGAATCTCCGTTCAAGTGCCTTGTCTTTCTCGAAGTACTTTTGGTACTCGTTCAAGGTCGTTGCGCCGATGGCGCGCAGTTCCCCGCGTGCCAAGGCAGGCTTCAAGATGTTGGCAGCGTCCATGGCACCTTCGCCACCGCCGGCTCCTACGAGCGTGTGGATCTCGTCGATGAAGAGGATGATGTTCCCATTGCTGTTGGTCACCTCCTTGATGACACTCTTCAGCCGTTCCTCAAACTCACCTTTATATTTTGCGCCAGCTACCAAGGCGCCCATGTCAAGTGAATAAAGCTGTTTGTCTTTCAGGTTCTCCGGGACATCCCCTCGTACGATCCGTTCTGCCAATCCCTCTACGATGGCAGTCTTACCGGTACCCGGTTCACCGATCAGGATCGGGTTGTTCTTCGTCCTTCGGGACAGAATTTGCAAGACCCTACGGATCTCCTCGTCTCGCCCGATCACAGGATCCAGCTTGCCTTGGCGTGCCGCATCTACCAAGTTTTTGGCGTATTTCTCCAAGCTTTGGTAGTTCTCGTCAGCGCTTTGCGACTTCACGCTCTGTCCTTGTCGCAGGTCTTTGATGGCCTGCAGCATTTCCTTCTCTGTGCATCCCGCGTCCTTAAGGATCCTGCTTGCGGTGGAGTTCACGGTCAGCAAGGCTAACAGAATCGGTTCTACAGACACGAACTCATCCCCCATTTTCTGAGAAATGTCCTGCGCTTTCGTCAGCACCTGATTGGCATCATTGCTGAGATAAGGCTGTCCACCGCTCACTTTGGGCAGATGCAAGATCTCCTGGTCTACCAAGGTGTTGATCTGTGCGGTGTTCACCCCTAACTTTTGGAAGACGTAGTTGACTACATCCCCCGCCTTTAAGAGGACACCTTTCAGCAAATGTACCGGTTCGATACTCTGCTGTCCGGCACCTGAAGCCGTGTTGACCGCCTGTTGTACGGCCTCCTGAGCTTTGATTGTAAATTTGTCAAATGTCATATCTTGTTCTCCTTTCTTCTGATTTGTCTTTTCACATGGATCCTTTCTCAAAAGGCATGCCCACGAGTGGATTGCTGACAATCTGTCTTTAAAACCGACAAACTGTCTGTCGTAAACGATTAGTTTAGGTCTTTCTCATGTCGACATACCGTAAAATAATTCTAAATAAATGATGGCTATGTGCAAGTTTTTGCTTATCTTTGTCATTGTCGAAGAAACAAGAATAGATTCGGTTATGAAAAAATGGATACTGTTGATGGTCATCGGGTTCTTCTTAGTGCCCTCCTTGACCCAAGCTGATAGCTATACAGGATTGTGGAAACGGTTTGCGGAATTGCAGCGCAAGGATTTGCCCAAGTCTGAAATGGAGGTATTGGACCAGATCGCCCAAAAGGCAACTGTGGAAAAGCGGTATGGCCATCTCCTGAAAGCAGAGTTGCAGAAGGCAAGTCTGAACACGAACATCGCCCCAGATTCCTTGGAAGCAGAGATCAGCCGACTGTTGGCAAAGGAAGAGCGGGCACAGGCAGGAGACCTTGCCCTTGCCGCCGTTTACGACTGCGCCTTGGGGAAGATCTATGAGATGAACCCATTGGTAGAATCCTCGTTAGCACTCATGAAGCAGTATTACAAGAAGGCGATGGCACATCCGGATGTCTTGGCGAAGCATTCCTCCGACGAGTATGAGCCGTTGCTCATCAAGGGTGGCGATAGCAAGATCTTTTATGACGACCTGTTGCATGTCATCGGTTTTGAGACGAATGACTATCAGACGTTGCACGACTATTACCTGTCTCACCATAATCGTCCGGCTGCCTGTATTTGCGCAGTGAAGCTCTTGGAACAGGATGAAAACGACAATGTAGCCGAGATCCGCAAGTCGAAATATATGCAACGTGTCGACTCTTTGATGAAGGTATATGCTGACTTGCGCGAGTGTGGCGAGTTAGCCATTGCCCGTTATCGCTTGATGGAGCAAAGCAATGACGCTACTGCTGAGGATAAGATGAACTACATCAACTATGCGCTGAGCCGGTGGGGAGCTGTTGGCGGATGGTCACGTATGAATATCCTGAGGAATGCGCAAAGCGAGCTTACGCGTCCTTGCTATCAAGTGAATATCGGTGACGAGCTATCCTTGCCCGACACGCCCCGCAAGGTACGGATCAACTCGATCCGGAATATCAATTCCTTGACCATGAATGTCTACAAGCTGAACGTCAAAGGAGACACGAAGTTGGACCCTCAAACGAATGCCGATTATGAGAGCTTGAAGAGAGGTGCAGTTCTGTTGCCGCAGGCAACCCAGACACGACGGTACATTGGACAGCCCGCCTATCAAGAGAATACAGACTCCATGACGATCATGGGATTGGCAAAGGGTGTCTACATGGTAGAGGTGACGACAGACGACAAAGATATCGCTCCTCAACGTACCTTGTTGCATGTCAGCGATCTGTATGTCTTGAGCGAGGTGCTTCCAGACAAGAAAATACGCTTGGCTGTGGTCAGTGCGACAACTGGACAGCCGGTAGCCGGTGCCAAGGTTCGCCTGATAACGTCTGATTATTATGGGAAGGGAGACAAGGTCAAGATACTGACCACGGAGAAGGATGGGGAAGTGCTCTCTTCCTATTCCGGTAGGATTCCCGACCGGGTATATGTCTATACGGATGAGGATGTATCTGCACCAGAGATCAATTTTGGTGGCTACTTCGCTTATCATGAGAGCAAACAGAACTCGAACCAGGCGAGCCTCTTTACAGACCGGAGCATCTACCGACGGGGACAGACCGTGCATGTGGCCGTATGGGCTTATCGGAACAAGGACCATCAGGACCTATCCGTCTTGCCCTCCGTCAACCTCATCCTTACCTTAAGGGATGCCAATCACAAGGAGGTAAGGACACAGCGAGTGGAGACGGACTCATATGGAACAGCCTCGGCCGACTTCATCCTTCCCTCGGCAGGACTGACAGGACAGTATACGATTACCTGTACCGGTCCATCCCAGGGCTGGACTTCTTTCTCCGTAGAGGATTACAAACGTCCAACTTATGAGGTGGAGTTTGATAAGGTCACGACAGGATACCAGTCGGGTGATACCCTACGCCTTACTGGACGGGCACACAGTTATGCCGGTGTTCCCGTACAAGGTGCCAAGGTGAAGTTCTCTGTCCAGCGAAGGCCTTCTTTCTGGTGGTGGTATCGTGGGAAGAACGATACCAGGACCTTGGCTGAGGACACCCTCCAGACCGATGCTCAAGGTCAGTTCGTGGTGAAGGTGCCCATGGTCTTGCCCGAGGATATCGATGCCAAGTATCCCCGCTTCTATGATTTCGTGATCCATGCCCTTGTGACGGATCATGCCGGGGAGAGCCATGAGGGTGAGATCCATCTTCCCTTGAGTACCCATCCTACCGCCTTCAGTTGCGACCTTCCCGACAAGGTCTTGCGGGATAGCCTGAAAACCATTCGCTTCTCCTACAAGAACAACGCAGGAGAGGAGATCCCAGGATTGGTCAACTATACCCTTGATGGAAAGTCGTATACGGGGAAAGCCAATGAGGTGATCGCCAACAGTCATCTGACCGGACTCAGCTCCGGTGTCCATCATCTGGTTGCAATATGTGGGCAGGATACGTTGCGGAAAGAGGTCGTTGTCTTCTCTATGAGCGACAGAAAGCCCGTTGTCGAGAACCACGATTGGTTCTACCAAAGTTCCAAAGCCTTCCCCCAGAATGGGAAGCCCGTCTATGTACAGATTGGATCCTCAGACCCAGACCAACATATCTTCTATACGATATTCTCAGGGAAAGCCGTTCTTGAACATGGAGTCATCAAGCAAAGCAATGCGTTGACCACCCGGCATTTCAGTTACAAGGAAGAATATGGGAACGGGATACTCATCACGTATGCTTGGGTGAAGGGCGGCAAGCTCTATCATCATGAGGCAGGTATCCAGCGACCCCTGCCAGACAAGCACCTAACGGTGAAATGGACCACATTCCGGGATAAGCTGACTCCCGGTCAGAAAGAGGAGTGGACCCTGACGATTACCCGTCCCGATGGGAAACCGGCAAAGGCACAGTTGTTAGCGACTCTCTATGACCAGTCACTTGACCCAATCAAGAAGCACGATTGGACGTTCGCACCCTCGCTCTTCCAGAACCTTCCTTCAGCACGCTGGTGGGGAGGCTACTTCAATGCAACAGGACTCTATGGCTTCCAAGGCTTCAAGCCCTTGCAGGAGAATGAGCTCGACTTCACCCATTTCGATACGACTGTATTCAATTTCATCCCTGTTGCCCAAGAGGAAGTGATGGTCATGGGATCTGGCAAGCCGTCTCACAGGTCAAGAACGATGGCCAAGACATCCTTGATGAATGTCATGATCAAGAAAGACAGTGCGGTAAAACCAGAAGCTGCGCCACCTGTTGGGGCAACGGCAGAGATGGTGGAAGACTCGGAAGAAACTGCTGCCTCAGGACAAGTCAGGGAGAACCTGAACGAGACCGCATTCTTCTATCCCGCCCTTGAGACGGACGATAAGGGGAATGTTGCTGTCCGGTTCACGTTGCCAGAGAGCGTCACGACCTGGAGATTCCTCGGATTAGCACATGACGCCGAGATGGATTATGGCTATATCGATGGGAAAGCTGTGGCACAGAAGACGGTGATGGTACAGCCGAACATGCCCCGCTTCTTGAGGACCGGCGACCAAGCACAGCTCGCGACCAGGATCTCCAATACCTCAGACAAGCAGGCAAGCGGAGTGGCAACCCTGCAATTGATTGACCCGGCGACTGAGCGTGTCGTCTTCACGCAACGCCATCCATTCCAGGTGATGACTCACGAGACCACTACGGTGGGCTTCGATGTGGACATGGACCGTGTGAAATCTTATGAGAACAGTTTGTTGGTCTGCAAGATAACTGCAGCAGGGAAAGGTTTCAGCGATGGAGAACAGCATTACCTGCCGATCATGCCCGAGCAGGAGCAGGTGGTGACAACTGTCCCATTCACCCAGCATGGAGCAGGAACGGAACAGATCGACTTGACCAAGCTCTTCCCGACAGGCAGCAAGGATAAGAAACTCACGGTAGAATATACCAATAACCCAACCTGGTTAATGATCCAGGCTCTGCCCGCCTTGAGCTCCCCGACAACAGATGACGTGATCAGTCAGGCGGCAGCCTATTACTCCAACAGCATGGCAGGGCATCTCCTGAAGTCGGCTTCCCAGATCCAGTCTACGATCGAGCTATGGAAGCAAGAGAAGGGAACAGAGACCTCCTTGATCGGTCAGTTGGAGAAAGACCAGGACCTTAAGACCCTTGTCTTGGATGAAACCCCTTGGGTGATGGATGCAAAGAAAGAGACCGACCAGAAGCAACAGCTCCTCCAATACTTCGATGAGTCGGCATTAGGCTATCGTTTGAGCAGCAGTCTCAGCAAAATGAAGAAGTTGCAGAACCCTGACGGGTCGTGGAGTTGGTGGCCAGGCATGCCCGGTAGCCTTTACATGACGACTGCAGTCAGCGAGATGATGGTGCGCCTGAACGCCTTGATCGGAAAACAAGACGACACGTCGACACTGCTCTATGCAGCCTTCCGCTACATGGGAAAGAAGATTGCTGAAGAAGTGGCAGAGATGAAAAAAGCAGAGAAAAAGGGCGTGAAGAACGTCCGTCCCAGTGAGACGGCAGTCCACTACCTTTATTTATGTGCCTTGGATGGCAGGAAGCTCCCGGCATCCCAGCAATCAGATGTTGCCTACCTGGTACAGCATCTCGCCAAGCAGCCGACAGCTTTCACCATTTATGGCAAGGCCTTGGCAGCCGTTATCTTCGGGAAGTCATCCCATGACACAGCGTTGGCCAAGCAATACCTGCAGAGCCTCATGGAATACAGTGTCTACCGCAAGGAGACCGGTCGTTATTTCGACACCCCGAAAGCCTATTACAGTTGGTTCGACTATCGCATCCCGACGCAGGTGGCAGCCATCGAGGCCTTGAAGCTCTTGCGTCCCCAGGACTATCAGACCATCGAGGAGATGCAGCGTTGGCTGTTGCAGGAAAAGCGTACCACCAGTTGGAGCACGCCGATCAATAGCGTCGATGCCGTGTATGCTTTCTTGGACGGTGAGACCGGTAAGCTGTCCCGTCAGGGTGAGAGCACCGTCCTGAAGGTAGATGGCAAGGTGTTAGAGACCCCGAAGGAGACAGCAGGCTTAGGATATGTCAAGACTACGGTCAACGGAGATCATGTGCAGACCTTCACGGCGGAGAAAACCTCTGAAGGAACAAGCTGGGGGGCTGTCTATGCCCAGTTCATGCAGAAGACCAAGGAGGTAGCGAAAGCCTCGTCGGGAATGTCCATCGACCGTGAGATCATAGGTGGGACAGACCAACTGAAGGTAGGGGATAAGGTCCGCGTCAGGATCACCATCATTGCCGACCGTGATTATGACTTCGTGCAAGTGGCTGACAAGCGTGCTGCCTGCTTAGAGCCCCTCCACCAGTTGAGCGGCTATCAAGGTGGTTATTACTGCTCTCCACGCGACAATGCCACGTATTATTACTTCGACAGGCTCTCGAAAGGCAAGCATGTCCTCGAGACCGAATATTATGTCGACAGGGCTGGGACATACTCCATGGGAACCTGCACCGTTCAAAGTGCATACTGTCCCTCTTATGGCGGTCGTTCCGCTGCCCAGTCGTTGACCATCAAATAACAATCCGATATGAATAGGAATTTCTTCATTTCTCTGCTCATGCTGATTCCAGCCACCCCTATGATGGCGCAAAGAATCACGGCGAAGCAGTCTGTGATTGACTGCGGACAAATCCTTTTCCGTAAACCGATCACGGCAGAATTCGAGTTAAAGAACAAAGGCTTTGGTAAGACGAAGATTGATGAGGTACGTACCAGTTGCGGATGCACTACCCTTTCGTATCCGACGGACGACATCGCTGGTGGCGAGACCTTCATGGTGAAAGCCATGTACGATGCCAAGCAGATGGGGCATTTCGAGAAACAGATTGGCATTTACGCCAATGGGTCGAAGGATCCCCTGATCCTCACCTTACGGGGAACGGTCGTGGATGAGATCGTTGACTTTTCCGGTACCTATCCTTTTACGGTGGGGGATTTAAAGACTGACAAGAACAACATTGAGTTCGATGATGTCAACAAGGGAGAGGTGCCCTATCAGACCATTCATCTGATGAACACCACCAATCAGACCATCCAGCCCGTTATCATGCACTTGCCTAATTATCTGACGGCAAAGGTGTCTCCCACGAAGATAGCCCCAGGGCATGCCGGTACTGCCACCTTGGTTCTCAATTCCCGGAAGCTACGGGATTATGGCTTGACGCAAACCTCCGTGTATGTAGGTATGTTCCCCGGCGACAAGGTGGCAAGCTCAAAGGAGATCACCGTCTCAGCCGTCTTGCTGCCAGGCTTGAGCTATTTGAGTGAGCAAACGAAGGCAGAGGCTCCGAGCTTGAAGCTTTCTACGACCACGTTAGACTTAGGAAGTTTTGAGGGGAAAGCCAAGAAGAAGGGAGAAATCTTGGTGAAGAACCAGGGGCACTCCACGTTAGTGATCCGAAAGCTACAGCTGTTCACGGGTGGATTGCAGGTTTCCCTGAACAAGACGAAGATAGCAGCGGGCGAGACGGCTAAGTTGAAGATCACAGCCATTGCCAAGGACCTGAAAATGGTAAGGCGCAAGCCCCGTATCCTCATGATTACCAATGACCCGACAAACGCGAAGGTCGTCATAGACATCCATATAAAAGAATGAGAGACATACAGATAGAAATAGACAAGGGCAGTGGCTTCTGCTTTGGGGTGACAACGGCCATCCACAAGGCAGAAGAGGAGCTGGCAAGGAATAACCATCTCTATTGCCTGGGAGATATTGTCCATAATGGGATGGAAGTAGAACGGCTCCACGACCGGGGCTTGGTGACAATCGACCATGAGCAGCTGAGGACACTCCATGACGTGAAGGTCCTGCTCCGTGCCCATGGCGAGCCGCCGGAGACCTATGCGATCGCGAAGCAGAACCATATTGAGGTCATTGATGCTACCTGTCCTGTGGTCCTCGCCCTGCAACGGCGCATCAAGCGGCAGTGTGACAACAACCCTGAGGCGCAGATCGTCATCTTTGGCAAGAACGGGCATGCGGAAGTCTTGGGCTTGGTGGGACAGACTGAAGGGCATGCCATCGTGGTGGAGAATTTGGAAGATGTGAAGCGATTGGACTTCAATAAAGATATCTATCTTTATTCCCAGACCACCAAGAGCTTAGACGAGTTCCATCATATCATAGAATATATCCATGCTCACATCTCTCCTTCGGCAACCTTTCGGAGCTTTGACACCATCTGCCGTCAGGTGGCGAACAGGATGCCGAACATAGCAGGCTTTGCTTCCCGGCATGACTTAGTATTGTTCGTGAGTGGCAGAAAGAGTAGCAATGGAAAAGTCCTGTTCAAGGAGTGCAAACGGATCAATCCCAATTCCTACCAGATAGAAAGTGCCGAGGAAATCGACATGAAATGGCTGGATGGAGTCTCCACCATTGGGATCTGTGGGGCAACGAGCACCCCGAAATGGCTCATGGAAGAATGCAGAGAATATATCCTGCAGAAGACTAAGGGATAACACAAGGAGAAGGAGAGAGACGATGTCCTTGCTACAAGGTTGTATAGATCAGGTCTGGATCTGTACGATCTTGAATTCTTCTCATGCATTGTCAGGTTGGGGGAAATATATAAAACAAAAAGAGGAATCACCTTCTCACGAAGACCATCCCCCTAAAAAAACAGTAATTAACTCAAAATTTATAATCTATTCTCACTAACTGTCAGTTCTAATAAAAACCTTTAACGAAGCCTATCAAACTAAACCTATCTAAAAATTATCGAAATTAACATAAACAAAAGCTCTATTCTCAATCTTGTCTACCTTTCTTTCTTTTTCGAAAGCAAAGGTACTTTCTGTTTGCAAAGATACAAAATAATTTCAGTAAAATGCCATTTTTCCTCAGTAAATTTTCGATTTTTTAAGGGAAAAGTGCTATTCCTTCTTTTCTGGGACAGAATAACGCACAACAGGAGATGATCCAGACGTACAGGAGATGAATGATCTCGGTGAGAATTAACAGCTTTTTCCTTGCTTTTATGAAACATTATGGCTATATTTGCGATAAATTTAGCTATCATGGAAAAGGTATCACGAAAGTATTGCAAGTGCATGTGGATCGTTCTCCTGCTCATGGTGAGGGCGTTAGTCGTTTCTGCCCAGACCTTGCCCACAGAGAAGATCTTCTTTGCATCAGACAGAATGAGTTATACGAGCTTAGATACGGTCAGGGTCTCAGGGCGTCTCTTGCGGGATGACGATGGGAAAAGCACTGTCCCTTACAGCCGTTATGTATACTTGGAGTTGTTAGGTGACAGGGATAGCATCTTCCTTCGTGAGAAGGTGGCGGTGGACCCACAGGGTAATTTCTCAACGACCCTGCTCTTTGACCCGCTGGCCCCACAGGGAATCTATTACCTCCGGGCATTTTCGAAGATGATGTGCAATTTCCCGGATGCCACCATTCCCACGTTCCCGGTCGAACTTAGAGGTGCCCATCCCACTTCCGTCGGTGAAGATAGGCTGCAATGCCATGTCTTTCCTGAAGGAGGAAAATTGCTGGATGGGGTGATCCAGAATGTGGGATTCTGCCTTACTGACCGAAAGGGACTGCCTTTGCAAGTAGAGGCAAGTCTCATGGATGAGAAAGGAGATACCGTCAACACTGCCCGGACAACGCCATCAGGTTGGCAAGTGTTTGTCATGCAGCCGCAGAAAGGGAAAAGTTATCGTATCCGTGTTGTTGTGGGGGGGTAAGGAATCCTTCTTCTCCTTGCCTGCTGTAGAGAGTGGGGGAGATGTCGTCCTGGCAAAGATCAGCGACACACGCCTTTCCTATACGATCTGTTCTTCTACGCTGTCACACCGTAAGCTCTATGCCTATCATGCTGCCAGTGGACTCATGCTGTTGCCATCGGTGAAGAACGGTGCCCTTGACTTGACGGGAATGCCGGAGGGAGTCGTGTCTCTCCTACTCACGGATGAGAACAATAAAGTCTTGAGTGAATGCCATAACTGGTATGGATCGCGGCCCAAGGAGAACCCAGTTCTGCCAGTCAGTCTCAAGGCTGGGCAAGTTCTCCGCCTGCCTCCGTCAACAGCACAGGATGCAACTTTCGTTCGCTTCCTTCCTCTCAGCGAGGTAGAGACCTCCCCTACAAGGCACTTTATCCCCGTTGCGGAGACGGACATCCATTTTGAAAACGACCTTATCTCCGATCGTCCCTTCCCTGTGCGTTATCCTCTTGAGACAGCAAGGGAGAAACGCACGGACATCACGGCATGGCTTTGTTCGGCACGGTTCAAGAGACTTAAGATCGCCAGAGTACTCAAGGATGGCTTTCAGATGAAATACCAGCCAGAGGTATCGCAGGTCATCCGTGGTCAGGTCATGGGCGGTGGAAACAAATGGAAGTTGAAAAACGGCTCGGTTGTCCTCTATCAGCGGAGCAACAGTGCCACCTTTACGGGCAGCACAGATGCAGAAGGGCGTTTTGCCATTCCTGTTTCCGACTTCTCCCCGAAGGAGGAATTCTTCGTACAGGCGTATGACAACAAAGGGAAGACAGACTTCTACAATTATACATTCGTTGATGACACCATCCCAGCGTTGAAAAACTGGAATCACATAGAACGGCTTGAAGACGTATCCCCAGATGTCTCTATTGCGGGTTCTATGCGGCAGGGACCCTTGCATGAATTGCAGTTGTTGCCCGAGATCACGGTGAAGGCGAAGGTCAAGGCAATGAAGAAGGACCAAACGAAGGAATTCTATGGGACACATTATATCAGCGAGGAAAAGATGTCGGAGCGTCATTTCTCCTCTTTTGCCCGCCTTGTGGATGAATTCTTCTCTTACATGCGACTGTCCATCAATCCTGCTTCGAGAGGTCAGGCAGCCAGTGTCAAGTTACTTCCCCGGCGTGCGTCGACTCTTCCCCATAATGTATCTCCAGATAAAGACCCAGAAGACGCAGAGGTACGTATCTATGTCGATGGCAACTTGATTTCATGTGCGGATGCCATTTATCTCAACATGGATGATATCGCCACGGCAGAATACCTGAAACCTTCTGAGGCACTTGCCCTGCATCAAGGCTGTATCAATGGAGCCTTGGAATTGAAGACCAAGTCATTCCGGGAGCATGTCGTGAAGAGCAAGGGCGTTATCTTCTTGCCACCCTTTGGCATTGCCAATTATCGCACTCCGTATGCTGCGTCCCCTGCCGTAGCTCCCCGGGTGCCAGGGCAATACATCATGTTGATTGACAGGTGCACCCCGAAGGACATACAAAGCAGTGGCTATCAGGTCGTGGTCCATTAATGAACAACAGGTCGTTGGCATTATGGGTCATGGTCCTGCCTGCCGGTGAATGGCGACCCTATACAAGGAAAATGGCTGCAGGAAAGTTCCGCAGCCATTTTCGCTCTAACGTCTAATAGTACATATAGTAATTCTCTCTCTCTTCCTACTTCCTTTTGGGTGCTATCTTCTTGGTAGAAGAACTCACCTTTTTACAAGGCGCAGCCTTTTGCGTGTTTTTTGCTTGTGCTGCTTTCTTGTCTACTTTCAGCACGGCAGTCCTTATTTTCTCCGGACTGGTCTGCTCGTCATTATACCGGATGTCTATCTTTTTCGTCTTCTCAGAATAAGACGCCTTCTTGACACCTTTTACATTTTTGGCAGCCTTTTCGATTTGGTCTTTTGACTGGTAGCCATTTACTTTAATACTGCCTTTTACTACCTTTGCGGAAGCTATGCCCATCAGGGCAACGGCAATCATCGTGAATAACAATCTTTTCATCTTCTTCTCTCTCTCTGTTCTTATTCTGATGCAAAGATAGGAAGTTGCCAGAAGTCTTTCAACAAATTTCAGTGGAAGGTCCTTTTTCTTCAGCGAAATCTTGAAAACGCTCTTGACGAAACTTCTTTTGGAAGGACAGATAGTAGAGAATCCCTGCCGTTGTCAGCCCAAATGGGAATGCCGACCAGATGCCAACTAACCCGTAATGCAGTCGAATACCCAATAGATACCCCAAGGGTAGGGAGATCAGGAAGTAGGAGATGAATGCGATGATTGCTAAGGGCTTGACATGAGAGATGCCCCTTAAGGCATTGGCATAAGTACACTGCATGCCATCGCCAAACTGATAGATGATCAGCGGGATGATAGCCGTTGCAACCAAGTTCGTTACTTCAGGAGAATCCGTGAACAGGTTGCCGATGGAGGTGCGTGCAAAAAGAATGGGGATGCTTACGATTCCGGCCATGGCAAGAATCAAGCGGAAGCCTGCAACGGTGGTAGCATGTAGGGCTGTCCAATCCTTTTGACCATGGAAATAGCTGACTCGGATGGATACGGCGGATGCCATCCCATAATAAACCATGTAGAAGAGTTGAGAAATAGTGAGCACGACCTGATGGGCAGCCAACGATGTCGTGTCGATCCAGCCCACCATTACACTGGACAGGCTGAAGGCTGCAGTCTCCATTCCCAACTGGAGCGCTAACGGCAATCCCAGTCGATTGAGACGACAATAGTCATCCTTATTGAGCTTTTGGGTTTTGAAACCTTTGCGATAGGCGGCTTCGCGGGGAGAAAGCACGAAGATAACCGTGATGGCAACCGCCATGAATATTCTGGAAAACAAAGTGGAGAGCCCAGCCCCTAACAATCCCATTTCCGGTAATCCCATCTTCCCATAGATCAGCATGTAGTTGCCGATGATATTCATGATATTACCGGCGATCATGATATACATGGATGTTTGCGTGCGTGTGATCCCATCATAGAACTGCTTGAAGGTATTGAAGCATACCACGAAAGGAATCGATATGAGATTGACGATAAAATAAGGTTTCATCAGCGGGATCAATTCCAGGGGCTGCCCAAGATGCTCAATGCTTCCATAGACGATTCCCATGACTACCATCAGCAGGATGGCGACGACGGCATTGGCAAGCAAACTGTTCTTGACCATGCCTCCGATCCGCTCAGGTTGTCCTTGCCCAAACAAGTTACCGACGATGGGCGTGAGACTATAGGAGAAGCCAAGTGCAAATAGCAGGACCAATGTGAAGAGATTGGTGACAAAACTGGCAGCTGCTAATTCTTCGGTAGAATGCCAGCCGATCATCAACGTATCAGCAAAGCCAAGGACGATCGTCCCTAATTGTCCCACAATGATGGGGATCCCTAAGTAGCATAATGATTTGTAGTGACTTGAAAAGTTACTCATGATGTTCTTAAAAAGATTCTATTATGCGTTATAAGTCACTATTGAGGTAGCTTGTAGAAACACCTGACCAAGGATTACAGGTATATATAACGCAGGTGCAAAGTTAATAAATTATTGCATGATAGACAAAAAAATCGCCGAATACCTTTCTATGGAATGATTTTTTTCCTATATTTGTGCATACTAACCAAGATACGATGAACAGTTATATATCACAGCTTAGTCCTATTCCAGGGAAATATGATATCTGGAAAAACGTCATTGCTTGCCTGCATATCAGTTCTGATATTGCCCATTCTGATTTTATTGTCAAGCATTTCGTCAATTGTTATATGTTTACGATCGGCCTTGCAGGCAAGGTGGTGTTTCATTTCAATGGCAGGGATACGGTCATAGAGCCCAATGTACTGGTTGTTGGGACGCCCAACTCCAAGTGGTATGTCAAGGAATACACGCCTGATTACGAGGCGATCTGCCTCGTAGTGAGTGCCAATTTCTCCACGGAAAACTTTATTCAGGGCCGTTTGCTTCGTGCTGCCTGCTTTCCCAACCTCAGTCATGTGGGCGGAAGGACCCTGTTAACGGAGAAGATGGCAAGAACCCTTCATCGAACCTTTGAGGAAATGGCATCCCGCATCCGTGAAGACCCGGAGGGCCATTATGATTCCTTGCAATCACTTTTTGCCCTGTTCCTGTCAGACCTTGTGTCTTTTTTAGAGACATCGCCAGCCTGGTCGTCTGTGAACACAAAGTATTTCACTTTCTTGATTTCTTTTATGGAATCCCTCCAGGTGAACTACAAGAAAGAGCATACTTTGGCATTCTATGCCGATCAGCTCCATATTTCCATTCGTTATTTTTCAAAGGCGATCCATGACGTAACGGGTGGATTCACACCTGCTTATTTTATCCATAGGAAATTATATATTGAATCTTGTTGGTTGCTCAAGTACACGGACCAAAGTATCCAGCAGATTGCGGATGACTTGTATTTCTCCGACCAGGCATCGTTCTGCAAGTTCTTCAAACGGCAGAATGGGATCAGTCCTTCCGAGTATCGGAAAGCCAGATGATTCCATGCCAAAAACACTTGGATCCTTGGCTTTTACCTTCCCTGTTTTTGTGTCTTAATACTGAAGATTTCTATGCAATAGGTTGACAGGTTGTCAAAAGCCTTTGTACATCGGGCTTGCAACCTGTTTTGAGGTTGACAAAGGTTGACACGAGGTTGACAGAAAAAGCACGTCTTATACTAAATTCTCGAGAGAATTTATGATGACAACTATCCTTTTAGCGGGCAAAACCTCAGCGATTGGATCAAATTCTCTCGAGAATTTCGTATGATATATCTACATTGAATATTCGAATCGTTATATTCATTGAAATAGCAGCCGTGCATTCTTACATCGTCACCACAGGAACTGCTTGTGTGGGAGGTAGGTAAACACGAAGGTAGGAGATAACTACAATTCGTGTTTATCTCCTACCTGATGAAATTATGCGAAAAGATAATGCGTCAGGACTTTGGTATGCCCTCTTTAGCCTAAGGCGATGACCATGATCTGAATGGTAATGATCCTCAGGAACATGGCGAATGGATAAACGGTGGCATAGCTGACAGAAGGAGAGTCGGCAGATGTAAGTCCGTTGGCATACGCCAGTGCCGGGGGGTTCGTATTGGTACCCGCTAATACACCAATCAGTGTGTAATAGTCGAGGTGGAGTGCAAACCTGCCAATCAATCCTCCAATGAGGATTGGCAGCATGGTGATGATCACGCCATAGAGAATCCAATGAAGTCCCTGGGTGGTGAGTGCCGTAGAGAAAAATTCCTTTCCTGCGCCCAGCCCCACGCTTGCCAAGAAGATACAAATACCGATCTCGCGCAACATCAGGTTGGCACTGATCGTGTTATAAGTAACCAAATGGTATTTCGGACCGAAATAGCCGATGAGGATAGCGACAACTAAAGGACCGCCGGTCAGTCCTAATTTGACGGCATGGGAAAAGCCCGGTAGATCGATGGGGATATTGGCAACGAAGCATCCTAAGGCGATTCCTAAGAAGATAGGGATCAGGTTGGGATAGTTGAGCCGTTTTAACTGGTTCCCTAATAATTTCTCTGTATGGTTGATTGCCATTTCTGACCCAACGACAGTCAGCTTGTCACCTAACTGCAGCTTTAAGTTGGGTGTGGCGACCAGATCAACACCAGACCGGTTGACCCTGGTGACATTGGCTCCGAAGTTTGCACGGAGCTTCAGCTGGTGCAAGGTGGTACCGTTGATATTGGGCTTCGTGACTAACACACGTCGAGATATCAGACGCTTGTCACAATCGTCCCAATTGATTTCCGCTGGTTTCCCGAGGAGGGCAATGATAGGATCGACATCCTTTGGCGTGGAAATCACATTGACGATATCCCCGACATGCAAGATCGTCCGTCCATTGACGACGGTGTCCTGTCGATCAGATCCCTTTGGCGCCAAGCGTGAGATCACGAACTTCCTTTCAAGAATATCCCTGATTTCCTTCACGGTCTTCCCGTCGATCATCTTGTTAGACACCTCAACAGAAAAAGGTCGTACGGTTAAGTCCTCTAACTGTCCCAATCCACTTTCTGCCACTTTCTCTTCCTGGTTGCTATTGATGCGGAGCAGGAAGCGTAGGATCAAGAAAGAAAGGATCACTCCGATGACACCCATTGGATACGTCAGTGCATATCCCATGGCGATTTCAGGGGCGTCAACACCGTTGATGTCGCTGTTTGCTTGTTGTGCGGCACCTAATCCCGGCGTGTTGGTCACGGCACCAGACAGGATACCCGCCATGGTCGTAATAGATTCGCCAGAAAAATATTGGATGATAAGTGTCGTGACAATACTCAAGGCGATGATACCTATTGTCAGCATGTTGAGGGATAATCCCCCCTTTTTAAAGGAGGAGAAAAAACCAGGGCCTACCTGTAAGCCAATGGAGTAGACGAATAGGATGAGCCCGAATTCCTTCATGAAATGCAACAGATGTTCATCGAGGTTAAAGCTAAGATAACCAAAGAGAATGCCAATGAACAATACCCAGGTCAGGCCGAGGGATACTCTTGCTACCTTCAATTTTCCCAAAGCAAGTCCTAAAGCGATTACCAATGCCAGGATCATGACGGAATGGGCGACGCCTCCTCCCCAAAGATGGGGGAATCCGTAGAAAAGATTTCTTATTATTTCCATGCTATAAAAAATATATACTGAAAAACCAACTTTTACCTTTCGTTCCTATTGATACTGTATCCATGAACGGGTGCAAAGGTAATGCTTTTTATGGAACCAACCAAATCCCACTCCGAATAATCAGAAAATAGGCAACCGAATTTGGATTTACCCAAGACGGTTGCCTACTGCTTGCAAGGAGAGTCGTTTATACTCCCGCCACTCTATGGTATTGGTCGAGCAGCCATTGCTTCTGCTCTTCGATCGTCATGTTGCTATTATCTAAGATGATGGCATCTTCTGCTTTCTTTAAAGGAGAGATGTCCCTGTGGGTATCGATATAATCACGTTCCTCTACATTCTTCAGGATTGTGTCAAAGTCGGCAGGCATACCTTTGGATCGCAACTCATCAAAGCGGCGCTGGGCACGCACTTGTGCAGAGGCAGTGACGAAGATCTTCAGTTCTGCATGGGGAAAGACAACGGTACCAATATCCCTGCCATCCATGACGATTCCTTTCTGCTCTCCCATCCTCTGTTGTTGGGCAACGAGAAATTGCCGCACGAAGGGCAGGGCAGCAATGGGACTCACATGCTGTGAAACTTCCATGCCCCGGATCTCTTGCTCAACCATTTCCCCATTCAGAAAGGTATCCGGTCGACCGGTCTCCGAGTTGAAATGGAAACGGATCGTGATATGGGGAATTTCTTTTTCCAATTCATCCTGCTGGATAGATCCATCTTCGTTGAAAAGTCCTTTCCGCAAGGCAAAAAGCGTTACGGAACGATACATAGCACCGGTGTCAACATAGATATAGTTGATCTCACGTGCTAAGTCTTTGGCCATCGTACTCTTGCCACAAGAGGAATAGCCGTCGATTGCTATGATAATCTTTTTCATTGTTATTTATAAACTGTATGCGACATTAATAATGATGGAGGAACTGGACACATGGTATTTCCCATAAGCAAGGTTCAGATGGAACCGTTCCAGGTTGATTCCAGCTCCCATGGAGAAGCCAGCCCCATGACTGCTCCCTTCCTCATCTGTGCTTTTGATGCTCATCTCATGGGCACGCCGGAAATGGTATCCAGCCCCTACCCAGATGGACTCCGAGAGCAGGATATCTAAGCCTGCTGTGACATGGTCGATAAACTTGTAGTTCCAATGGTTGAGATCCACAAATGTGGCGGACAATCTGAAAGGAGTGTTGACCAGTCTTTTCGAGAAGCCTGCTTGGACATCAATCGGCATTTTCTCATATTCCTCATCATACGCTTTCAGCTGCCCTCCTAAGTTCTTGGCTACGAAGGAAAGCGACCATTCCCGGTCGGGATCATAATAATTCAACCCTAAGTCTACCCCCATGGCTATGGAATGGTAATCCCCAATATAAGAAGTGATGAACTTGGCAGTGATCCCTCCAGCCAGGCGGTCTGTTAAGAGATAAGAGAAATAACCAGCCAGGGCAATGTCCTTTGCGCTGAACTCTCCTGTCTGTACATTATTTTCATCAACTTCCTTCATCTTCCCATAATCCATGAACTGTGCAGACACAGCGACAGACGTCCGTTCCTTGATCACCCTATTGAAAATGGCACTTGCTGTATTGGCACCTTCCATATAGTTCATGTAATTCAGCGTGATCGTCTTGTCATCGACAGAGGTCAGCAAAGCTGGGTTGTTGAATATCAACGAAGCATCGTTTTCGATGATCGTGATATTGTCCCCTCCTAATGCAGCGGCATGTGCGCTGACAGGGAGGCGGAGGAAGTTATATTCCGTTTGACTCTCCTGCGCCAGTACCGTGGTGGTCAACAGGGAAAACAGGAGAACAAGAAAGATTTTTTTCATTTAGAATGACTCATCTTTATGAAGTAAAAAAGAATAAATTCTTTTGTTCTTCACTTAAATTGCACTATCTTTGTACGCGAATTCGTTATCATAACGGAATTCTCTAAGGTTTATTATTTGGAGTGGAAACAAAGAAAACGAACATTTCGGATCTTGAAGGTCAGAGGGCAACACGGTTCCTGCTGGGATTGATTTTTGTCTTGGCTCTGTTGTTTGTCGGGCTTGAGTTTACGAGTCGTGACAAAAAGGCGAAGGATAATGACCTAATGATCGATGACATGTCGCAGGACATCGACATGATACCCGCCATGGATCAGAAGGATATGGTGTCATACGGGGCTTCAGCGCCGTCATCACCATCTGTTACCAATAATATCAAGGCTGTGGACCATACTCCAAAGACCTTGGAAGAAGTGTCGCCCAACAGCAATCCCCTGATGGTCGGAAATGGGGAGGGACAGGCTGCGGATGCTACGGTGACACAGGCTCTTCCCCAAACACCGGTAGAAGTCGATGAGAACGGCAATCCCAAGGAAGAACGGATTGTTGAGCAGTTGCCGGAATTCCCCGGGGGAATGGTCGAGTTCATGAAATGGCTGACCAGGAACCTTCGTTATCCTCCGATGGCTCAGCGACAGCGGATAGAGGGAAAGGTTGTTGTCTCCTTTATCGTCAATAAAGACGGTAGCATTGCAAATGTGAAATTGGAGAAATCGGCTGATCCCGACCTTGATCGAGAAGCCCTTCGCGTGATTCGGATGATGCCTAAGTGGAAACCAGGTATAGAGAACAATAAGCCTTGTCGCACGATGTTCGCTATTCCTGTTGTCTTTAAATTGTAATATTCAGAAAATAAAGTCTAAAACGATTCGTATCAATGTTAACAGCACATGAAATCCTGAACCTGGTAAATGATTATTTGGATCATCTGCCTTATGACCGTAAGCCTCAGACGTTGTATGCTCCTATCCGCTATGCACTTTCCATGGGTGGCAAGCGTATTCGTCCTACCTTGATGCTTCTTGCCTATAATATGTTTAAGGACCATCCTGAGCAGATCCTTTCTACGGCATGTGCCTTAGAGACCTATCATAATTATACATTATTGCATGATGATCTCATGGATAATGCCAAGTTGCGGCGTGGGCATCTGACCGTGCATCAGAAATGGAATGCCAATACTGCGATCCTTTCCGGAGATTCTATGTTGGTCTTGGCATACGAGCGGATGGCACAGTGTGACCCGACGAAGTTGAAACCTATCTTAGACCTCTTTACGGAGACAGCCTTGGAAATCGGTGAAGGGCAGCAGTATGATATGGATTTCGAGGATCGCACGGATGTCAAGGAAGAGGAATATATCGAGATGATCCGCTTGAAAACCAGTGTCCTGTTAGCATGTGCCCTTAAGATGGGCGCGATCTTAGCCGATGCTTCTGATGAAGATGCAGACCTTTTGTATAAGTTTGGGGAACAGATAGGGCTTGCTTTCCAATTGCAGGATGATTATTTAGATGTCTATGGCGACACGAAAGTGTTCGGAAAGGTCGTAGGGGGAGACATCCTCTGTAACAAGAAGACCTATATGCTGATTAAGGCTTTTGAGAATGCTGATGCCAGTCAATCCCAATCTCTGTTAGAGTGGGTCTCCAAGAAATCCTTTGATCCCGCTGAGAAGATCGCTGCCGTAACAAAGCTTTATAATGATATTGGTATCGACCGGCTTGCCCAAGAGAAAATCGATTATTATTTCCAAAACAGCAAGAAGTATCTTGATGCTGTGGACGTACCCGAAGGACAGAAGGGTGAATTGCGGGAATATGCCCAAAGGATGATGAAACGCACCTATTAATCAAAGTCATCGAGAATGCCGTATAGAAGACTCCCCAAGACGGATGCTGCAAGGCTGAAAGCATTGAAGACCTTGTTAGATAACAACGATATCTACACAGTGAGGAACAGGTTCATCGACTGGAAGACCCTGAACCGTGCCCAATCTGCTTATGATCATCTGTTTACAGCTCGTGAGCAATATAGGCTATGCTTACAGGCACAGACCAGGCATTCTGGAAAGATTGAGGCTATGCAGAAAAGGGCAACGATGTATGTGAGCCATTTCCTACAGGTGCTTTTTATGTCGGTAGAAAGGAAAGAAATCCGGAAGCAGGTCTTGACCTTGTATGGACTTGATCCGGAGACAACGGCGGTACCCAACTTGAAAACAGTAGAGGGACTCTTGGAGTGGGGGCAAAAGACCGTTGAGGGAGAAAAGGCAAGGATCAAGAAAGGCGGACGCGCTATTTACAATCCTACGATTGGAATGGTGTTGACTCATTATGACATCTTCAAGGAGGTCTATGAAAAGCAAAAGAACCTTCAAAGCCGTACCAATAGGGCATTGGATGATATCCAGAAATTGCGCCCAGAAGTAGACGAAATCCTTTTAGATCTTTGGAACCAGATAGAGAAACATTTTGAAAATGAGCCTCCAGAGGTCAGATTCGAGGCTTGTCGGAAATTCGGCGTTATCTATTATTATCGTCGTCACGAGGAACATCTGTATTAATCATGATTATAGATACACATACACATTTAGACGGGGAGGAGTTTAAAGACGACCTTCCGGCAGTGATCAATAGAGCAAAGGCAGCGGGAGTGGGGAAGGTATTCCTTCCCAATATCGATTTGAAGTCGTTGGAGACTGTGCTTGCCACTTGCAGGGATTATCCTGGTTATGCTTTCCCAATGATCGGACTGCACCCAGAAGAGGTGAGGTCAGATTGGAAGGAGGTCTTGGCTGCCATGAAAGGGATACTCGATGCAGACCAGAAGTCTGTTCATCCCTCCTTCATCGCGGTCGGTGAGGTGGGCCTGGATTATTATTGGAGCCGGGAGTTTGAAAAAGAACAGTTGGAAGTACTGGAGGAACAGGTAAAATGGTCGATCGAATACCAGCTTCCCTTGATGATCCATTGCCGGAAAGGACAGAATGAAATGCTCCGTCTTCTCAAGCCTTATGAGAAGGAGCTGCCTGGAGGCGTTTTCCACTGCTTTACAGGAAATGAGAAAGAAGCTGCAGAGCTGTTGCATTTCGACCGTTTTGTCTTGGGTATTGGTGGCGTGTTGACATTCAAGAAAAGTCATTTGCCAGAAGTATTGCCCCGAGTGGTTCCTTTGAATAGGATCGTGTTGGAGACAGATAGTCCCTATATGGCACCGGTTCCACACCGAGGCGAGCGGAATGAAAGTGCGTTCGTGTCTCTTGTCTGTGACAAGTTAGCTGAGGTATATCAGACAACGCCAGAAGTCGTTGCGGACACGACAAACGCCACAGTAGAGAGTGTTTTTCATGTTTCTTTGTATTAAAGAATGAAAAAAGCAACGGAAAATTTTTTTATTCGGTAGAAAAACCATAAATTTGCACCGCGTTTAGAAGGAAAGATGCTCGAGTGGCTGAAGAGGCACGCCTGGAAAGCGTGTAACCGTCCAAAGCGGTTCGGGGGTTCGAATCCCCCTCTTTCCGCATATTTTAGGCTTAAATTAATATGCAAATGAAAAGTTTGATTGCTAAATTTGCAATAATTACCCTCCTTATATTCAGTTCTAGTTCTATCCTTCAGGCAGGTCCAAGGACCGACCAGACCGATAAGACCAGTATGCAAGACAAGAAAGCATCGCCTCGTTCGGATGCCAATTCTGGAGATGTCCTTCCTGGAGCCGCAAGTGCTACCGATAGCGTGGCAAGTGATTCCCTTGTCAATGCTGATCTTTTGGATTCCTCTGCCGCTGCCTCTGATTCTTCTTTGGTTCAGGAGCAGCACCAAGGTTTTCACAAGTCGTTGAAGACAAAGTTCATTGAAGGAAATGCAGGCTTTATGTCGCTTGTTGCCTTGGCACTTGTGATCGGTCTTGCCTTTTGTATAGAGCGAATCATTTATCTGAGCCTTTCGGAGATCAATGCCAAGAAATTCATGAAAGACATCGTGGAGAAGATAGAGAGCAATGATGTGGAGGGTGCCAAAGCGGATTGCAGTCAAACTCGTGGTCCTGTAGCGGCCATCAGCTTGCAAGCGTTGAATCGTATTGATGAATCAATTGAGACGATAGAGCGTTCTGTTGCTTCTTACGGTTCTGTCCAAGCAGCCAATCTGGAAAAAGGCTGTTCATGGATCACCTTGTTCATCGCCATGGCACCTTCGTTGGGATTCTTGGGTACGGTGATTGGTATGGTCATGGCCTTTGACCAGATCCAGACAGCAGGGGATATCAGTCCTACGATTGTGGCTGCGGGTATGAAGGTGGCATTGATCACGACCATCTTTGGTATCATTGTTGCGTTGATTCTCCAGATCTTCTATAACTATATCTTGTCAAAAATAGATCATCTGACCAGTCAGATGGAAGAGTCATCCATCACGTTGTTAGATGCTATTATGAAATATCAGTTGAAGAAATGAAAGGGTTGTTACATAGGCATCAGGAGGGAGCTGGCTCTCAGGCATGTGGGAGGAATTCCGCGGAAAGGATATCGCAACGTATCTTATATGGGATCGTGGCGGTAGCGGTCCTTGTCTTTGGACTTTTCTATCTGATTGGCTTTGATCGACCTTATATTGACGACCCTAATTTCAACAGTCCTCTGTTCACCAATGCAGTCCTTTTACTCATGTATGGGATCGTGCTTGCTGCTGTCGTCGTTCTGGGATGTGCCATTTACCATACCCTGAAGACGAGGGGGCGGGGAGAGCGTGTGGACAATGGCATTCCCGTGAAGAAAATAGCCTATGTCGTAGCGATCGGTACCATGGTCGTCCTGTTGCTTACGTTCTTGCTGGGGTCATCAGTTCCCATGACGGTCAACGGAAAAGTATATGCGGATGCATTATGGCTCAAGGTCGCAGATATGTTCATCTTTACAGGTATGGGCTTGATTCTTGTGGCCATCGGCGCCGTTCTCTATGGAGCAACGCGATATAAAAGAAAGGAGAACTGATGGGACTGTTCCAGCGCCGCAAACATATTGTTCCGGGATTGAATACTACATCAACAGCGGACATCTCCTTTATGCTGTTGATATTCTTCCTTGTCACGACATCCATGGATGTGGACAAGGGACTATCACGCCAACTTCCACCAGCTGACCATCAGCGTCAGGAAGAACAGTCGGATGTGAACAAGGATAATCTAATGACGCTGACCATAACGCCCCAAAACCAATTATTGGTTGATGACCATCCGATGGAGATCCAGAAACTACGGGGAATCGTGGCTGATTTTATTACCCGTCGGGGGAAACAGCATTTACTATCCATCAAGACAGACCCAAATGCCAGTTATAATACCTATTTCAATATGCAGAATGAGATCGTCGCGGCTTACAAGTCAGTGAGGGATCAAATTGCTAAGCGGGAATTTGGGCATGGATATGCTTTTTGCTCTCAGGAACAGAAGGAAGCTATAAGGTCTATTTGTCCTCAGCGTATAACGGAGTCGTATGACTATCATAGGGGAGGTCAGGCACAATGAGTATGTTTAGAAGACGTTCCCATGAGATGCCGGGATTGAATACCTCTTCTCTTCCCGACTTGATCTTCTCCGTGTTGTTCTTCTTCATGATCGTCACGCACATGCGGAAGGTTACCTTGAAAGTGCGCTATCGCGTCCCGCAGGGTACAGAATTGACGCGGTTGACGAAGAAGTCAGCAGTTACGTATATTTATATTGGAAAGCCAGTTGATGGGATGTCCCATCTGACAGGAGGAGGATCGCGTATCCAGTTGAATGATAAGTATGCTTCTGTGAGTGATGTGATCGACTATGTGTCGGAAGAAAAGAACCGCATGTCTCCTGAGGATCAGCAACAGATGACCGTGTCTATTAAGGCGGATGTCAGTACTCAGATGGGCATGATCACGGATGTTAAACAGGCTTTGAGGCAAGCCAAGGCCTATCGGATTAATTACTCTGCAACCCAAAGAAAGTGATTGAGGATTGTCTCTTGTGATAAAAGGATGATTATTTATCACAAAAGTTTCTTTTTTTATTGCTTTTTTTAAAGTTTTGTTGTAACTTTGTCCCACAAATAGCAAGAAAAATGGCACAACATGTTTTAGACACATTGGATAAGAAGATCCTTCGCTTGATTGCGAATGATGCACGTATCCCTTTTTTGGAGGTAGCCCGTGCTTGTAAAGTAAGTGGCGCTGCCATCCATCAGCGTATTCAACGGCTTACCGCCATGGGAGTATTGAAAGGCTCTAAGTTTATCATTGATCCAGAATCAATTGGATATGAGACTTGTGCCTATATTGGTCTCTACCTGAAAAACCCGGAGAAGTTTGATGCGGTTTTAGCAGAATTACGGAAAATACCAGAGGTAGTGGAATGTCATTACACGACGGGTGGCTTTGATATGTTTATCAAAATCTATGCCATCAATAACCACCATCTGTTAAGTATTATCCATGATAAGCTTCAGCCTTTAGGACTTTCCCGCAGTGAGACCATTATCTCGTTCAACGCAGCGATCGACAGGTCGCTTCCTATTATTGACTTGCCTAAGAATAAATCAGATCTGTATGACTCAGATCTTTGAGAAAAGGGGTGCCTTGCGCCCCTTTTCTCATACACATCTTTATCTCCATACTTCTTGGGCAATCTGTTGTACTAAGTCAACTTTCGCCCATTGTTCTGCTTCCGTCAGTTTATTACCTATTTCGCAGGAAGCAAAGCCACATTGTGGACTGAGATAGAGCCTCTCCAACGGAAAGTATTGGGATGCTTTTTGGATACGATCCTTGATGAAGGACTTATCTTCCAAGCGAGAGGATTTTGTCGTGATCAGTCCTAACACGACTTTCTTATCCTGAGGTATCAGCCTTAGGGGTTCGAAGCCTCCTGACCGTTGGTCATCGTATTCTAAATAGAAGGCATCCACCTTCTCTTGTGCAAAGACATAAGGTGCCACAGGGTCGTAGGCTCCGCTGCAAGCATAGCAGGAATGATAGTTTCCCCGACAGATGTGCGTATTGATCACCAGATCGACGGGCTTGTCCTCTAAGGCAAGGTTGTTTACTCTTAGGTATTTTCCTGCCTCTTGTTCCAGGGTAGTCCCTTCTTTCATCTTGGCATTCCAATAATCTGAATCTACGATCATTCCCCATGTACAGTCATCGAATTGGATATTGCGGCAGCCTGCTTCATACAGCTGATGAATGACTTGGCGATAAGCATTTGCAATATCATGGATCAAGTCCTCATCCTCAGGATAATACTGCCTGGTGTTTTTCGTGTTGTCTCCACGGAATAATTCCGCGAGAAACTGTGCTGGTGCAGGAATGGTCTGCCGTGCGACAAAGCCGTCTTCCTCAAATTGCTTTACGAAAAGATAGTCTTCGACAAAAGGATGATTCTCTCCACTGATCTTTCCTGTTAGCTTGATTGACCCTTTGGTGGTTTCCTCCCCATGAAACTGATAGCCATGTTCCAATTCGATGCGTTCAACGTTCGTCAGTCCCCACATAAAGTCAAGGTGCCAATAAGAACGTCGATACTCTCCATCCGTGAAGGCATGGATGCCGTGCGCTTTCTCTTTCTTCACCAAATCTGTGATCAGCCGGTTCTCAACCTCCCTCAATTGCTCTGCGTTGATCTTGCCTTCCGCAAACTGTTTCCTTGACTCTTTTAATTCTTGTGGGCGAAGGAAGCTGCCCACGATGTCGGCACGAAAAGGTGCATGCAATGTCTTCTTATTCATCATTGATATTTTAAATATTACGATATTATCTTTGTTGTGCATGCAAAGGTAGATATTATAAATGGTCCAAGCAAATATTCTTCATTATTCGGAAAAATATGCTTTAGTTTATGTTTTAAGGCTTTGTATAAAGAATAATTTTCTGCAATTTTGCCTTTTCTCAAGGACGGGATATGTATTCCTCTATTTCACGTGAGGAACAAACCCCTATTTTTAGGTATTGTGGGAGTGGATCACTGACCTTATCTTTGCAATTGGATTATTTGATACTAATAAAAATGGAATATGAAACAGACAGTAGTTGTTTATGGTTCCTCAACGGGAACCTGTGAAAGTGTTGCGCAAGCCATTGCCCAGAAACTTGGTGTTCAGGTCATTGATGTAAGTGCTTTGTCAGAGGGCGTGATCCAGGAGAATGATAATCTGATCCTTGGTACCAGTACATGGGGTGCAGGTGAGATGCAGGATGATTGGTATGATGGCGTGAATGTGCTGAAGAAGGCAGGATTGGCAGGCAAGACGGTAGCCCTCTTCGGATGTGGCGATTGTGAAAGTTATGGGGATACATTCTGTGGTGGCATGCATGAACTCTACGAGGCTGTCACAGAGGCTGGAGCGCATGTCATTGGGGCTGTTGACGCGAGTCATTATACCTATGAGGATTCAGAGTCGGTCATCGACGGGAAATTTGTAGGACTTGCCCTTGACGAGGTGAATGAAAGTGACAAGACGGAAGAGCGTATTGACCAATGGCTTTCGGAAATCAAGCCATCCTTATAATTTGTCTTTGCGATCAGTGGGCATATGCTCACTGATCACAAAGAGTACTATTGCCCTATACCTCAGTTATCCTTTCTGAGTGTAACCTTATTTCTTGATATAATCGACAAAGGTGTATTTGTAGGGATGCCGCTCATCTTTACTGTGTTCTTCCTTTTTTTCTATTTTCCACTCATCATAAGGGGGAAAAAAGGCATCAGCATGAGCGGGCGTATCCTCGATTTCTGTCAGGCAGAGCCGATCAGCTTTCCCAATGGACTGTTTATACACGCTGGCTCCTCCAATCATATAGATGTCTTCGTCCTGACCGCAGTGCAATAAGGCTTCATCGAGTGATGGATAGCATTCACATCCTGGGAATTCCTTTTGGGTTTTGCTCAAGACAATATTCCTTCGATGGGGGAGTGCACCCTTGGGCAGTGACTCGAAGGTATGCCTTCCCATGATAATTGTATGACCTGTTGTTAATGCCTTGAACCTTTTCAGGTCGTTGGGCAACCAATATAAAAGTTTATTCTGGTATCCGATAGCCCTGTTCTTGGCTACGGCAGCAATCAATGTTATTCTCATCTCTGTTCTTTTTATACGGAGACATCGGCCTGGATATGGGGCCAAGGATGGTAGTCGGTAAGCTCAAAATCTTCATACTGGAAGTCGAAGAGGTCTTTGACGTCTGGATTCAGGTGCATCTTCGGTAGAGGACGCGGCTCACGGGTGAGTTGCAATTTCGCTTGCTCAAGATGGTTGAGATAGAGATGGGTGTCACCGGTTGTATGGATGAACTCCCCTGCTTTCAGACCAGTTACTTGTGCCATCATCATTAATAGCAAGGCATAGGAAGCAATGTTGAAGGGTACTCCTAAGAAAGTGTCAGCACTGCGTTGGTAAAGTTGCAGGCTCAGGCGTCCATTGGCTACATAAAACTGAAACAGGCAATGGCAGGGAGGCAATGCCATCTCGTCTACTTCTGCAGGGTTCCATGCCGTGACGATCATCCTACGTGAGTTTGGGTTGTTCTTGATGGTGTCGATGACGTTCTTGATTTGGTCGATGCTGCCTCCTTTCCCATCTGGCCAGGCACGCCATTGGTGTCCATAGACAGGACCTAAGTCGCCATTCTCATCAGCCCATTCATTCCAGATCCTGACTCCATGCTCCTGTAGGTATTTCACGTTGGTGTCTCCCTTGAGGAACCAAAGCAGTTCATAAATGATGGATTTCAAGTGGAGCTTTTTGGTGGTCAGCAACGGGAAGCCCTCATCGAGGTTGAATCTCATTTGGTTCCCGAAGATGCTGAGCGTACCAGTACCGGTACGGTCTCCTTTCTCCACGCCTTCCGTAAGGATACGGTTCAGCAAATCAAGATATTGTTTCATGTGATATAATGATAATTTTCAAATGTCTAATACAAGGTTATCGCCTTCTGGGATATGGGAACTTTTGATCTTCCATTCTGCGGGATAAAGATTATTGGCACGGTTCCCGATATTCTTGACAAAGCCTAAGGGGATGTGGTGGTAGGTGAGGAGCACGATGCCTCGTGGCATGCCTGGGGACAAGACGATGGATTCCTTCCTTAAGTAGCTGATGGCTTGGCCATAGTTGATTTCTGCTATAGGAAATTGGCTTGGATCTAAGGTAATGGACAAGGCCAATGACTCGTCGGGAATGATGTCTTTCCCTTTTTGAATTCCATCCTTTACGCCAGCGCACAGAACATGCAGCCGCTTGCTTGCTTCCTTTTGATAGTGCGTGGCCAACTTGGCGAGTGCCTTCTCATCGGTTGCTAAAGGCTTTCCTTCCCCTTTCTTTCGAAGGACTGCCATGAAGAGACCCTCACCTTTTGTCTTTCCGGGGATAAAGCGGTAGACGGGATGGGATCCCAAAAGCGGTCCCGTGATGTTCCAGGATTCCTCGACTGGCATCTCCACGACGGTTGCGCCCAATTGCTCAGCGATCCATTCCACATTTTCCTCATCCTCGTGGGCGTTGAACGTGCAAGTAGAATAAATGAGCAACCCACCAGGTCTCAGGCATGACCAACTATCGGCTACGATCTCCCGTTGTAGTTGCTGGCATTTTTCAACATTGCGCAGACTCCATTCCCTGATGGCACCTTCATCCTTGCGGAACATCCCTTCTCCGGAGCAAGGAACATCGGTGAGGATGACATCGAAGTGCAATCCTGACTTCTTGTAATCCAGAGGGTAGTTGTTGGTTACCGTGATACGAGGATGACCGAATTTCTGAATATTCTCGCTCAGGATCTGCGCCCGTGTCTTCATAGGCTCATTGCTGAAAAGGATGCTTCCTTCTGGCAAGGCAGACATGGCACATGTGGATTTGCCGCCTGGGGCTGCACACAGGTCAAGCATCAGTACCGGCTCCCTTACCAATTGTCGGAGCAAATGGTCTAAGAACATGGATGAGGCTTCTTGGACATAGTACATGCCGGCATGGAGCAAAGGGTCAAAGGTGAAATTGGGACGGTTGGGGAGGTAATACCCTTGCGGACACCAAGGGACTTGTTGCCAGGTCGGTGAGGGCTTGGCCCCCTTGAAGGGGTTGAGACGAATGCTTGTTGGGGCATCGTCTTCCAACCCATGGAGCAATGTGAGGAAAAGATCCTCACCCATAAGTTGCTGGGTATATGTCGTAAATTCCTCTGGTAGCGTCATGATGATTCCTTTTCGGGTGCAAAAATAAAAATTTTTTTGTTACTTTGCAACTAATTTGATACATGATGCGTCCAACACTCAGAAAATTAATGAAACAAAAGATATGAAACAAGTAGTGTTAGCATTCGCACTCATGCTCACTTTGAGTGCAACGACGATGAGCGCAGCTGCGCAGCGCCACCGCCATCATCCACGGGTGACGATGACGACAAGTAGGAATGATTCCGTAAGTAACAGCCAAGTGTCTGTTTCGGCAACAGACCCCCGTTCAGGGAAGAACGTGAGCATTGCCGTGAATGGCGATGACCCAGATCATGATGAGGGCGTGGAAGCTTATTCTGACACGACCTATACAGACCCAGATAGTAGTGCTGTGACTTCTTCTTATGATGACTATGATGATCATTATACAGGCGGAAGTGACGCAGATAGATTCTATGAATTTATAAACCATCTTGGGAAAGGAGGGGCAGTTCTGTTCATCTTGTCTGTCATGATAGGCTTCATCGCTTTCTTGCTCGCGCCCATCATTATCATTGTCATGATACTTAGATACCTTATTAAGCGTCATAATGATAAGGTGGCATTGGCAGAGAAAGCCATGGAGACGGGGCGTCCGATACCGGAGCACTCTATTCCTTTAGACAAGCAAAGTGATGAATATCTTTGGAAACGGGGAATCCGCAATGCTGCCATCGGACTTGGACTGATGTTAATGTTTTGGTTCTGGGGTGCAGATCCCCTCGCAGGCATTGGCGCACTCGTCGGTTGCTATGGGATTGGACAGGCTTTCTTAGGACGGGACTACTATAGGAACAAGGATAAGAATGGGCGTTGCCAAGACCGTATGTATGAGACCCCCTATCAGGAAGATCGTAAGGACGTAGGGACAGAGACTGGTAAGAGTGCCTCTTGTGATCAGGACAAAAGCAGGGAAGACCATTTCGAACAACCTGAGCTATAAATCCGTACTCAAGTGAAAGATTTGAACGATATCTCTCTCGTTACGCAGGTGGCTGTATTCCACAACAAAAAGGCTTTTGACCAGCTTGTTGTGAAATATCAGTCACCTATACGTCGGTTCTTCTTGAACCAGACCTTGGGGGATACGCAGCTCAGCGACGACCTGGCGCAGGATACTTTCATGAAAGCCTATACTCATATTTCCCATTTCAAGGGATTATCCAGCTTTTCAACTTGGCTCTATCGGATTGCCTATAATGTGCTGTATGACTACGTGCGTGGCCATAAAATAACTGAGGATATTGATGCGAAGCCGGCTTTTCGGAAGAATGTGGAAGGAGGAGATCCCAATTTAAGGATGGATATCCACGCTGCTCTGGCAATATTATCAGAGAATGAGCGTTCTTGTATTACCCTTCAACTGATGGAGGGGCAGTCGATTGACAAGATAGCTGAGATTACAGGAATGGCTCAGGGGACGGTAAAGTCTCATCTTTCAAGAGGCAAGCAGAAATTAGCAATCTATTTAAAGGAGAATGGATATGGAAAATAATCATCAAGATGATCTGTTGGTAGCACAGTTCTTTCTGGAGAACCGGCAGGAAATCGAGGACAATGGATTTTCTGAACAGCTGATGCGCAAGATACCGAATCGGCATGTGGTGCAGAATCGAATCTGGCGATGGATCTGTTCTGTCATCGGGGTCGCTTTTTTCTTGATCATCGATGGCGTGGACAGTCTGCGGCAGGTCTTGGGCAATATCATGGGTGACGCCATTGGGATGATCGCCTCTGTCAACGTGACTTGGGCGACACCATTGTTAGTGATCGTGGCAGTGACTACGATCTTAATGGTCATTGGGTTTAACTCTCTTTTTTCAGAAGACTAATCCACGATAAATACGTCATTGTCCGGTTCTGTTTTCTCCTCCTTTTTCGGTTTTGGTTGCTCTCTGAGCTTTCCCTTCTCATCAAACAAATGATAGGTCGTACGCAAAACGGAAAACTCCGTGCGTCGGTTGAGCTGGTTGCAGATCTCTTGTTTCTCCCGATCCAACGTCTGGATGAAAGGTTCGGTCAGCACGTCTCCTTCTTTAAGCCAGGTATATTTCTCTGCTAACTTCTTCGTAATCGTCTTTGGTCTTTCTTTTCCATATCCCTTTGGCGTCAATCGGTCGGCTGGTATACCATGCCCGATCAGATAGTTGACAACGGATTCTGCCCGGCGTTGCGACAGTCTCTTGTTATACTCCCCACTTCCCCGGTAATCGCAATGGGCAGCTAACTCGATGGTAATATGTGGGTTTTCATTCAAAAGCTTAACCAGTTCATCCAAGGCCTTGGCGGATTCTGGTCGCAGGGTTGCCTTGTCCAAGTCGTAGAAGATATTGTCGATCAGTACGGGTGCCGTGATAGATGCTAAAGGAAACTGTAAGGTGTATTCCTTGGAGGAAGATACTGTATCTACTCTTAGCTCTTCTTCGTGGTTCAGGTAACCTTTACAGGTAGCTAAAAGGATATAGTCGACATGGGGCTGGATGACATATGTAAAAGATCCATCTCCTTTGACACTCAGTCGTTTGTTCGTTCCGTCATTTCCTACTAAATAGACTTGCGCGGCAGGAAGCTCGTATCCTCCCATCTCATAGACCCATCCCTTAATAGACTGGATAATCTCTGGATTCTCAAAGCTATAGATATGGTCCCAGCCCCGTCCGTCATTTCTGTTGGAAGAGAAGAACCCACGATTGTGTGGTCCTTCGAAGGTCATGCCGAAGTCGTCAGCATTCGAGTTCAAAGGGTATCCGGGATGGATGAGCTGTACATGCCCTTGCTTGTCTGTCTTGGCAATGAAAATGTCCAGTCCTCCTAATCCGGGGTGGCCATCGCTGGAGAAGTAAAGGTCTCCATTGGGCCTAAAGGTCGGGAATTCTTCATTTCCCGGTGTGTTGATGGGTTCCCCTAAGTTTTCCACTCCTCCGAATCCCGCAGCTGTAATCCTTACCCTCCAAATGTCTAATCCTCCTTTCCCACCTGGCATGTCCGAGGTGAAATAGAGCCATTGACCATCGGGCGAGATGGCTGGATGGGCAAAACTGGAAAGGGTGTCATTAGTCAGCTTGATTTCCGTGCCCTTGCTCCATGCCGCATCCGATCGGTTGGATACGATGATCTGTGCATATCTAGGATAAGCGGGATCCGTAACGCATTGCGTCAAGTACATTTCCCGTTGGTCTGGCGATAGACAGCAGGCTCCTTCGTCGTACGCAGTGTTGATGCCACCGTTTGCGACTTCCGGTTTCCTCCAGCCTCCTTTCTCATCCTTGCGTGAGATGAAAATGTCTCCAGGTTTTGCCCCTGTGATCCCACTGAGCTCATCCCCAATGGCATCATTGCGAGTGGAGGTGAAATAGAGCTCATCGAATGAGTCGCCTCCGAGTACGGGTGAGTAGTCATCTCGGTGGGAATTGAAGACATCCATTCTCTTTACGGTATATCTGGAGCCTTGCTTCTTCCATTGGGGAGCGTGTTCTGCAGAATAAAGTCCGTTTTTTGCAAGGATGTCTCCAGGCAAAGAGTCCAAGACTAACTTGAATTCCTCGGCCGCATCCTTATAATCTGCGTTTCTCAGCAATTGCCGACCCAAGGCAAGGTGGTCGGCAAGGGATGCCTGTTTATAGCGGATGGCATTGCGATAAGCCGCAATCGCCTTGGGCGTAGCGTTGATTCTCTCGTTTGCCCTTGCTATTTTCAAGGCAATCTCTCCCCGTTTAGCCCTGTCTTTCACGGGAATCTGGGAATAGGCTTTCTTGAAATGGTTGGCAGCATCATAGTATTCCCCTAAGGCAAGGGATTTCTCCCCGTCCTTAATAGCCTTTTCCACTCCACAACTGGTGAGTAAGAATAGGAATAGGAACATGTAGATGGTCTTGAAATGCCGCATATAGGATAAACGGACGGGATCGGTATTTATTATCCTTCCTGGTTGGGAAATGGAAGTCGGAACGTACATCCACTTTTCCAGTTGGAGCAGCCATAAGCGGTCTTGCCTTTGATAATGGTGCCCGTCCCGCAGATAGGGCAAGGCTTCCCGATGATACTGTCGTCGGCAGGAAGAGAGGTGGGGGTACCGGACTTGCTTTTTTGTACCTTTTGTGACCCTGCTTCTTTGTCGGGCGTGTTAGCAGGTTGTGTGACTTGTGCCTTGTGCTTTGCACTCGTAACCCTCTTCTTCGTTTTTTTCTTCAGGTCTGCATCGGTTGTCACTGCAATGGGACCATTTGAGTTGTCCCTCAAGACATCATTGACAATGATGGAAATCTGTTGCTTCAACTCATTGATGAATTGCCCGGCATCGTACTTCTTGTGCTCAATATCCCGTAGTTTCTTTTCCCAGATACCCGTCAGCTCACAACTCTTCAACAGTTCTTCGTGTATGGTATCAATCAGTTGAATGCCTGTAGGTGTGGCCAACAGATTCTTCCTTTCCCGTCGGATGTAATGCCTCTTGAAAAGGGTTTCGATGATCCCTGCGCGGGAGGATGGACGGCCAATGCCATTTTCTTTCAAGGCTGCTCTTAATTCTTCGTCCTCCACGAATTTCCCTGCTGTCTCCATGGCCCTTAATAGGGTGGCTTCTGTGTAATATTTTGGGGGAGTTGTCCACTTCTCGGTCAGCGTAGGGGTATGGGGACCGCTTTCACCCTTTGCGAATGAAGGAAGTGTTTTCTCTTCATTGTTGTTATTCGCTTCTTCTTCATGCAACTTTTGGTCCTTCGCATAGACGTTCCTCCATCCTGGTTCCAAGATCTCTTTTCCGCTGACTTTAAACTCGATATCCTCCACTTTTCCTAAGACGGTCGTTGTTGAGAATTTACAATCAGGGTAAAAGACGCAAATAAAGCGTTTGGCGATGAGGTCATAGACATTCCATTCCATGTCCGTCAGTTCCTTAGGAGGGACACCGGTAGGGATAATAGCATGGTGATCCGTTACTTTCGAGGTGTCGAAGACCTTTTTGCTCTTCGGTAATTTTTTCCCTCCTAAGGGCTTGACAAGTTCGGCATACACCGGTTGGCCATGCAGCTTTGCCTGGAAAACACCGTTAAGGATGCTGGGACACTTAGGATAGATATCATCACTGAGATATTGGGTATCGACACGCGGATAGGTTGTGAACTTCTTTTCGTACAGGCTTTGTATCAGGTTCAGCGTCATTTCCGCGGAGTAAGAGAATTTTTTGTTGCATTCCACCTGTAGGGAGGTCAGGTCGAAGAGATGGGGAGGGGCTTCCGTACCTTTTTTCTTGCTGACATCCGTGACCACAAAAGGCTTGTCTGCAATGAGGGCGAAATCTTTCTCCCCTTCCTCTTGACTATTGTATTTCCCTTTGGTGGCAACGAACAAGGTGTCTCGATAGAGGGTGGAGAGAACCCAATAGGGTTCAGGCTTGAAGTTGTCTATTTCCTTCTGCCGGTTGACGATGAGTGCTAAGGTTGGGGTTTGCACGCGCCCAATGCTCAATACTTGCCTGTTTTGCCCGTATTTCAGGGTATACAGCCGTGTGGCATTCATGCCGAGGATCCAGTCTCCAATTGCTCTTGACAATCCCGCTAAGTACAAGGATTGGTAATCAGATTGGTCCTTTAGGTTCTTGAATCCCTCTTTGATAGCTTCGTCGGTCATGGAGGAGATCCAGAGACGCTTCACGGGGCAATGGATATGGGCCTTTTGCATCACCCATCTTTGGATCAGCTCCCCCTCCTGCCCAGCATCACCACAGTTGATGATACTGTCTGCTTTCTGGTACAGTTTCTCAATGATGCTGAATTGTTTGCGAATTCCCTCGTCGTCGATAATCTTGATGCCAAATCGCTGCGGTATCATGGGCAATGCAGCCAAGCTCCAATGTTTCCAGTTTTCTTGGTAGTCATTCGGTTCTTTCAAGCAACAAAGATGCCCGAAAGTCCAAGTTACCTGGTATCCATTGCCTTCCATGTACCCATTCTTAGGGGTATTTGCCCCCAAGATATGTGCAATGTCTTTTGCTACGCTTGGTTTCTCTGCTATGCAAACAATCATCTTCTCTTTTATTTGAAATGCAAAAATACGAAATTCCTTTTAATCACCCAAATCGTTTCTGTATTTAATGTCACCGAGTCTTATTTCCTTCAACAGTCATTTCTCATTAGAAATAACCGATCTCGATCCTTCGACTCCATGCTGGTCGTGCTGTTCGAGGAAGGATTATCCCTATGTGCAGAACGTTAAATAAATACAAATGCTTCATTTTTCAAACCTGAAGCACCGGCATCATAGATTTTTTTTCTAAATTTGTCTGTCATTAGCGAACAATAGAAACGATCATGAGAATTGGCTTGTTTATTCCTTGTTATGTGGATGCCCTTTATCCCGAAGTGGGAGTGGCCGCATACAAGTTATTGAAATACTTAGGTGTAGACGTTACCTATCCGCTGAAGCAGACTTGTTGTGGGCAACCTATGGCCAATGCCGGGTTTGAGACCATGGCAGAGCCCTTGGCCGAACATTTTGATGAATTGTTCAAGGACTTTGACTATGTCGTGGCTCCTTCTGCTTCCTGTGCCGCTTTCGTTAAATTCTACTACCCCCGTATCTTGAAAGGAAAGCATGAATGCCTGACTTCTTCTAAGGTCATGGATGTGGTGGAGTTCTTGCATGATGTCCTTCAGGTGAAAGCTTTACCAGGAAAATTCCCCCATGTGGTGAGCGTCCATAATTCCTGCCATGGGGCCAGGGAGCTTGGGCTGTCCTCTCCTTCGGAGTGTCATATTCCATCGTTTAATAAGATAATCGATTTATTAAGGTTAGTAGACGGCATTACTATTAAGGAACCAGAGCGGAAAGATGAATGTTGTGGCTTCGGTGGCATGTTCTCTGTTGAGGAGCCAGCGGTGTCCATTCGTATGGGACTGGATAAGATCCAGCGCCATATCGCGACAGGTGCGGAGTATGTGACAGGACCAGACAGTTCTTGTCTGATGCACATGTCGGGTATTGCCAAACGTCGTCACATGCCAATTCAATTCATTCATGTCGTCCAGATCCTGGCAGCAGGGCTTTAAGAAAGGAAAGGGTTTCATCATGAGTACATTACATAGTAAGGCTGCTTATGCCTTTAATCAGAATTTTGACAAGACCACTTGGCATGACCAGACCTTCTGGAGCGTCCGTACCAAAAGGGACGTGATGGCATGGGAGCTTCCTGAGTGGGAGGAGTTGAGAGAGCATGCAAGTGCGATCAAAAGGCATACGATCACTCATCTTGCAGATTATTTGGAGCAATTCTCTAATCGCCTCGAAGCCAATGGCGTGATCGTGCATTGGGCCAGGGATGCGAAGGAGTTCAATGAGATTGTCTATGGTATCCTCGAGACCCATAAGGTAACCAAGATGGTGAAGAGCAAATCGATGCTCACCGAGGAGGTAGGGATGAATGCCTATCTGATAGAGCGTGGCATCGATGTCGTAGAGACCGACCTTGGGGAGCGCATCCTCCAATTGATGCGGCAGAAGCCATCTCATATTGTCATGCCCGCCATTCACTTGAAGCGCGAAGAGGTGGGAAGAATGTTCGAAGAGCAGGGAATCAGTAAGGAAATTGGTAACTATGATCCTACCTACTTGACCCGTTGCGCCCGTATCCATCTTCGCAATCAGTTTATGGAAGCAGGGGCAGGGATGACGGGTGCCAATTTTGGCGTTGCTGAGACGGGTGATATCGTGGTCTGCACGAATGAAGGCAATGCGGACATGTCCACATCCATGCCGCACTTGCACATCGTGGCGATGGGCTTGGAGAAGTTAGTTCCTGACTATGCCTCCGTGGCCGTCTTCCAACGTTTGCTTTGCCGCTGTGGGACTGGTCAGCCAACGACGACCTTTACTTCCCATTTCCGAAAGGCACGGCCAGGTGCTGAGATGCATGTGGTCTTGGTGGACAACGGGAGAAGTGATATCTTAGGGAATGAAGAGCACTGGGAAACCTTGAAATGTATTCGTTGCGGGGCTTGCATGAATACATGCCCAGTCTATCGGCGTTCTGGTGGATACTCATATACTTATTTTATTCCGGGACCAATTGGGATTAACTTAGGGATGTTGCGTGATCCTGCAAAATATAGCGATAATGTCTCCGCATGCTCTTTGTGTTTGTCGTGCGACCAAGTGTGTCCTGCGAAAGTCAATCCAGGATCGCAAGTTTATGTATGGAGGCAACAGTTGGATTCATTAGGCAAGGCAGATCCCTTGAAGAAATTCATGTCAGAAGGGATGAAAGTCCTATTCACCCATCCTGCACTTTATAACACGACGTTGCGGTTTGCGCCTCTTGCAAATTATGTTCCTGAGAGCTTTACGCATTTCAGCAACCTGAATCCTTGGGGATTAGGACATACTAAGCCTGAGTTTGCAAAGGAACCGTTCCATCAATTATGGAAGGAGGGGAAAGTAAAATGAAAAAGGAAGAATTATTGGAGAAACTGCGTGGACAGATCCATGAGCAGTACGATATGCCAGATATGAATATCCAGGGCATCCGGTACCCAGATACAGTCAAGCAATTTGTGGAAATGACAAAGAAGGTAGGCGGCGATGTCGTCTTTGCCAAGAAAACGGATGACCTGAACTTGCTGATCCGCAATCTCTATCCTGATGCCAAGGTGTTCGCGTCCCATCTGCCTTATATCAATATAGCGGAGAAGAATCCGGATCAGGTAGATGATGCGCAAGACCTGAACGGTACGGATGTGGGCATTGTGGAAGGTGAGATTGGAGTTGCCGAGAATGGGTGCGTCTGGGTCCCTCAGGCCATGAAGGAGCGTGCCGTCTGTTTTATCTCGGAATATTTGGTTATCATCCTGGATCAGCAGAATATCGTAGATAACATGCATCATGCTTATGCCCAAGTGCACATGACGGATTATGGCTATGGCTGTTTTATCAGTGGTCCATCCAAGACTGCGGATATTGAACAGGCTTTGGTGATGGGTGCCCAGGCAGCAAGAGGCGTTTCCGTGATCATCCTTAGTTAGCCTTCACCATCCATCATGGCGAAAGGTTAGCGCCTGCCCAAGAGATAGCGCATGCGGAAGTATAGCTCTTCCGACCAAGAGAATAAATGCCAATGGTGGGGGAAGGGATACCACCCCAACTTATATATTGACTGATTCTTCAGCCTGGAAAGATCTACACCTTCCCAGGCTTCTTTAATTTTCTCTTTGCAGGATCGCCGTTCTCTGGCAGACAAGTCGCGTCGGTGAAGGAAATAGAACCAATAGCAGTCTATGATGATCTTCCAGCGTTCCCATTCCCATAAGCTTAATACATCTCCTTTCATGCCTTTCGTCTCTAATTGGCGTCGCATACTATTCGCGGCTTCCATCCAATCCATTCGCCCGATGCCTACATGATGAGTCGTCGATTGAGGATTTTGCCTGTAATAATATATGCCACTGCAGCATCTAACCTCCCGTGAATAAAGATAATGGATATGTGACGTATTATCGTCACTATAGAAGCGGCAAGTATCATCATAAGGGTATTGGCGGAATAATTCCGCTTTATCGATACTCCAACCGTGTATTCCCCAATCTAAACTTTCGATGAAAGCATCATACCCAGACATAACCTGAAAACTTCCATCCTGGAATGTAGGATATTTGTTTTCCGTGAAGTGCCATGCATAGCTATGTTGATGACAGTCGGGATATATGTACTGGATGTTAAAAAGCACACTGTCTGTTTCCGGATAGGCTTCAAATACCTTGATAGCTTTCTCCAGGGCGTCTTTTGCAAGCCAATCATCTGCGTCAACAGAACAAATATACTTCCCGGTAGCTCTGGCTATACCCGCGTTCCGTGCATACGCTTGGCCATGGTTTTCTGTTAGGTGCAAGACTTCTATGCGTGCATCCTTGGAAGACGCTTCCCTCAGTATCTGAAGGGATGTGTCTTTCGATGCATCATCAATGCAAATAATTTGTATGTCGCTGAACGTCTGATGGATCAGTGCGTCCAAACTTTTATACAGGAATTCTTCTGCATTATATACCGCCATGAGAACCGTTACTGTTGCCATATCCTTGATGATGAACCATATCTATTGATAACTTCCACGACGTGTTCGACTTCCTTTCTCGTCATTGCCTGGTTGCAGGGTATGCTGAGCTCCTCGCGGTGGATGCGCTCGGTGATGGGCAGCGAGAGCCCATGCCATTCTTGAAAGCAGTCCTGCTGATGAGGTGGGATGGGGTAGTGAATCCTTGTGCCGATGCCTTCTTCCTGCAAGTAGTCCTTGAGCTCATCACGGTGAGCACAGAGCACAGGGAAAATGTGGAACACATGGTCCACCTTTTTTAGGAGCCAATTCTCTGCACCGGGCAGGATGATGGCAGGATGAGAAATGTTTTGGTAGTAATAAGTCGCGATCTGCTGACGGCGATGGTTGTCCTCATCAAGATAGCGCAGTTTCACGTCGAGCACCGCGGCTTGCAATTCGTCTATGCGACTGTTTCGACCCCGATAAGGGAAGACATACTTGCGTGAAGAGCCGTAATTGCCCAATGCCCGGCACAGGTCAGCCAGTTCTGTGTCGTTGGTCGTGATAGCCCCTGCGTCGCCTAATGCCCCCAGGTTCTTCCCAGGATAGAAGCTGTGTGCGGCAGCGTCGCCGAGAGATCCAGTGTGCTGTCCCGCATAGAAGCAGCCTTGTGCCTGTGCGTTGTCTTCGATTAGCAACAGCTGATGCTGCTTGCAAAAGCCTGCGATCTGTTGCGTCATGGCACAACGCCCATAGAGATGGACGAGCAGCACGGCGCGCGTGCGTTCGGTCAGATGGCGCTCCAAGAGGGAATCGTCAAGCTCAAGGGTATCCAACCGTGGCTCCACTAACACTGGAGAGAGCCCGTTCTCAGTGATGGAGAGGATGGAAGCGATATAGGTGTTGGCAGGCACGATCACCTCATCGCCCTCTTTCAGCTTTCCCAATTCCTGATAGGCACGGAAGATTAGCGTGAGCGCATCAAGCCCGTTGCCACAGCCCACGCAATGCGCTGTGCCGATATAACGGGCATAGTCTTCCTCGAAGCGGTGGGTAGCTTCGCCTTGCAAGTACCATCCACGTTCAATGACTTGCTTCGCGGCTGCCTCTATCTCGTCGAGATGCATAGCCGTCACTTGCTGTAGGGAAAGATATGGAATTTTCATCATATTGACCAATGATAGGTATCATAGCACACACCTCTACCTCCAAAGCCTTCCTTGTGCGCAATCAATCCTTCATTGATGACACTGCCGTTCTCTTCCGTGGAACTGCCAAAATCCAAGTAAGGATAGTCGGGATAATCGTGATACATGATTTTGTCATAAATGGCTTCCATCGCTCCATATTCTTTACCCACATGATTGGTACTACTATACTGTCCATGTACTACTTGTTGGGTCAGATAGACAGTCAGTCCACCGATGATCTCGTGGTCTTTATAAGCATTGTACTGTATGATCTGATTTGGAAAGCGCGACTTCAGGAGTTCTATTTCTGATAGCGTATGCACAGGCTTAGCATGAAACCTCTCTTCCAGATTGTCTTTCAAGATTTTCCAGAATTCTGCGATACTGCCATCTTTTACTACAGTCACACCGTTACTAAGAGCCTTACGAAGCAACCTCCGATGGTCTTTGCGCCATCTTTGGTGCCTCTGCATGAAGATGGTGGTGCCAATATTTCTTTCATATAACTGTGCATGGCATTTCCAGAATATAGCATAAAGGTCTCCTTCTGAAGGATGGAGATGATAAATCCAGGGTATAGGCTTGTAAAACACTTCCTTAATTCCTGCATCTTTCAGGTATTTGTTTAACTCCTCAAAAAGCAGGCATGTTTCGGTAGTGGTAACATTGTAATCCATGATGAGCCCTCCGTACGTTAATCCAAAATGCGAGTACAGGATTCCATCTTTTGTATGCGCCGGCAAGAGAGCATAGAGATGTCTGCCTTTATAAAACATGAGGGAGTAATCGGCGAAGCGATCGCGGTGATAGTCCATGTAATCTCGATAAAAAAGAAATGTGGCATTCCTGGCCTTTGATACATATTGATCCCATTCCTTCTTGTCACGATCTGTGTATCTTCTTATTTCGAACATGAGATGTATTTTAAATAGTCATGATAATCACGAATATAGTCGTTCTCATCAAAGGGATCTTCTGCTAACACCAAGCACACGGCACTTGATGAGAAGTTCTCTAATGTACGCCAGATACCCGCATTCACCAATAAGCCTTCGTAGGGCTTTGTGAGCAAGTATTCCTTGCGCTCGCTTCCATTGTCTAACGTCACGGTGAATGCCCCGCTGACAGAGACAATGAGCTCGCGACAGTGAATATGGGCATGACCGCCTCGCTCCGCATCAGTAGGAATGTCATAAGTCCAGTACACACGGCTAACAGGAAATGGGATGTCGCCGTGTCGTTCTACCACCGTAAGGTTACCCCTCGGGTCTGCTATCTTTTTAAGTGATATGATCTGTCCTAATGGTTCCATATTTACTTAACGGGCTGAACGGTAGGTTTATTTTATCAGGTGCCCTTTTACTCGGGGAAAACCTTCTCTTTGGACCTGGGTTGGCAACAAGCAGAGCCTGCCCCATGGCTTTTTGTACAACATGTCAAAGAGCGACGTGCGAAAAGGCAATCTCACGTCTGACAGGAGCTATCCTTTCAAAGGACAATTGATGACCTTTCGCCTCACAGGAGATAACCTTTCAGGCTCTCTCAGATGACCTTTTGCAAGGCAGGAGATGATCTCCAGCAACCGGCGGGGACGGTCCGGACGGAGCGTCACCTTGTTCCTCCCCGCCTTGCGTTTTCTTCTCTGCCCCTGCGGAAGGACCCTTGCCTGCACGTCCGCCCACGCCGCCAGCCCGCGCGCCATTTTTCTGGGTCCTGACAGAATAAAAACCAAAATTAAAAAAATCATCGGCGG
>ONBG01000002.1 GCA_900316015.1 uncultured Prevotella sp. | reverse complement strand
CAGTTCGCTGGCATCGCGCACCAGCTTGTTGTTGATGTATATCTGCGGAGTGCCATGTCCGGCCACAGTGCCGTCACCCATGACAAGGGGCAGGTGCTTAATCATCTCTTTCGCTGAGCCAAATTGCTCGAGTTGAGAACCTTTCACCATTACACTCAAGCCGTTTGGCGAAGGCTTGTAACTGAGCTTATGCCCCTGTACCGTCACGCCTTTCAGCCTATAGCGGTCAGCTATCAGGCGGATGGTGCCGAGGTCGGGCGAGGCGGCAGTCCACAGCTTAGACTTGTAGCCCACATAGGTCACCTTGGCGATGACGCGCCGGGCATTGCAGGGAATGACGAAATAGCCACTCTCGTTGCTCACACCACCGGCGATAAACGAGGAGTCGGCGGGCGAGAGCAATACCACGTTGGCATACTCGGCGGGCTCGCCCTTCTCGTCAATCACGCGCCCCTTGTACCTCAATGCTGTCTTCTGCGGGCATTCCACGTTGATGATACTGTCGCCCACCATCGTCATCGAGATGGGATAGAAGCCGATAAGGTGGCGTATGGCCTCGGGGATGGTCGAGCCCTTGACCGATGCCGTCACGCGAAAGTCCTCTAAGTCGTTGTAGATGAAGTTAATGGTGTAGCGGTGGGTCATGCCACCGAGCTGTTGCAGGGCTGTGGGCATCGTCACGTTACGGAAGTCGCGGCTCACACGCTGGGCATGGACTTGGACGGCACCTAAAAGGAGAATATATAATAATAGGTATATCTTTCTCATAGCTATTCTACGTTAAGGGTGTCACCGTTACGTGTAATGGAAATCTGCTGGAAGCCGTTGAGGATGGCAATGTTAGCGTCAATGGACTTAGCCTGGTCCCACTCAAAGTGCAGGCGGATGGCCTTGGCGGTCGCGCTGCTATAGACAACCTTCAATCCGTAGTACTGCCCCATTGCAGAGAGAATGTCAGACAGAGTGGCATTGTCGAAGACCTTGACGACGGGTGCCGGCTTCTTCGTCTCCAGCTTTGGCGTAATGCTGTCGGCGGTGGTGTCACGTGACACCGCCGTGACGGGAGCGCGCTGCGCCAACTCCGGCTTTTTTGCAGCAAAGGGACTGTGAATCCAGCCCAGCCGTGTCATGGCGGCAAAGGTCACGCCAGCAAGGAAGACACAGCCGAGGAAGACGGCAGCCACATGCATCCAACGGGGAATGCGATGGCGGGAAAGCGGTCCGTTGGGATGAGAATCCTTGGGCGAGGCACCAGAAGTCGTCTCAGTCTCTTTGGAACAGGAACTGTCGGGGCGTGATTGGCTGAACGCCTTCCATGCTTTCTCCACATCGATTTCCTCGTCTTCGGCCCGCTCTTCCACGAGGGCGCGTTTCAACCGGGCGAGTGGTCGGGCATCACGTATGATTTCACGGAGTTCCTCGTCGGTGTAGTGCTCGGGGTGCTCCTGTGCGTCAAGGAGACGCTTGATCTTCTCTTCGTCTGAATAGTTCATGGTTCTGGGGTTTTGATGTTTTCTTTCAACATTTTGACGATGTGCGACAGATGCTTCCACACGACGATTCGGCTCGTGCCCGTCTCGGCACAGATAGCCTTGTAGTCTTTGCCGTCAAGAAAGCGTTGGATAAAGAGGTGCAGCTCCTGCGGCGAAAGCAAGGTGTGTGCGAGCTGGCGCAGCTGAGAGAGTTTTTGCTCGTCTTCCTGCCAGTCATCGTCGTCGTGCAGTTCACAGGCGTAGAGACGGAGGATGCGCTCGCGGTTGCTCTTGTCGCGCAACCGTTTCAGGCAGCGGTTGCGTACGGCCACCATCAGGTAGCCTTCGGCTGAGGCGGGCAGCAGCTCGGTGCCGCTCTCTAACAGATGGGCAAAGACCTCACTCACCACGTCCTCGCTCTCCTGCCCATCGTAGAGCAGAGAGCAGGCCACGGCATACATGCGGCGGTAGTGCTGGCGGAAGAGCTGTTCAACGTGCTGTCTATCCATCGTCTGTCTCGTGTCTTTTATTATCAATACCCCTAAGCGAAGATAATGTTAACCCCTTGGACTAAATTTGATACATTTTTTCGATGATAAAAGAAATAATAATATATCACTTTCTCCATCATGTAGTTATTCATGAAGTAGCCATTGCCGATATCGTAGTCGCCTTGCTTGCTGACCTTCATTCCATCGTAGAATGTCTTGGCCTTGTTGCAGCGATTAACATGTAGGAAGGGTCGGGACGCAGTTTCTTCACAAAACTGACCGCGGCATCGAAAAGCGTGCGACACAATACTGTCGAGGCTATGACACCCCGTCTTATCCAGTGCCACTTCCTAATGGCACCCTCCGGTCGTTGAGTTTGTGCAAAGTTAGGACTTTTCCTCATACCACACAATACATACACACCTTATTTTTAATGATTCACCTGACAATATACATGGTTGCCTTTTGATCGATGATAGCAAACAGAAGGAACGAAGAAAGCCAAAACTAACCTTCCCAACCTACGATTGAAGGCAGGAGATACTAAAAAGATGTTATAAAAACACACCAATTTAAAAAAGCCATCCCACAGCCGTGTTGCGACCGGGGATGGCTAGTATGAAACCTTAAATAATAAGATATGTCAGACGGTTATCTTTTGACCACTTTCTTACCGCCGCGAATATAGATGCCGGTGGGCAGCGAGTTGAAGTCCGTGCCGCGGTCTATGCCATTGAGGTCGTAGATGTGCGTCGTTCCGTCGTTATTCTTCAGGATGATATTCTCCACGCCAGTGGTTGTGCCATCAGAGAAGACGCTGCCGATTTTCGCGCCTGACGTAAGGCCGGAGACCGTGAGATAGGCCCTGAAGGGCGGGATGTAGGCGGTGTTTTCCTTATCTTTTATCACCTTTCTCCAACTGCCGTCGTCCTGCAAGGTGAAGGCACCAAGCTGGCTGGCCTCGTCGTTGGAGATGGTCTTGACTGTACCCATCATCTTGATGTCACCTTGCTGCACATATCCAAGCGAGGTATCAAAAGACTTCACAATGGCTGACTGATCGTAGTCGATGCGCTCCCGGCTATCTTTCATCACGATGAGATACGGCATAAGGGCATAGAGTGGACTTCCGTTGCTGACCTGTGAGAAGACCGCGTTGCCGCCAGTAGTTCTCGAGAGCATGTAAGCCTTGAAAGGCATGTCATCGCTGTAGGTGACTGCATACGGCTGACACCAGGTATAGGGCCCACCGGCCGTGAGGCTCCTCAGGTGGGTTATTTTGTCGGCTCTGAAATCCACGTAGCTGACTTGATACGCTGCGCCGTCAGTTAAACGATAATAATCGCAGTGCCAGCTCCCTGCGCTGTAGTATACATAGTTGACATTCGCCTCTGATCCATTGTTCTTCGGATGTGAGAAAAGGTCCAACATGGTACCTTCTCCCAAACGGAACGCCCAGACGGATTCGTTCTGATTACCTTGCAGCTTGGAAGCCACTTCTCCGTTCTTCAGCTGCTCCTCGGTTACCTTCACGCCATTGGAAGTTTCGTGCGGAGCATTGAGATAATAGGTGTTGCTTATCGTAACATGATCGCTGTTGCGCGCAATGGGCTCGCTGTTCTGTCCCCACATTGTGACATCGATATTCATCGTACCGGTATAGAGGCAGTTTTTGATTATATTCCCGCTGGTGCCGGCCCAGCCGAGGATACCGGCGCAGTTAGTGGTCCAGTCGCCGATTATGTTGCCGGTGAAGGCGCAGTTCTCAATGCTGACCGGGCCGTTGGCCAATCCCACAATACCGCCGTGGGTAGCATCGCCATGATAACCGGAATGGATGTTCACGTCGCTTTGGCAGTTAGAGACAGTAGTGAGACTGTTGTTCACTTCTCCCACGATACTGCCACAGTACCTGCGACTTGTCCATATTGAGCCCGTGATTCTAAGACCTTTGATGGTAGCGCCGTCAGCAAAGGCAAAGGGACCTGTCCCGTCGGCCTCAGTGGAGATGGAAAGGGTGAGTGTGTACCCCTGTCCGTCGAAGGAGCCTTGATACGGACGCTTGGAAGTACCGACCATCGTCGACACGGCATCGGTGACGTCGGCGGTCATCTTCGCGGCAAGCCTGTTGTTGCCGCCGTTAACGAGTTTGCAGAACTGATCCCAGGTCGCTTTGGAGTTGACGGTGAAGAATTTGGCATAATTAAGAATCCCAGTGACTTTCATGTCCTGAGAGACAACGCTGTTGCCATCAAAGGCCGGATTGAAGGAGAAAGACTCATAATAATAACTGTCGTTGTAGTCACTTCCCAAGAAGTCCTTCATTGTAGGCACTCCGCCGGTGATCCTGCCGCCCGCGTTGGCGTAGCGGGTGAACATTACGACGTCGTTGTAAACGAACTTCACCTTGTTCACCTTCTTTTCGCCGCTGAAGACGAGCATCGGCTCACTTTCATCGGGAAGGCTCTGGCTCCAATACTGCGCGCCAGAGCCGTGCTGCAGGGCATAAGTCACGCTGCCGCTCTTGGCCTGTTCAGCGGTCACAGCCGTCGCATCACCTTTGTTGTCCGTCGTGCTGGCTCCGATACCGTTGAAGTAGTAGAAATTGTTGGAGCTGGTGACAGTGATGGGATCGGTAGTGTAAACGAGCGGATGGACATCCTGGATGTTGGTGTATTTGCCGGCAACGTAGCAGTTGGTGAAGCTCGAGCCCTGGCCTGCCGCCCAGCTCACGAGACCTGCGATACCGCTCGTCTTGTTGCCGTTCGGAGCGGAGAAGCTGCCGGAGAACTTGCAGTTGTTCATCTTTATCACGCTTCCCCCGCCATGGCCTACGAAGCCGCCACTGTGACGGTTTTTACCGACGACTGAGTAACTGATAGCTACGGCTACCTCGCAGTTGTTGATCGTCACGCCGTCCGCACTGCCCACAAGACCGGATGCATGCGACTGCGGATTAGGTTCCTTCGTGCCCTTCTGCTCCACCGTACCTGCGGTCTTAAGATTCTCAATCACAGCTCCTGCCACTTTCATAAAGGGCGCAGTGGCCTGAGTCGTGCCTTCATAGGCTACTGTGAGTGTATGGAAGCCACCGTCGAAACGACCTGCGTAGGCCTGCGTATTACCCGCCATCGGGGAAGACGCGGTGAGGGTAACGTCGGATGTCATCTTGGCGCTCACCTTCGGGCTTACATTGTTGACATAGTCGCAGAATGTCTGCCACGTATCGGCGCTGTTGATTTCCAGATAGGTCCGGTCAGTGAACTTGACATCAATATAGCTGTCGGCATTCCCCTGTGGGCTGAGAGTTGGATTTTGATATGTTATGTAGTGCGAAAGGCCTTTGTCCTGGATATATTCCATAATCTCATCCTGCGTAAGGTCTGCGGGAGTCTGACCCGGGTTGCAGTAGCGCACGACCAAGACCTTGTTGTTGTCGTTGACACTGCGGAAAGTAGCGGCATATACTCTCGTATTCGGGTCTGAGGTGAATACGGGAGCCTGGTCACCGGTGTTGCCGGAGTTGATTTTCTGGCCCCACACCTGTGGTGTCTGTTTAGTCTGCGCGTTCTGGAGTTTATAAGCCGCATAGCCGCTCTTGATCTGATCCGCGCTCACCGGTTCCACTCCGGCGGGCACAGTGCCAAGGGGATTGAGGATATACACATTGCTTATGGTAGCGTACTTGGCATTTCCGGCTACGGCGTTGAAGCCGATGGTGCTCACATTGTAGGTGGCGGTGACGAGACAGTTGCTGATCGTGTTGCCGCTTTTGTCCAATCCGCCTACGATGCCGCCGCAGTTGGACGCTTTCGCTCCTGTCATGCTGCCTGAGAAGATGCAGTTGTTGATGGTCACGGGAGCTATGGCTCTGCCAACGAGTCCTCCGAAATAGACGGCTTGTCTTATTGAGGAGGTGGAAGAGGAAGTGATGGCCACGGAGCTCTGGCAGTGGTCTATGGTTACGGCGTTTCCATACACGCGACCCACTAAGCTGCTGGCGAATCTGCCGGAAGAAGCTATGGTGCCCTTCACGCTGAGATTGCTGATTACTGCACCGTTGGCTTCGAGGAAAGGAGCGGTGAAATCGCCGCCGTTGAGGTTGAGGGCGATGGAATAATTGCCGCCATCGAAAGTACCGCTGAAAGGATAAGGCTCCGAACCCGCAGAGGAGCTGACAGGGTCAGTGATATTGGCGATGAGCGTTGCCTTGATGCTGCCGTTGCCGGAGTTTACCTGCTGGCAGAACTGATCCCAGTCGGCCTTGGTACCGATGCGTATCTCGTTGTTCACCGTCACGCCGAACGAGAGTACGAGGGCGTTGTATTTGACGTCCTGAGGAAGGTCGGCAGTAAAGGTAGCCGTCTGGCCGTAGCCCTTGCCGCCGAATACAATCTTGCCGTTCACTATCTTTGCAATGTTTTCGTCACTGCTCTTCCAGTTCACCTTTCCGGTGTAGTCGGATGGCAGATTCTGCACCGCAGGGAAATCCATCGCATCCCACGCATTCATGCTTTTGGACGTCCATGAGACCGTAGTTGGGAGGTCGTTGCGTAAGATGTTGACAGTGATATTGTCAGAGGAAGCGGCATAATCAGTGTTGGCCGCACCCTTTACGGTGAGCGTAGCCGAACCTGCGCTCACACCCTTGAAATAGCTACCGTCAATGGCGGCGATATTGGTCTTGTCGATGCTGAAAGAGAGGGAGAGCCCTTGGGGATTGAGCACAAGGTTCTTCATCGGGGTTGAGTATCGCTCGCCGACATGGACACTCAACGATGGGGGATTGAATGCGACTGTCGCTTCCTGCACGTACTCAATGGTGTAGTTCACGAACTCGCAGTCGCCGTTGGTGCGGATGGTGATGCTTTGTTTAGGCGCGTCGTAGCAACTGATGCCCGTAGAGCCATTGCCCGTGTACAGACTGACGTCTGACGAACAACTGATGTTCCCCACGTTTTTCGTATCACCCGAAAAACTGATGGCACGTACGCGCCAGCCACTTGCGCAGGTGATGGTTGCCGTGCCCCCGCTCTTGAACTCAAAGTTGCGGTTTTTCTTGAGCACAGCCCCGCTCGCCTTGCAGTTCATCCACGCTACGGTAACGACATTGTCATTGGATTGTCGTGTGCCCTCCGCCTCGCTTTTGTTACGGTTGGTGGCGCTCCACGTATCCGTCTTGCTCCATGCCGGTGCTGCCAGCACAAGGGCGAAGAGGAAGAGGCAGAACCTCTGAATGATGTGTTTCGATTTCATTTATTTGATAATTTTGAATTATTTATATATTTTTGTTTCGATAGCTTACATTTAGTACCAGGTGCAATTCTTCATAGTGATCGTAGCCAAGGATCCGTTGCTGGAAGCTTGGTTCTGCTCATCTGATTAGTCAGTCTTGTTACCAAAGTTGTGGAGCGTCTTCTTCCTCTTCGGTCTCAAAGGTTGGGGAGTTGCCTTTGGAGTTAGCCGGTCCTGTGGCGGGGTTATTATCGTCGATTGGAGTGATTAGGGTACCACTGGAACCCGAGAGAATGCTGATTTCTGACATGAGAGGCGTGATGTGGGTGACGGGTTTCTGATAAATTTTCATTTTCTTCTTAATTTTTTAAAGGTGATTGATGGGGCGGATATTTCCGAAAGTATCCGCTTTTAACAGTTTTGCAAAATTATATGGAAAGTAAGTTAATGCAAGCAAAACGGCAAATCAAATAACTGCAAATAGCAAAAAAATATGGGTCAAAATGATGCAAAATATCCCTTAATAATCCTAAAAACACACCAATCAATATCCTACAGCCGTGTTGCGACCGGGGATGGCTGAATACGAAATATTAAATAAATATTCTTTATCACACAGCCAAACTTTTTGTTTATATTTACGATCATTCTTTTCAAAATACCAAAGCCTACCCCATGATTACTCTCTATCCGACCTACGTTTTTCATTGCTTGATGACAAGCAATGAATATTATCGCGCACGATATAGTTAAAGAACAATAAATACATTTTACATCGTATGCGATACAAATTATTTTTCTTACCTTTGTGACCGTAAACAACGAAAGACAAGAAAGTTATGGCTAAGGAAAAAATTCGGCTTGACGATCAACTTTGCTTTAAGTTCTATACGATCAGCAGGCTGATTATTCAAACCTATGAACCCTATTTTAAGAAAATAGGCATCACCTATACACAATATTTGGTTTTGCTGGTGTTGTGGGAGCATGACGAGCAGCCAGTCAACGATATCTGCGCACGGTTGCTCTTAGGTATCAACACTATTTCACCGCTCATCAAACGCATGGAAAGTGCAGGACTCGTTGGTCGTCATGACAGTGAGACCGACAAACGCAAACAGATTGTCTTCCTCACCGAGAAGGGTCAGCGGCTGGAGCGAATCATTGCAAAGGCTCGAACCGAAATGATAGAGAAAATCTATCATCAGAACGAGTTCCCGGAAGAGATGCAGCGTCTGCGCCCAACCTTGGATCAGGTTGTCCGGTTCTTCGTAGATTACAATAGCAAACAAACAATCAATTAATAATATTCAACTATGAGTTTACAAGAAATTCTGGACCACCGTCGTGCTATTCGGCACTACGATCCACAGAAGTCGCTCGATCCGGAACGGGTAAAAGAATGTATCAAGATGGCTACGCTGGCACCAACCAGCTCCAACATGCAGTTGTGGGAAGCCTACCACATAACTGATAAAGCCGTATTGGCAAAACTCGCCCACGCCTGTCTCGATCAGCTTACCGCCCGCTCCGCACAGGAGATGGTGGTCTTCGTCACGCGTCAGGACCTTTACAAAAAACATGCGGAGGCTGCCCGAAAGTTTGAGGAGGGCAACCAACGACGTCATGCACCGAAGGAGAAGCAGGAGAAGCGCATCAAGAAATGGGATACCTACTACGGCAAGGTGATGCCCTTCCTCTACTCGCGCGGCTTCGGTCTATGGGGAGTAATGCGCAAGCTCTTAGCTCAGCTTGTTGGTCTGAGCCGTCCCATCGTGCGCCAGGTATCGGAGGGTGACATGCGCGTCGTCGTACATAAGAGTTGTGCCTTAGCCGCACAGACGTTTATGCTGGCCATGAGCGAGGCGGGCTACGACACCTGTCCGCTGGAAGGTTTCGACAGCCTGCTTGTAAAGAAGGCTCTCGGACTGCCTCATAAGGTAGAGATCAACATGGTTATCACCTGTGGAGTCCGCTTGCCTGACGGCGTGTGGGGCGACCGCTACCGCCAGCCGTTCAGCGAGACCTACCATAGGGTGTAGCAATAAAAGCAAAACAATACGAAACAGGGTATCATCGACAAGTCACCTATTCGAAGATACCCTGTTTATAATATTTGTGTTAGCCTTTATACCAATCCCTCTTTTAGGAACTTTCTCAAGTTGAGATGTATGATACCATCATCGTTGCTTCTTGTCACCAGTGGAGTCATGGAGATAACGTATTTGGGATAGTTGTCATTGATGGCACGCAAGTTACCAAACTCCCGTTCCCGCGTTGCTGCGTCGGCAATAATATAAGCTACTTGCACGTAAACACGCTCACCAGTTGGCTTTGAACAAACAAAATCTATCTCGGATGCCTGTAGCTGTCCAACAGTGACCTCATAGCCTAAGCGCACAAGATGATTATACACTACGTTTTCCATCACCTTCTCAATATCACCCTCTCGGTTGCCGCCTCCTAAGCAGTTGCGAATGCCGTTATCCTCAAAGTAATATTTGTCATTGGTTTCAAACAGCCGCTTGCCATGAATGTCATAACGGTTGACTTTATGGATAACATATGTCTCGCACAGTGCCTGGATATAATTGATGATTGCCGTGGAAGTGATATTTTGTCCCTGTCCTCTCATATACTTTGAGATGCTATTGGCAGAGATGATCTTCCCGGCGTTGTCGGCAAGAAAGCGCATCAGATTCTCAAGAAAGACTGGATTGCGGATATTGTTGCGCATAATGACATCCTTAAGCAATACCGTGTTCAGCACATCTTGTTGATATTCTCGGACGTCATTCTCGTCAAGTCCAGTCTTCCGCAAACCTGGCAGCCCGCCAAGATTGATGTACTTTGCCAAACTCTCGTCATTATCTGGCAACTGCTGGAAAGTAAGAAATTCATCATAACTAAGAGCATGGACATATATCTCCTTATAACGACCGCCTATCAACGTTGTCAGTTCACTGCTGAGCATAAGACTGTTGGAACCAGTGATGACTATCTCTATGTCGGGTTCCTCACGATAGCTGCGCACCGAACGCTCAAACTCCTCTATGTCCTGGATCTCGTCGACAAGGATGTAGTTTCTCTTTCCCTCCACGCGATGCTCATCAATAAAGGCGTTCAGGTCGCGATAGTTTCTGATGTCATCAAACTCCTTCTTTTCCTTATCTACAAAGATGATGTTATTAGAACTATCTTTGGCCTTTTCTTCTTTCAGTTGCCTGAGTAGATAGCTCTTACCAATACGCCGTTGACCAATAAGGACGATAATAATGTCCTTGCCAAACGCTTGCTCTATCTTGTCAAGATAAGGTTTTCTTATGATGTTCTCCATATCTTCTATAATTGATAAACCATGCAAATATACAAATAATTTCTTCTATAGAAGATAAAAGTCGCAGAAAACCTTATTTCTTCTTCTATAGAAGTCAAAGTTATAGCGAATTTATAAATTACAATTTTAAAAAGCCCACCACACTCCACCCAAACGCATAGCTCATCAGATGTCTACTTAGGCGGGTCTGAAACTAAATCAGCCTCCGCTTTTGGAAAAGTGTAGTTTTAAGAGGGTCAAAACACAGGAAAAGTGTATCTTTGCAGAGACTCTTTCAGAAACTAACCACATAATCATTCTTCTTGATAACAATTTTATATTTCATACTGAATGATTTTTTGCAAATAGGTTGACAGGTTGTCAAAACCCAGTGTTTATCGGGCTTGCAACCTGTTTTGAGGTTGACAAAGGTTGACACGAGGTTGACAATTAAATTCGTCATGTTCGATCTCACAGAGACCTATAAATCGTCCAAAATGATATTTTTCACGACTCATTCTTTTATATCATTCTTTTTTCGTAATTTTGCATTTGCATGTATTATGCTTACGCGTAAAGCAAATATATTCGACAACAATATTAAATCATCAAGATAATGGATTACAACTTCAGAGAAATTGAGAAGAAGTGGCAGCAACGGTGGGTAGATAACAAAACCTACAAAGTTACCGAAGATAAGAGTAAGAAGAAATTCTATGTTTTGAATATGTTCCCCTACCCTTCTGGTGCAGGTTTGCATGTAGGCCATCCTCTTGGATACATTGCCAGTGATATCTACGCTCGTTTCAAGCGGTTGCAAGGATTCAATGTTCTCAATCCCATGGGATACGATGCTTTTGGTCTACCTGCTGAACAGTATGCCATCCAGACAGGTCAGCACCCTGCTATTACCACGGTTAACAATATTAACAGATACCGTGAGCAATTGGATAAGATCGGGTTCTCCTTTGACTGGGACCGTGAAGTACGGACTTGTGATCCTAAATATTATAAATGGACACAATGGGCATTTGAACTGATGTTCAAGTCATATTATGATTATGATGAACAAAAAGCAAAGCCTATTGAGGATTTGATAGGCCATTTTGAAAAAGAAGGCACTGCCGGCTTGAATGTCTCGCAAAGCGAGGAACTATCTTTCACGGCTGAAGAATGGAATGCCAAGACTGAAAAGGAAAAACAGCAGACCTTGATGAACTACCGTATTGCCTATCTGGGAGAAACGATGGTCAACTGGTGTGCCGGACTTGGAACCGTACTTGCTAATGATGAGGTTGTTGACGGAATCAGTGTCCGTGGAGGTTTCCCCGTCGTACAAAAGAAAATGCGCCAATGGTGCCTACGTGTTTCCGCTTATGCACAAAGGTTGTTAGATGGTCTTGACACCATTGATTGGACAGATTCATTAAAGGAAACACAACGTAACTGGATTGGAAGGTCGGAAGGCACTGAGGTGGAATTCTCCGTGAAGGACAGTCATGTGAAGTTTACGATATTCACGACCCGTGCAGATACCATGTTTGGTGTTACCTTCATGGTACTTGCCCCAGAATCTGATTATGTCCAGCAGATTACCACACCAGAACAGAAATCTGCAGTAGAAGAGTATATCAATTACGTAAAAAAGCGTACGGAACGCGACCGTATCAGTGACCATCACGTTACCGGCGTTTTCTCAGGTGCCTATGCCATCAATCCTTTTACGGGAGACGAAATCCCTATTTGGATCAGTGAATATGTCTTAGCTGGATATGGTACAGGTGCTATCATGGCTGTTCCTGCGCACGACTCTCGTGACTATGCATTTGCCAAGCATTTCAATTTGCCCATTATCCCTTTGATTGAAGGGGCAGACGTGAGCGAAGAGAGTTTTGATGCCAAAGAAGGTATCGTTATGAACAGTCCACGCCCCGGGCATGAGAACGCAGATGGTTTTTCTCTGAATGGCCTTACTGTCAAAGAGGCTATTGCCGCTACCAAGGAATATGTCACCCGAAAGGGGATAGGACGTGTAAAAGTCAACTTCCGTATCCGCGATGCCATCTTCTCTCGCCAGCGTTATTGGGGAGAGCCTTTCCCCGTTTATTACAAGGATGACATGCCCTATATGCTCCCCATGAGTGCACTTCCTTTGGAATTGCCTGAGATCGATCAGTATAAGCCTACGGAAACAGGAGAGCCCCCATTGGGTCGGGCCAAGAAATGGGCATGGGACACCGTACAGGAGCAAGTAGTAGACAAATCACTTATTGACAATAAGACTGTCTTCCCGCTTGAACTCTATACCATGCCGGGATTCGCAGGCTCCTCTGCCTATTATCTCCGATACATGGATCCACAAGACAACGATGCTCTCGTTGCCAAGGAGATTGATGAATACTGGCAGAACGTCGACCTCTATGTAGGAGGGACAGAGCATGCGACTGGTCACTTGATTTACAGCCGGTTCTGGAATAAGTTCCTGCATGACTACGGTTATAGTTGCAAGGAAGAACCTTTCCAGAAGCTCGTCAACCAAGGCATGATTCAAGGACGCTCCAACTTTGTCTATCGTATCAACGATGATGACCATAGCAAGGCACCGGTCTTCGTATCACTTCATCTGAAAGACCAATATGATACCACACCGATCCATGTTGATGTCAATATTGTCCATGGAGATGTCCTTGACATCAAGGCATTCCAAGCATGGCGTCCAGAATACAAGGATGCGCAGTTTATTCTTGAAGACGGTAAATATGTTTGTGGATGGGCAATCGAGAAAATGTCCAAATCGATGTTCAATGTGGTTAATCCAGACATGATCGTCGAAAAATATGGTGCAGATACCTTGCGCTTATACGAGATGTTCCTTGGTCCTGTAGAACAGAGCAAGCCTTGGGATACGAATGGTATCGATGGTTGCCACCGGTTCCTGAAGAAATTCTGGAACTTGTTCTATGATAACCGCAATGACCAGTTCTTAGTCAACCAAGAAGAACCCAAGGCGGAATCCCTGAAGAGTGTACATAAGTTGATCAAGAAAGTAACAGGAGATATCCAGCATTTCTCTTACAACACCGCTATCTCTGCCTTTATGATCTGTGTCAACGAGCTTCAGCAACAGCAATGCCACAACCAAGATTTGCTAAAGGACTTGGTCATCCTCATCACGCCATTTGCCCCTCATATTGCCGAAGAGCTCTGGGAAGCTTTGGGCGAGAAAGGCAGTGCTTGTGATGCGCAATGGCCTTCATACGATGAGAAATATCTTGTAGAGAACGAAATGCAGCTGACGATTTCCTTTAATGGAAAAGCCCGTTATCAGAAGACATTCCCTGCCGAAGCCACTCAAGATGAAATCCAAGAGGCTGTGCTCAAAGACGAGAAGTCACAGAAATACTTGGATGGTAAGCGTGTTATCAAGGTCATTATTGTACCGAAGAGAATCGTAAACGTAGTAGTTAAATGACAATAGATCATCAGATTGTATGGAATGAGGCCAAAGATTATATTTTCATAACCTTTGGTCTCCTCCTATACACCTTTGGATTTACTGTTTTCCTTTTGCCTTATGAAATCGTTACAGGTGGCGTGACAGGTATGTCTGCCATTATCATGTATGCCACCGGATTCAAAATGGAAAACACTTACATGATCATCAACATCTCCTTGTTGATCGTAGCCTTAAAGATCTTAGGCTTTAAGTTCATGATGAAGACCATTTATGCCATCTTCGTCTTGTATTTCTTCCTAAAATTCGGTCAAATGCTGATGCCTGTTGCTGCAAATGGCAACTATGTCAAGATCTTAGGCGAAAACCAGGAGTTTATGTCGCTGGTCATTGGATGTTGCTTCACAGGTACAGCGTTAGGCGTTGTGTTCCTTAATAACGGTAGCACGGGTGGTACGGACATCATTGCTGCCTGCGTCAATAAATATCGCAACTTCTCCCTGGGACAAGTACTGATATTCGTCGACTTTATGATCATTGGCAGCTGTTTCTTTTTCCCGCAATTCGGAGATATGCTCAGTCGTGCCCATAAGGTAGTATTCGGTTTCTGTACCATGATCATCGAAAACTATATGCTCGACTATGTGATGAACAGACGACGTGAATCTGTACAGTTCATGATCTTTTCCAAGAAGTACCAAGAAATCGCCAATGCCATCGGAACACAGATGGACCACGGGGTTACCATCCTTGACGGACATGGATGGTACACGGGAAAAGAAAGGAAAGTATTGTGTATCCTTGCCCGGAAAACAGAGAGCGTATCCATCTTCAGGCTCATCAAGATGATCGACCCCGATGCCTTTGTTTCCCAAAGCTCTGTGATTGGTGTCTACGGAGAAGGATTCGAAAAGATGAAGGTAAAAGTTCCCAAGAAGAAAAATGACAATCAACTCCCCATCAAATGAAAATTGTATTTGCAACTAACAATTCCAATAAGCTGTCGGAAATCCAAGACATCCTCGGACCTGAGTTCCAGATCGTTTCTTTAAAGGATATCGGATGCCATGAGGATATTCCTGAGACTGGGAAAACCCTTGAGGAAAATGCCTTGCAAAAGGCTCGGTATGTATATGACCACTACCACATCGACTGTTTTGCAGATGATACGGGACTCGAAGTGGAAGCCTTGCAGGGTGCACCGGGCGTGCACAGTGCCCGCTATGCAGAAGGAACGGATCACAACAGTGAGGCGAACATGGAGAAATTACTGCGGGAATTAGGAGAAAATAACAATCGAAAGGCACAATTTCGTACCGTTATTGCGTTAATACTCCATGGTGAAGTACATGAATTCGAAGGGAAAATAGAAGGACACATTGCCAAGGAAAAGAAAGGCACTGAGGGATTCGGTTATGACCCACTCTTTGTTCCCAATGGCTATGAGCAGAGTTTCGCACAGTTGGGCATGGACATCAAGAACACCATCTCCCATCGCGCCAGGGCTGTCTCACAATTGGCAAAGTATCTCAAAAAAATAAAAGGTTTATGAAGAAATTGATTTCCGTGATCGTAGGGATATGCTTTTGTCTGTTATCACACGCCTTCTCAACAGGCACGTGGAAGGCTTATTTGGCATATCATGATATCACGGAAATCCAACAGGCTGGGTCTTCCATCTATGTTTTGGCTTCCAACAATCTCTATTCATATAACCAAAACGACCAAAGCATACTCACTTACGACAAGACCAAGACTCTTAGTGATTGCCATATCACCCATATTGCCTATTGCAGCAGCGCAAAGCGATTGGTCATCACCTATAACAACTATAATATTGACTTGTTGGACAATCAGGGAAATGTCACGAATATCCCTGATTACTACCAGAAGTCAATGAGTGACGACAAGACTATCTACGATATCTATGTCCATGGGAATAATGCTTATCTATCAACAGGATTCGGCATCATCAGGATTAATGTCAAGGATGCTGAGATCAGTGATACTTATCAGTTAGGAGCCAAAGTGGCATACACCTATATCTCCGACAACTATATCTATGCCGCAGAACCCAATAATGGCATTTTTAAAGCCTCTATGGACGATAATTTGCTCGACAAGAGTAATTGGACAAGAGAGAAAGACTATGTCGCCCAGAACAAAACAATAGACCCTACCCTGCTCTCCTTTGTTCAATCCCTTCAACCAGGTGGACCTCAATACAATTATTTCTATCAGCTTAAGTATAAGAATGATTGCCTTTACACAGCCGGTGGACAATACAACGCCTCCGTAGAAAGCGACCGACCGGGCACTGTACAGGTACTCAAGAATGGGGAATGGGCGCTTTATGAGGACCAGCTTACCCCTAAGACGGGCGTCAAATATAGAGACATTGATTGCATTGACGTTGACCCTACGGATACCAGTCATGTTTTTGTATCAGGAAAATGCGGGTTGTACGAATTCAGAGAGGGCAAATACCAAAACATATATACCTTAGATAATAGTCCTCTTGGCACTGCATTGAATGAAAGTCAAACTAATAAAAGAGACTATGTGCTCGTAGAAGGCATTGCTTTCGATGACAAAGGCAATCTATGGTGCCTGAACAGTCAGTCAAAAACAGGTAGTTTGTTTGAATACACCGCTGATAAGGAATGGAAGAGAATAAACATAGACATCCCCCTTTTGAACGCAGAAAGGAGTTTGGGAGCCCTTCAGTCGCCTTTCTTTGACAGTAGGAACCTCCTATGGTTTGTCAACGACCATTGGACAACTCCTGGCCTATTTTGTTACCAGCCATCCACGAATGGCTTTCAGAGCTATACAACCTTCGTGAATGAAGACGGGACAACGGTGTCGCCTACCTATGTGAGATGTGTCACTGAAGACATGTCCCATCATATATGGATCGGTACCAACGTAGGACCTCTGGTGTTGGAAAACACGGAAATCAACAACAACGAATCCACCTTTACACAAGTCAAGGTACCCAGGAATGATGGTACCAATTACGCAGACTATCTTCTTGCCAATATAGATATCACTTCTATAGCCATAGACGGAGGAGGCAGAAAATGGATGGGCACAAATGGCAATGGCGTTTACCTGATCAGTGAGGATAACATGACACAAATACACCATTTCACTCGGTCGGACAGTCCCTTGCTCAGCGACAATATCCTCTCCATTGCCATCAATGGCAAGACAGGAGAGGTATTCTTTGCCACTGAAGAAGGTCTCTGCTCATACCAGAGTGATGCAACAGAAGCCCAGGAAAAAATGACGAAGGACAATGTCTATGCCTATCCTAATCCTGTGCGACCCGACTATACAGGACTCATTACCATCGTTGGGCTTTCCTATAACGCAGATGTCAAGATCGTTACGAGCAACGGTATCCTCGTCAACGAGGGTACGAGCAATGGCGGAACCTATACTTGGAATGGCTGTGACCAGAATGGCAGGAAAGTTGCTTCCGGCGTCTATATGGTAGAGACAGCCACAAACTCAGGCAGCAAGGGAACAGTCTGCAAGATCGCGATTGTAAGATAAGGAAAGGGATCAACTCAAACTGAGCATCTTTTCAATAGGCTTAACTGCTTCCCGGGCGATCTCTGGATCAATCTCTATGGTTGGCCAACCGTATTTTAGCGTATGATAGATTTTCTTAAGCGTATTCATCTTCATATATTGACACTCGTTGCAGCTGCATCCGAGTCCACCCTCGCTTACCTCTGGAGGAACAGGATAGAATACCTTGTCAGGGCATGTCCGCTGCATCTCATGTAAGATGCCAGCCTCAGTAGCTACAATATATTCTTTGTCGTCATGTGTTTGGGCATACTTGAGCATAGTGGCAGTAGAACCCTTCACGTCTGCGATGGCGAGCACAGGTGCCTTACACTCCAAATGGGCCATGACAACCGCTTTTGGATGCTCCTGTTTGAGCTTGACGATACCTTCTACAGAGAACTTCTCATGGACATGGCAACCGCCATTCCAGAGCAACATTTTCCTTCCCGTCTTACTATTGATATAATTTCCTAAGTTATAGTCAGGACCAAAGATCAACTTTTCATCCTTCGGGAAAGAATTGATCACTTTCTCGGCATTGCCACTGGTTACCACACAATCCGTGAGGGCCTTGACCGCAGCAGTCGTGTTGACGTAACTGATCACTTTATAACCCGGATGTTCTTCCCTATAGCGTCGCAAGTCTTCTGCACGACAAGAATCAGCCAAGGAGCATCCTGCATTCAAGTCAGGACATAGAACTGTCTTGTCAGGAGACAGCAGTTTACAAGTCTCTGCCATGAAATGCACGCCGCACATCACCATGACCTTTGCATCCGTTTCCGCAGCCTTACGTGCCAAGGCCAAAGAGTCACCTACGAAATCAGCAATCTCCTGAATGTCGCCCACCGTATAATAGTGAGCCAAGATAATCGCATCTTTCTCTTGGCAGAGACGTCGTATTTCCTTTTTCAGATCTAATGAGTCGTCAACCGGTTCATCAATGTATCCCATTTTTTTCCATTCTTCCTTCACCATGATATCATTATCTTTATTTATTTTATAGAATTTAAAAAGAAAAATGTAATGAGATGATGTACTGTGGATATGTGTAAAAATAATGCCTTGAAAGCTTGGCTATTCTATTATCCCCATCTTATCCCTGTTTATCCACCATGATCATTAACTTTATTTCTTTGTATATCAATGTTGTATGGATTTTATCCACATTTATGATTCCGTTGCAAAGTTAATAAGTTTATATCTTTTCTGGTACAAAAAACGTGGAAAAATGCCCTTTAGCATCATCAAAAAGATGTTGATATCCCCTATTTCTATGGGTTAGAGATTAACTTGTGGATATTCCTTGCGTTCTTAACCTGCTTTTCCACGTAGTTATCCACAATTTGTGAATAACCTATTCATTTGTAGGTTTTCACAAGGAGATTTACGAAAGATCATCTCCTGTCCTTCAAAAGGTTATCTATCACACGCTAAAAGGTTACCTAACGCGAGGCAAAAGGTCATCTATTGGAAATGGGTTGGATAGGGCTTTCTTTCATGGAATTAGCTTAGGTATTCTGCAACCTTGTTTTGGGTACGATGATGTATTATCTTTGATATCCTTATTTTCTTGTTATTAAAAAAAGAAACAGTCCCCATTGTGATTGGAGACTGTCTTCTTTTTAATCTTCTGGTTTGAAATCATCTTTTCCAACGCCACAGATAGGGCATACCCAATCATCTGGAATGTCTTCAAAGGCTGTGCCTGGTTGTACACCATTTTCAGGATCACCTACTTCTGGGTCATAAACATAACCACAGGTTTCGCAAACATACTTTTTCATAATCTTACCTTTTTATAATGATACAATAGTGTTATGTTGTCTCTACTTTTTTCTTATTTTGATTTTATAATATCTTCTACCCTATCAACCACCATTTCTGGTGATATATTCTTCAAGCAAGCATAATCGCCTCTCATACAAGGTTTATTGCCAAAGATAGAACATGGACGGCAAGGTAAGTCGATTTGCACTGCGTTCTTTGGATTTTGGTTCCACCCCATGAATCCTGCAAAAGGATGTGTGGCCCCCCAGATGCTCACCACCGGTACATTCACTAAGGATGCCAAGTGCATATTGGCACTGTCCATGCTGATCATTACGTCCAAATGGCTCATCAGAATCAATTCTTTTTTCAAGTCCCCTAAGATGGTCGAAGCGTTGACACATTGTTGGAATGTATCCGATAAAATATTGATTTTATCAATCTCTTCCTTTCCGCCGCCAAAGAGGAATATCCTGCAGGAGGGATGTTTCTCTACAATCTTCTGTATAACGCTTTGCATATTCTGCGCCGGATATACCTTTCCGGGATGTGCGGCAAAAGGAGCGATGCCGATCCACTGCTGAGAAGCTTTCTTCTCCCCTATCTCTGAAGGTAATTCTTTCAGGTTCCCGCCTTCGGGAGAAAAGATGGAGGTGAAATTCATTTGAATGGGATACCCCAATTGTGCAAACACTTCTGCATAGTTTTGAAAGGAGGTCGGCAATTGCACACGTTGCTTATTGTTGGCTGCAGTCAGCAATCTTCTTGCCTGTCGATGCTTGTTGATATGGGCAACCCGATATCGTTGGATATTAAACCTGATCCGCAAGTAATCAGATCGTATCACATTATGTAAATCAGCGATGGCAGTGAAGTTCTTGGCCGTCAACCGCCGGTAAAGCGCATTCAGTCCTTTTACGCCATGATATTCCTTTTTCAGGTCAGCTCCCATAAATCCAACGTTAGGAGCCAGGTCTTCGAAGAACACTCTGGCAAAAGGCTTGCTCAATACCGTGATACGGACATCAGGATACTGATGGGCCAAAGAATAGATGACAGGGACAGTCATTGCCACATCCCCCATGGCGGAGAAACGGATGATCAGTATGTGTTCCGTTTTCATTTCTTTTGATAAAGGACCGGATTGGTGGAAGGATCATTATACATTTTCATTTGCCGATACACTTTCATGTACTTCTTGCCTGCAGCGATATCGTCAAGCAATTGATCAATGGCAGTGCTCAGGTCGACTTGTTGCTGAAGCAAGATATTCAGTTTTTCCTTGCACCTATTGATATGATCCTGACTGGCATCCGTTCTTTCTACCTGTTCTCTCATGTGGTAGATTTTCAGGGCGAGAATGGACAGTCTGTCAACAGCCCATGCTGGACTTTCCGTGTTAATGGTAGCATCCGGCAAGACATTTACGTCTGAGTATTTCTGGCGGAAATAGCTGTCGATTTGCTCTACTAAATCGGTTCGATCCTGATTGGAACGGTCAATTCGTCTCTTCAATGCTAAAGCATTATTCGGATCGATATGCGGATCGCGGATAATATCTTCCAAATGCCATTGAACGGTGTCAATCCAGCATTTCAGATACAACCTGTTTTCAATAGAATCCCTATCATAAGGGTTAGAGATAGGTGCATCTACGTTATCCTTTTCATGATAATCGCGGATGACCTGTTTAAAAATCTGGTTGCAAGTTTCTGTAAATGACATGATAATCAGAGTTATGATTTAACGTGCAAATATAATCAAATCTTGTCTAAGTCCAAAATAAAACGCATCTTTTTTGCGATTTACTTTTTCCATTCCATGGCTAATTGTCATAGAAATGGAAATGCCAAAAGTGATGGAATGGGATTGAAAACAATGCAAATAAGCATCTTGAAGGACTTGATTTAAAGCAAGTTGCCAACAATTTATAGCAAATCTTTGCACAAATAGGGGGGTCTTGTGCAAGGGAAATAGCTTTTTTCGACAAAAAATTTGCTGATTTAAATAAAATTTAGTTCCTTTGCACCCGATTTTTAATTAGAAATTATTTATTAACGATTTAAAAAGTTACAATTATGTCAGAAATTGAATCAAAGGTAAAGGCTATTATTGTGGATAAACTCGGTGTAGATGAGGCAGAAGTAAAGCCAGAAGCAAGTTTCACAAATGATCTTGGCGCAGATTCTTTGGATACTGTAGAGCTGATCATGGAATTTGAGAAAGAGTTTGGTATTTCTATTCCTGATGATAAGGCTGAAACCATTCAGACTGTTGGTGACGCTATCAAGTATATCGAGGAAAACGCAAAATAATCAGTGCGTGTAGAGTAGTGGGATGTAGGTGTTAGTTGACTGAGCGGATTGTATCTTCAACCAACACCCTCATCCACTCATATAAACCAATTATAATGGAATTAAAAAGAGTAGTAGTAACAGGACTTGGCGCAGTCACCCCCTTAGGAAATACCCCAGAAGAGACTTGGGCAAACATGCTGGCGGGTAAAAGTGGCAGTGCTCCTATTACAGAGTTTGACGCTACTAAATTCAAGACTCATTTTGCTTGTGAGGTAAAGAATCTGAACTTGGATGATTATCTCGAAAAGAAAGTCTATCGGAAAATAGACCGTTATACCCAGTTGGCCATGGTCAGTGCCATCCAAGGAATTAACGATGCAGGCCTTGATTTAGAGAAAGAGGACAAGAACCGTATTGGTGTCATATATGGTGTAGGTATTGGTGGTATTCGTACTTTTGAGGAAGAAGTTGTCTATTATGGTCAGCATATTGATGAAGAACCGAAGTTTAGTCCGTTCTTTATCCCTAAGATGATCTCTGATATTGCCGCAGGACAGATTTCCATTCATTATGGATTCCATGGACCTAACTATGCCACGACCTCAGCTTGTGCTTCAAGTAGTAATGCTTTGGCTGATGCTTTCAACTTGCTTCGTCTTGGGAAGGCAAATATCATCGTTGCCGGTGGTGCTGAAAGTGCTATCTGCGCTTGTGGCGTAGGTGGTTTCAATGCAATGAAGGCACTTTCTACACGTAACGACGACCCTGAGCATGCATCACGCCCCTTCAGTGCCAGTCGTGATGGTTTCGTCATGGGCGAAGGTGCAGGATGTCTGATCCTTGAGGAATATGAGCATGCTAAGGCTCGTGGGGCTAAGATCTATGCTGAAATGGTGGGCGAAGGCGAAAGTGCAGATGCTTATCATATCACGGCAAGCCATCCTGAAGGACTCGGTGCTAAATTGGTGATGGAAGCTGCATTAGAGGATGCAAACCTTAAACCAGAGGATATTGATTATATCAATGTTCATGGTACATCTACCCACGTGGGGGATATCTCTGAGGCAAAGGCTATCAAAGATGTGTTCGGTGACGCTGCTTACCGACTGAACATTAGTTCTACCAAGTCAATGACAGGTCACCTTTTGGGTGCAGCAGGTGCAGTGGAAGCTATGGCTTGTGTCTTGGCAGTAAAGAATGACATCATCCCACCGACCATCAACCATGCAGAGGGTGATGATGATCCTGAGATTGATTATAACATGAACTTCACATTCAACAAGGCTCAGAAGCGTACTGTACGTGCTGCACTGAGCAATACTTTTGGATTTGGAGGTCATAATGCTTGCGTGATTTTCAAGAAATATGCTGAATAATATCATTGACAGAATAAAGCTCCCTTTCCGTAAAGAGAAGGAGCTTTATTTGTCTTTATACCGTATTATCGGTTTTTACCCTCATGACATCAGTTATTATAAACTGGCATTGATGCATAAAAGCGTGATGCGACGTAATGCCAAGGGAAAACCGGTAAACAACGAACGACTGGAGTTTCTCGGTGATGCCATATTAGATGCTATCGTAGGTGATATTGTCTATCGTCATTTCCCAGGAAAACGGGAAGGTTTCCTTACGAACACGAGAAGTAAGCTCGTGCAAAGGGACACACTCAATAAACTGGCACAAGAAATGGGTATCGATCAATTGATTATGTCTTCAGGACACAGTTCCTCTCATAATAGTTATATGGGAGGAAATGCATTCGAGGCATTAGTCGGTGCCTTATACTTGGACCATGGCTATAATGCTTGCATGAAATTCATGCAGAAGAGAATCCTTGCTCAAATGATCAATATTGACAAGGTAGCCTATAAGGAAGTTAACTTTAAAAGTAAACTGATTGAGTGGTGCCAAAAGAATAAGGTTAAGATCAATTTTAAGATGTTGGAGCAAAAGACTGACAACAATGGAAGTCCTATGTTCAACTATGCCGTAGAATTAGAGGACATTGAATGTGGCAGTGGCAAGGGATACAGTAAGAAGGAAAGCCAGCAATTGGCTTCGAAAATTACATTAAACCGCCTGCGTCGTGAGCCTCAGTTGATCGATTCTGTCTTTTCTTCTAAGACGGCTCGTACGAAAGTAGAGGAGGAGCCAGTGGAGAATGTGCCAGATACAAAAGTAAAAGAGGATTTCTTCTATCCTCAAGACAAGCAGTTGGAAGTGAAAACGGAGGAAAAACATGAAAATGTTTTTCATGAAGAGGTATTCACGGAAAATCAAAGTGCTGCTGATTCTCCTGTTATAGACTCGCCTGATATAAAAAAAGAGGAAAAGGATGAGTTCGACTTGAGCGATATCAGTGCTAAAGAGCAGAGTGATGAGGAAATCATTGCTGCTGCCGAAGCTGCTGCTTTTGCAGAGATCAACGATCAAAAAGAATAGTCAAGTTAGGCTTATCTTCAAAGAATCCCGTATGCAAAGAACTGTATACGGGATTTTTTTCTGTGATTTTTGTGTTTAGTATTAAAATAAGTGAATTACTTTATCAATCCAAAAGTTTAGCGTAAATTTGCAATTCAATGTGAACTAATGTATCTATGAGTTTAACTAATATAATAGGGAAGATATTCGTTCGGCGCCAGAAGGAACTGGAAAAGTATCTCATGGGTGCAGAGGAGCTTCAGCAAATGGTGCTCCAACGGCTTATTGCGCTCGGAAAGGATACAGAATTTGGACGGAAGCATCTCTTTAAGAATACTCACAACTATATAGACTTTACAAATCATGTTCAGGTAAACACCTACGAGGAGTTGAAAGGAGATATAGACAGAATGCGCCATGGTGAAGCGAATATCCTATGGCAGGGTACTGTCAAATGGTATGCGAAGTCATCTGGTACGACCAACGATAAAAGTAAGTTTATCCCAGTATCCTCAGAAGGGCTTCATCACATACATTACCAGGGTGGTTATGATGTCGTGGCACTTTACTTGAGGAACCATCCAGAAAGTAAAATCTTTGATGGAAAAAGCTTGATCTTAGGGGGCAGTCATTCTCCTAATTATAATCTCCCAGATAGTTTAGTGGGTGACCTGAGTGCCATCCTTATAGAGAATATCAATCCTCTTGCTAATTTGGTGCGGGTTCCTAAAAAGTCTACAGCTCTCTTAAGTGACTTTGAGGTGAAGCGCGATCGTATTGCCCGTGAAACCATGCACAAGAATGTCACTAATATTTCAGGCGTTCCCTCATGGATGCTCTCTGTTCTGGTAAGGGTTATGGAACTATCTGGTAAAGAGCATCTGGAAGAAGTTTGGCCTAATCTTGAAGTATTCTTCCATGGCGGTATCGCATTCACTCCTTATCGTAAGCAGTATGAGAAATTGATAACGAGTGATAAAATGCATTATATGGAGACCTATAATGCAAGTGAAGGTTTCTTTGGTATTCAAAGTGATCCTTCAGATCCTTCTATGCTCTTAATGGTTGATTATGATGTGTTCTATGAGTTTATTCCTGTGGAAGAATTAGAGCTAGAGCATCAGAATATTGTTCCGTTGAGTGGAGTGGAAGTGGGGAAGAACTATGCAATGGTCATTACCACTTCTTGTGGGCTATGGCGATATAATATCGGAGACACTGTTTGTTTTACCAGCAAGAATCCTTATAAGTTCATCATTACAGGCAGGACAAAATACTTTATCAATGCTTTTGGTGAAGAACTGATTATGGATAACGCAGAAAAGGGACTTTCTTATGCTTGTGAAAAGACAGGGGCAGAAGTGTCTGAATATACGGCCGCTCCTGTATATATGGACTCTCATGCGAAGTGCAGGCATCAATGGCTAATTGAGTTTGCAAAGGAACCTGAAGATATCCATGAATTTGCCCGTCTGCTTGATCAACGACTGCAGGAAGTAAACAGCGATTACGAAGCAAAGCGGTACAAGGATATTACCTTGCAACATTTGGAAGTAGTCAAGGCACGTCGTGGGTTATTTAATGACTGGTTAAAGTCTAAGGGTAAATTAGGAGGACAACATAAAATACCCCGTCTGAGTAATAGTAGGAAGAACATTGATGAGCTCTTAGAGATGAATCATAAAGAATAACAACTTATGATAAGGATCAAGAATGGAATTTTGGCAATCAAGAATGGGGGAGGGATGCATCAGGCGTTTTTCTTGTTCCCTTGTTTCATTCTTTTGTTCCTGTTGACTGGTTGTGCCAAGATGGGACAACCGGATGGGGGCTGGTATGATGAAACACCACCACGAGTCATTGGTGCTTCGCCCGCAGATAAGGGTGTGGATGTCAAGTCGAAGACAGTGAACATCTATTTTGATGAGTATATCAAGATTGACAATCCTACGGAGAATGTCATTGTTTCACCTCCACAGATGGAGGCTCCGGAGATTAAGGGAATGGGAAAGCGTATCAAGGTGGAGCTCAAGGATACCTTGAAGCCGAACTCTACTTATACCATTGATTTTTCGGATGCCATTTCTGACAATAACGAAGGGAATCCCCTTGGCAACTATACTTATAGTTTTTCTACAGGTTCGGTCATCGACACTATGGAGGTTTCTGGACATGTATTGGCTGCTGAGAACCTTGAGCCGGTGAAAGGGATCCTTGTAGGACTTTATGATGACCTTTCTGATTCTGCCTTCCATAAAAAACCTTTCTTACGTGTGGCACGTACTGACAGTCGTGGACATTTTGTGATCAAGGGAGTTGCACCAGGGCAGTATAGGATCTATGCCTTACAAGATGCTGATGGTAATTACTTGTTCAATCAAAAGAGTGAGGCATTGGCGTTCGATCATCAGGTTATTATACCTTCTTCAAAGCCTGATATCCGTCAAGATACTATTTGGAGAGATACATTACACATTGATTCCATTGCTCGTGTCTCTTATACGCATTTCTTACCTGATGACATCGTCTTGCGTTCTTTTACAGAGGTGCAGACCAACCGTTACTTAGTAAAGACAGACCGCAGTGAGGCTAATCATTTTACCTTCTTCTTCAGTTATGGGAATCCTCAGTTACCTCAGATTAAAGGTTTGAATTTCAACGCGAAGGATGCATTTGTGATTCAAACAAATGCTCATTGTGACACAATCAACTATTGGTTGCGTGACACAGCATTGGTAAATCAGGATACTCTCAGAATGCAAGTACAGTATCTGATGACAGATTCAATGGGGGTATTGCAGAACCATACAGATACTTTGGAGATGCTTGCAAAGAAATCTTATTCACAACGGTTGAAAGAGCAGCAAAAGGCTTATGATACCTGGAAGAAGAAGCAAGATAAGGCAGAGAAAAAAGGTGAACCATTCGAAAAAGAGATGCCTAAGGAGCAATTAGCTATGGATATAGCAGCCAATGAGATGAATCCAGATGAAAATGTTATGTTCGTGTTCAAGACACCTATTGAGACTGTTGACACGTCGAAGATCCATCTCTATGCCAAACACGACACGCTTTGGTATAAAGCTCCTTTCCTGCTTCGAGCGTACAGGGATATCCATGCTCCTACAGATACTGTTATTCCATTGCAGCATCAGCTGCAATATGAGTTAATAGGGGAATGGAGACCGGGAATAGAATATAGTCTGGAAACAGACTCGATGGCGTTTGTCGACATTTACGGTTTAGTAACCTCTCCACAAAAGAAAGGATTTAAGGTGGGGGATATGGATTCATACAGTTCTCTATTGGTGAGTCTTCTTGGCATGGATGGTCAGCCGATAGTGGCACAGTTGCTGAATGGTAGTGACCAAGTTGTGAAAGAGGCTAAAGGAAAGAATGGGACCGTAGAGTTTTATTATTTGAAACCTGATACTTACTATCTGCGCTTGTTCATCGATCGCAACCATAATGGTATCTGGGATACAGGAGATTATGATAAAGATATCCAACCCGAAGAAGTATATTACTATCCGGGCTCGATTGAATGTAAGGCAAAATGGGATGTAACGGAGTCCTGGAACCCTAAGGCTACCAGTCTGGCAAAGCAGAAACCTGAAAAGATTACCAAGCAAAAAGCTGATAAGGAAAAGAAGGTGAAGCGTCAGAATGCCCAAAGGGCGAAGAAATTAGGAATCCAGTATATTCCTAAAAATTGAAACAGTATGGATAAAATGAAAGTATCATTCATCGTCTTCCTATTGATGTTGACCGCATCTGTGAAGGCGCAATGCACATTTAGGAACACTGCTTTCCAATCTGGTGAGTTCCTATCGTATAATCTTTACTATAATTGGAAGTTCGTTTGGGTAAAAGCAGGTACAGCTTCGATGTACACGGTAAAGTCAACCTACAAAGGTCGCGAAGCTTATCGTGCCAGTTTGGTTACCCGTGGCAATAACAAAGTGGATGAGATGTTTGTCCTCCGAGACACTCTGCTTTGCTATACCAGCACTGATATGGTCCCTTTATACTTCCGTAAGGGAGCACGAGAGGGAAAGCGCTATAATGTTGACCAAGCTTTCTATTCTTATCCTAATGGAAAGAGTACTGTCCATTTGAGCCACAAGCATACAGATGGGACGGTTGAATACAGCTCACATACTTCGGAGAGTTGTATCTTCGATATGATGAATATCTTCTTGAGAGCACGTTCCTTTAACCCTAAAGGCTGGAAAAAGGGCTTTACAGTTGATTTCCCCATTACGGATGGGAAAGACGTGGAGCCAGCAAAAGTGGCTTATCATGGAAAGAGCGTTATCAAGGCAGATAATGGGAAAAAGTATCGTTGCTTGGAATTGTCCTATGTAGAGAAAGATGATGGGAAATGGAAGGAGATAGCAAGATTTTATGTCTCTGATGATGCCAACCATATTCCTGTTCGTTTGGATATGTTCCTCAAGTTTGGATCTGCCAAGGCTTTCCTTGTGGGAATGAAAGGCATCCGCAATCCTATCACATCGGAAGAATAATCCGATGTGATTCATCTGGGTTATACCCCTTTTCCTGGAATGAGATGCATGACAGGAATATGATCCCTCAGGGATAAAATTACTTTTGAAAACTACTCTACAAATTGATATAATGACTAATCTATTGAAATCAGTCGTGTTTGTCGTACTCATATTATCGTCGACAACAGGAAGTGCCCAGCGTCCTTCACTTCAAAAGGATGTATTTAATCATTATTGGTGTGTTGAATCAGAATCTCCACAGTATCAACTTCATTTCTTGGGGAAGGATACTTGTGAGATAGTCTCTCCTAAGGGATTGACCCTTTGGAGAAAAGAAAAAATGACAGGAGATGTTACCATCGAATATGATGCTTGTGTGATGGATGAGGGAAAAAGTGGAGACAGGTTGAGCGATCTGAATTGCTTTTGGATGGCATCAGATCCGAAAGCATCTACTATCTTTAAACGAATGAAAGAAAGGAAAGGCAACTTTCTTCAGACTTATTCCTTAAGACTCTATTATATGGGTTATGGAGGTAACTATAATACGACTACTCGTTTCCGTCGGTATGATGGAGATGAAAGAGGCATCCATGATTCTTCCTTTCGTCCTGCTATCCTCCAAGAATACAAGGATGCTGCCCATTTATTGATACCGAATCACTGGTACCATATTCGTATCCGTAATTTTGGAAACCGTGTGCAATATTACGTGGATGGAGAGAAGTTGATTGATTACACAGATCCACATCCTCTGCACAGTGGTTGGTTCGGGTTCAGGACAACGCTTTCTCGTACTCGTTTCGCTAATTTCCATTATGAAAAGAGCAGTGCTGTTGATGTTCCCTTGCATTGGATTGGGGAAGTGCCAACAGTCGACCAGCCCGTTTGTTTTGGTGTTCCTTTTGCACAAGGGGAATTAAAGGATGTTAGTCATTTATCTTTGACTAAAGGCATTCCTTTGGATGCTTGGGTAAATGCCCGTTGGCCAGATGGTTCTGTGAAATGGGCGGGGATAGCTTCTGTGATACCTGCTCATACCGATGGCCTAACTTTGCAGATGAAAAAGGTTCAGAAGGGAATCAATGCTTTTCAATTGATGGAAAATCCAAGACAGATAGTAGTCTCAACGGGAAAGATCAAGGCATATATTCCAAAATATGGTAGTAAGGTTATTGATAGTATCTATATTGGGGGTACCAAGATAGCAGATGCTGCCCGCTTGATAGCTTCTATACAAAACCATCCAGATGAGATACATGGGGATCTCCATTTTACTTCTTATGTAGGAAAGATCATAAAAGTTTCTTTAGAACATAGTGGTTCTCTTTTTGCTGATGTCCGCATCGATGGCAAGATGGAGGGCAAGGAGCGGTCATGGTTACCGTTTACCCTGAGATTATATTTCTTTGCAGGCAGTGAGCAAGTTAAGGTTGTTCATTCTTTCCTCTTTGATGGTGATCAAGACAAGGACTTTATCCATTCTCTTGGATTGCAGTTTGATATTCCCATGCGAGAAGCGGTCTACAATCGGCATATCGCCTTTGCTACTGATCAAGGTGGTGTTTGGAGTGAACCCGTACAGCCCTTGGATGGAAGAAGGGACATTCATTGTCAGAAAGCACAGATGGAAGGGAAGCGTATTCCCGATTATAAGACATTTGATGAGCAAGGGAAATTCCTTCTTGACCATTGGGCGCAATGGGATAGCTATCGTCTGTCTCAGCTATCAGATCAAGGCTTTTCCATCCGGAAACGAGCAACTACAGACTCTCCTTGGATTGGAACGTATTGTGGGAATAGGGCTGCGGGCTATGCTTTCGTTGGTGATGTTAGTGGAGGATTAGGTGTTCAGTTGCGTGATTTCTGGCAATCCTATCCTTCTACCTTGGAGGTAGAACATGCGCGAGGTCCTTTGGCTCAACTAACGGTTTGGTTATGGAGTCCGGAAGCAGAGCCTATGGACTTAAGGCACTATGATCAAGTGGCCCATAATCTCCTTGCCAGTTACGAGGACGTACAACCAGGGATGAGTACTCCTTACGGAATAGGTCGCACCAGTACCCTCTATCTTTATCCTCAGAATGCTTATCCGGGGAAGAAAGGCATTGCCGAGGCAGCCCATCTTCTTTCTCAGGATGCACGGTTGATGCCCATCCCTTCATATTTGCATGAGAAACGCGCTTTTGGTATATGGTCGTTACCAGATACATCCAACGCAAAACGTGCGCTTGTAGAGCATCGTTTGGATCAATACATCGATTTTTACAAGAAGGCCATTGAGAGCAATCATTGGTATGGCTTTTGGAATTATGGGGATATGATGCATGCTTATGATCCGGAGCGTCATTCTTGGCGATACGACGTAGGTGGATTCGCATGGGACAATACTGAGTTGGCAACGCCTGATTGGCTATGGTATTCATTCCTGCGTACGGGTAGGAGCGATATCTTGTGTATGGCAGAGGCCATGACCCGGCATAACAGTGAGGTGGACACTTATCATATTGGTGACATGGCGGGCTTAGGATCTCGCCATAACGTGAGTCATTGGGGATGCGGCGCAAAGGAAGCACGTATCTCACAGGCTGCCTTCAATCGTTTCATGTATTATCTTACGTGTGATGATCGTTTAGGGGATGTTATGCATTTGGTGGCGGATGCTGATCAGATGTTGTATAAGATTGATCCCATGCGGTTGGCTGAGCCAAGGTCGCAGTATCCATGTAAGGCACCTGCGCGACTGCGTATCGGTCCCGACTGGTTAGCGTATGCTGGCAACTGGATGACGGAATGGGAGCGTACAGGAAATACTAAATATCGTGATAAGATCATAGCTGGAATGAAGAGTATTGCTGCCCTTCCTCATGGTGTATATACTGGTAATTTAGCAAAAGGCTATGACCCAGCCACTGGCGTGATTAGCTATGATGGGGATACGACATTGATAAAGACCAACCATCTGATGACCATCATGGGTGGATTTGAAGTGATGAACGAGTTGATGATGATGGTCCATGTTCCTGCTTTCAACAAAACATGGCTCGATTTTGCATCTACTTATAAACAAATGGCATGGAAATATACCCATAATCGTTTCCCTGTGCGCCGCCTTTTGGGATATGCGGCTTCTATGCGGCATGACAATAAATTGGCTGAGGAAACATGGGCAGACATGTGGGCATGGGTAGAACGTGAGCAGCGAGGAACTCTCAGGTTGCATACAATCTATCCTCCAGAAGTTCCAGAACCCATAGAGGAATGGGATGGTATCTCTACGAATGATGCAGCTCTCTGGAGTTTGGATGCCATTTACTTACAGGAAGTCATTCCTCAATAAAATCCTTGGTTATGTAATATGAGCTCATGCCGGCAATCCTATGATGGGTAATAGCCGGCATGAGTCGTTTTAGATTTCTTGATCCGTTAAGGGATCGGCGTGTATACATTTCATGTTATTGGCAAGTTGCTCCACGCTGCTTGCGCCCACTAACACACTGGTGATCCCTTTCTGATGCAAGATCCATGCCAATGCCATCTCTGCCAGTGTTTCCCCTCTGCCTTCTGCGATCTCATTCAGATGATTGAGATAGTGGATGAGGTCAGGTGTCAGCGCGTTCCTTTTCAGGGAGCTTTCTTTAGCCATACGCGAGTCTTTGGGTATGCCATGGAGATATCTGTCAGTGAGTAGTCCTTGGGCTAATGGAGAGAAACTAATAAAGCCTATTCCGTGCTCTGCGCAATAGTCTACGATACCCTCCTGTTGGGGTGCCCTGTCGAGAAGGTTCAGTCGCCCTTGGTAGATGAGCAGGGGAACATCATGTGCCTTGAGATAACGGTCTGCAGTTTTCAGGGCTTCCAACGGCCATCTGGAAATGCCTACATAAAGGGCCTTTCCTGCCTTCACGATGTCTACGAGTGCCTGAAGTGTCTCTTCTAACGGAGTGTTAGGATCGTAGCGATGGCTATAGAATAGGTCTACGTAGTCGATGCCCATCCTTTTGAGACTTTGGTCCAGACTCGCGAAGAGATATTTTCTCGATCCCCAGTTTCCGTAAGGACCTGGCCACATGTCATAGCCTGCTTTCGATGAGATAAACAGTTCATCTCGGTAAGACCGGAAGTCATCCTTCATGAGCTGCCCCATTGTCTCTTCTGCCGATCCGTAGGGAGGACCGTAGTTATTGGCGAGGTCGAAATGCGTGATGCCATGATCGAAAGCATAATGCGTGATGGCACGACTCCGCTCATAAGGGTCCACGCCTCCGAAGTTGTGCCAGAACCCCAAGGAGATCTTAGGCAACAGAATGCCCGACCGTCCGCAACGTCTATATAAGGCATCACTATCGTCATACCGATGTTCATCTGCGGTATACTTACCTTTTAGTTCCATGATTTGCCGTTTTTAGATTGTTTGTCTTTGTGGATTAATGCGATCAGATGATCTACGGCCTCTTCCTCGGGGATATTCTTCTCGATGCAAACCTGTTTACGATAGAGCGATACTCGGTTGACTCCCGCTCCCACATAACCGTAGTCGGCATCAGCCATTTCCCCGGGTCCGTTGACGATACATCCCATAATACCGATCTTCAGTCCTTTCATATCTTTGGTTGCCTCTTTGATTTTAGCAATGGTATCACGTAGGTCATAGAGAGTACGACCACATCCTGGGCAACTGATATATTCGGTTTTGGACACGCGCAGTCGGGCAGCTTGTAAGATCGCGTACTCTGTTTCGATCAGATCCTGTGCTGGAAGATTACCATCGTTCATCAACCAGATCCCGTCTGTGAGTCCGTCGATCATGAGAGCTCCCATGTCCGCAGCGGCTTCTAATTGGAAATCTCCCTTCTCCTCTTGGGAATGGCGATACATTTCAGCAATGACCACAGGGTTATGGATTCCATGGTTCATCAAGTCGAGGATGAGGGCACGTTGGTCACCTAATCGGTTTTGATGGTTGCTTACGCATACGACGACCACCTCTGGATGATGTTTCAGGCAGGCAATATATTCCTCAGAAGGGGCTCCAAATTGAAGGACAAGGAATTTCATGGGTGCATTCGACCCACTGATAAAAGGCATGGCGTTATAAGGATAGATAGGGAACGTATTCTCTTCATCATGATATTGGTTAAAGTCGACAATATATCGCTGTCCTTCTCTTCGTCGGTCTGGTAGTTGTTGTCCTACATAGAGATAATCAGGATGCAGTCCAGTTTCTGTATCTTGAGTGCTGATCACGACAGGAGCTTGTTCCCCTCCGATATTCCCGATAGCTGTGGTTGTCCTGCGTGCAGGGTTGATCCAGTTGAAATCGGGACATGTCTCACCAGGAATCAGCAGATGCCCTTCTTTTTTCCCGATATATTCCACCAAGTGCCGTGCTACGGGAATTTCCGCTTCAGGCTCCTCACTGAGGCTAACGCGTACCGTATCGCCGATCCCGTCAGCTAATAGGGCTCCGATCCCTACTGCACTTTTGATGCGTCCATCCTCGCCTTCACCGGCTTCTGTCACGCCGAGATGAAGTGGGTAGTGCATGTCTTCTTTGTCCATCTCCTCAACGAGAAGGCGGACAGAGCGTACCATCACGACTGTATTGGATGCCTTGATGGAGATGACCACATCCTGGAAATGCTCTTTCTTGCAGATGCGCAGAAATTCCATGCAGCTCTCCACGATTCCTTTGGGCGTATCTCCATATCGGTTGCGTATCCTGTCGGACAATGAACCATGGTTCACGCCGATACGGATCGCCGTATGGTGTTCCTTGCAAATGTTCAAGAACGGAACAAATCGCTCTTCTATCTTTTTCAGTTCTGCGGCATATTCCTCATCCGTGTATTCCTGATGAATGAATTTCCGGGCAGGGTCCACATAGTTTCCAGGGTTGATCCTCACCTTTTCCGCATACAAGGCGGCCACATCAGCCACATGAGGATTGAAATGTACGTCTGCGCAGAGAGGTGTCTGATATCCCTTTTCCCTAAGGGCAGCATTGATATTCTTTAGGTTCTCTGCCTCTCTTGATCCTTGGGTTGTCAGTCGGACCAGTTCCCCGCCCGCCCGAATGATACGTTCCGCCTGTGCGACACAAGCCTCTGTGTCGTTGGTATTGGTAGTTGTCATAGACTGGAGGCGTATGGGGTTGTCTCCTCCCATTCCTATATTGCCCACCTGTACAGGAGTAGTCTCCCTGCGGTGATAATTAAACAGGTCGATCATTTAATTCGTTCTGAAATCATATTGATAATCCTTGCCAGCGAGTTGTTCGTTTGCCTTGACGATCTTCTCACTGAGACCAGCTTTATATTCCTTCATTTTCTGTGCTATTTCCGGATGGCAGAGCGCAATCATTTCAGCGGCGAGGACAGCTGCATTCTTAGCTCCATTGATCCCTACCGTAGCTACAGGAATGCCAGGAGGCATCTGAATGATGCTCAGCATGGCATCTAATCCATCGAGCATTCCCTTGATAGGCACGCCGATCACGGGTAAGTTGCTGGATGCGGCAATCACTCCAGGAAGTGCTGCTGCCATGCCTGCTCCCGCAATGATTACTTGAATGCCTCGTGCCTCAGCATTCTTTGCGAAGTCTTCTACCTGATCGGGAGTACGATGGGCTGACAATGCGTTCACCTCAAAAGGGATCTGCATCTCATTTAGGAAGTCGCATGCTTTTTTCATGACGTCCCAATCACTGGTACTGCCCATGATAACACTTACTAATGGTTTCATATTTCTTTCATTTATAGTGTGAATACTCTTGTTGTTTTCAATCTAACGATTCAAAGGATGATGACTAATCCACAGAACAGTCCTACGATGAACCCTGTCGTTACCTGTGCCAAGGTATGCTGCCGGAGGATCATCCTGCTACTGCCTACCATGCCAGCAATGATCAGGACCAGGCAAAGCCACCAGATGGGGTTGAAGGCAAAGATGACAGAAAAGGCAAGCAGGGCTCCCGTGAAGCCTCCGATGGCAGCCGTGTGGGTGGAGATTTTCCACCAGACATTGATGAGTGCGCAAAGGACTTGTATGATCAATGCTGCAATCAGGATGCGTGCCATGAAATGTGGAATGTGAAAGAAGGTCATGATGTAATAGCAGAAGAAATAGCAAAGGATGGAAATGATATAGGGTACCATCCTTCGTTCCTTGGCTCCTAATTCAATCAACGACCATCCTTGATACTTCCGGTAGTAGTGGATCAGCAGGGTAGGGAGCAAGATTGTAAAGAGATAGACGAGCAATAGCACTTTGATCTTATACGAGAATTCCAACATGTTCATGTAACTGAAGATGAACAGGGCGATCAGTCCTACCAACGGAAGGTAGAAAGGGGTGAAAAGCATGCTCATCACCCGAGCTGCCAGGATAATGTTTTTCTCGTTCATATAATGATTCTCTCTCATATTTCCATTGCTAACCTTTCCGCAGCCTTGCCACGGGGATTCCTAACTGTTCCCTATACTTGGCGATGGTACGGCGTGCGATGGGGAATCCTTTCTTGTCCATCTCAACTTTTAAGGCATCATCGCTCATCGGCTTGTGTTTGTCTTCTTTCTCGATCAATTCTTTCAGGGCTATCTTGATCTTGCGGGTAGACATTTCCTCTCCATTTTCTGTGGTATAGGCATCGCTAAAGAAGAACTTCAAGGGGAAGGTTCCCCATTTTGTTTGTGCGTATTTGATGTTGCTGACGCGTGAGATCGTGGATATATCCAGTCCTGTTTTCGTGGCGATATCCTTGAGGATCATCGGTTTCAGGTCAGACTCATCCCCATCCTGGAAGAATTTCTTCTGCCAGTCGATGATGGCCTTCATGGTGACATAGAGTGTATGCCTGCGTTGCTTGATGGCATCTATGTATCCTTGGGCACGGTCAACCTTTTCCTTGGCGTAAAGAAGGGCTTCCTTCGTTTCCCTGTTCATGCCCTTTTTGTTGTTCTTGTAGGTGTCTACCATCTCTGTAAAGGATGGTGATACCTTCAGGTCGGGGATATGTCCACGGTTGATGGAAAAGGTGACATGTCCGTCTTCGTCTGTGTCGACAATGAAGTCGGGCGTGATCTGTTGGATGTTCCTGCCTTCTGTTTCCCCTAAGGAGGCTCCTGGCTTTGGATTCAGTTTCCTGATCTCCTTCTGCAAGGATTCCACCTGCCTATCTGTCAATGACAGTTGTGCCTTGATCTTGTCCCAATGCTTTTTGGTAAACTCATCAAAGCATTCAGAGATGATCTTCTTCATCAAGTCCTTCTGTTTGCTGTCAGGCTTGCGTTCGATTTGCAGCAAGAGGCATTCCTGTAGGTTTCGGGCACCAATGCCTGCAGGGTCAAAGGTCTGCAGGATGCTCAGCACATCCTCTATCTCCTTGGTAGAGGTATCCACGTTATGGTAGATCGCCAATTCATCATTGATGGTGTCAATGTCTTTCCTTAGCAAACCGTCATCATCGAGGGAGCCGATGAGATATTCCATGATCTCTTGTTGCTTTGGGGTAAGATCCACTTCTCCCATCTGTTCCTTGAGCTTGTCATAGAACGAGACTGTATCTCCATAGACGATCTCTTCGTAGTCAGCGTTCTGGTTATTGTCCTTGCCGCCAAACGCCACAGGCATCTCATCATCTTGCATGATGTTGTCCAAGGCATTGTCTAGTTCAGACTTTCGTTCCTCCCTTTCCTGTTGTTCGTCAAAGCTTTCTTCTTTTTCCTCGTAGCTCTCCTCATGGTCCTCGTTCATGGCATCGTCAGGAGAAGAGCTTTCCAAGGCAGGATTATCATCCAATTCTGTCGTGATATTCTCTTCAATTTCCGTCAGCGGCATTTCCAAAAGCTTGATTTGCAGCATCTGTTGCTGCGATAACTTCTGGACTTGTTGCTGTTTCTGTACTTCGGATTGTATAAGCTTTTGTGCCATGATCTGTTCTATTACTGTTGGACAGTGCAAAAATACAAAATTATTGGGATACTATCTGAAATATTCCTTTAATTGTGCGGCGAAAGCTGATAACTTTTCCGGATTCCCATTTCCAAATCGCTGCCACAGCTGTTGACAAGGAACTAACAGAGGATCTATCATGAAGTCCCCGCGGTTCAGGTACGGGTCGCAGAACTGGTAGACATCCATCACGTCGCAGATCCTACGGGGAGTTATTTTCAGCAACTTGCCCAACTCGATGATCTCAGGAGTGTCTGGGACCATGGTAATGGGCGTAAGGCGGAAATACAAGTCAAGGATCATGATGAGCATGATCGGGGTAAGCCCTGGATCTTCCTTCAAAGGCTTGAAGTCCTTCTCGAAAGTCTCGTTGACTTCCACGCCCTCATAGAAGGCGTTGGCATTGTTGAAACCCTTTTTTTGGCGAAGCAACTTGATGGCTCGGTGCAACTTCTTGGGATTGTTGCCATAGGTCTCCCACAGCTTTTCCATTCGGGGCGTCTTCAGGCTCCTGAGCCTGAACATCTGCTCATAGAGGTATTGGGGTGGGATATGCAGTTCCAGGCTCAAGTTGACAATACTCTTGGAATAAAGGGGCTTGACGCCCACAGGCTTCTTGAGATAGATTTGTATCAGCAAGAGCCAATATTCGTCCGACCATAAGGGATGTTTTGCCATAATGCTTGCTTTTTTCTTTCGCTGTAAAAATAATGTAGTTTAGGCAGGATACAAAATGATTCTTGGTTTATTTTCCTGTCTGATTGAAATACTCCTCTTGGTTATTGACCATCTTTTCCGTATCCCATGGAGCAGGATCTCCGCCAAGGTATTTGTGGAACCACTCCAGGTGGGCGTTGTAATAGACAGGCATCGACTTTAGATTGCTCGGCCAGTGCCCATCGTTGGAGAAGACAATGAGGCGGGAGGGGATACCTAAGGTCTGCAAGGTGGTAAAGTATTCCAAGCTTTGGTTATAGGACACGCGGTAATCTCGCTCTCCGGTGATGATCAGGGTAGGGGTTGCGAAGTTCTTGACATACTGGTTGGGTGAGAACTTACGATAGAGATCGGAGTTCCATGGCTGTCCTTCGCAATCGAAGTTCGGGAACCAAAGCTCCTCGGTTGTTCCCCACATGGCTGGCAGATCGTAGAGTCCCATCATGGAAGCCAAGCATCGATAGCGTTTGGTATGGCCTTGTAGCCAGTTCATGAAATAGCCTCCGTACGACCATCCCATGGCACCTATTCTCGTGGAGTCCACGTATTCGAGTTTTTCTAAGGCATCGGTCACCTTCATCACGTCTTCATAGGGCTTGCTTCCCCAATTGCCTGAGATAGCCCTTGTGAATGCCTGGCCGTATCCTGTCGACCCGTGTGGGTTGGGATAGGCCACTACATAGCCTGCGCCAGGATACACCTGCCAGTCTCCCCGGAAAGAATCCATCCATTGCATCTGAGGTCCGCCATGCACGTTGATGATTAAAGGATATTGGCGATGCGGATCGAAGTTGTGAGGCTTGACGATAAACACCTCGATCTGGTCACCATCGGCACCCTTTACCCACATTGTTTCAGAAGGTCGGATGTCCACTTCGTCTTCCAAAGCTTGGTTGAGGAAGGTAAGCTGTTGCTCCTTAGACTTCTTCCCTAATCTGGTCTCATAGAGGGCTATGGGCTTTCCTGTTGTCGAGTACGTATAGTAGGCATTGCCTTTTGCGTCGATGTCAAAGCCTGAGATAGCACGGTCGGCGATGACCTTCTTGATAGTCTGGGTCTTCAAGTCGATTCTGAACAAGGGCTCATAGCCAGTTTCCTCTCCTAAGAAATAAATCGATTTTCCATCTGATGACCATCGATAGTCGTCCACCCAGTTATCAAAGCCTTCCGTGAGAACGGTCTTCGTGCGTGCGGTACGGTCGTAGAGGGCTAAGCGGAACCGGTCAGACTCATATCCGGGTACCTTTTGCATGCGGTAGGCAATGTACTTTCCGTCGGGAGAATACTGGGGAGAGCCGTCCCATGCCAGATTGTCCGCCGTGAGATTCTCTGCCTTTCCGCCTTGGACAGATACCGTCCACAGGTCGGCATTGGTATTGGCTTCAGGATGATCCGTATGGTTGGACACATAGCAAATCTCCTTTGAGTCGGGCGAGAAGACGCAAGGCTCTCCGCCAGAGGGCGAGAAAATGGGGGACACGAACTTCCCCGGTGTCACGTCGGTATAAGTCTTTGTGTTCGTATCGTAGATGATAATGTGGGAATATCGACCGTCCTCGTATTCCGTCCAATGGCGGAAGAGCAGGCGATCAGCGATATGTGCTTGTACCCTTCCTTCGTTTTTCTTCCGAATCGCCTCGGCATTGGCTTTCCCGTCTGCTCCCAAGGCAGGATAGACTTGGGCAGAAAACGCAATGTAACGGTTGTCCGGCGAGATGACGGCATCGCCCACTCCAAGCGCATAGTCGGTAACTTGCACGGAACTGCCCGTGGCAAAGTCATAGCGATAGACCTGTGGCTGACCAGGCAACGTGGATGTAAAGAAGATACTCTTTCCGTCTTTGCTCCATATGGGAGCACTGCTTTTCCCATCCGTGGTGAGTGCCTTGCTCTTCTTGGTAGCTGTATCCAACAAGTAGATATTCGTGGATGATGTGCCAGCTTGAAGGTCAGTCTGGCTGCTGTAATAAGCTAATTGCTTGCCATCAGGGGAGAGCGTGATCCCATAGACACCCTGTACCCGATAGAGATCGGGAATGGTAAAGGCCCGTTTTTGGGCGTGTACTATTGTCATCGACATAACTGAAACAACGAAGAAAACGAATTTCCTGAACATAATGATTGATGTTAACATTTCCGCAAAGATACGCTAAATTATACGTGGAACAAAATAAAAAAGGGATTTTATTTCGGAAATCAAGTGAAAGGTCAGCTTAGATGCGCTGGAAAAAGAAAAGTCCTGTGCTCTTCAGCAGAGGACAGGACCTGTGTTTAACGAAATGTAATTGCTTATAGAATATCTTGTCTGCTTGCTATTAATCATCAACTCGTTTGTGGGAGATGATCTTTTGGCTTGCGTTTGATGACCTTTTGGCTTGTCTTAGATGACCTTTTAGCTTGTCTTAGATGACCTTTTGGCACGCAGGAGATGATCTTTTGCAAAACGGCAGGTGACCCTTGCCATTTTGTCGAAGATTCGACCATTTTGCAAGGACTCACTCTGTGGAAAGAGGAGATCATCTCAGGACCTTGATGATGATGGTTACCTTGGCCCATTCGCAGTAAGCGTCATACCGATCGTTGCGGTAATAGTTGTTCTTACCTGCCGTACGGGCATTCAACATGTAGATCCGATGGGAGGAGTTTCCCTCGGAGTCGAGGGTGATGGTCAGTTCATTGTTGTCCCTGCTCTCATGATAGTTGCCTCTTTTTGCCTCGTCCCTGAAGGCATCCAAGAATTTATTGGCATTGGGACTGGATGTTTCCAACACCTTGACCACCTTTTGGATTTGCCGGGTGGTAGGATCCCTGACCACGGCAGAGGTGAACTTGCAGTTTCCTACGGTAGAGAAGCTCTCCACCATCTTGTCTATTTTGTTTTGGGCATATCCTTGAGGCAATAGTGCCATGATCAGGATAACGACCGCTATGATTCTTTTCATGTTCCTATTCCTTTAAAAGTTCTTTGATCCTTGCCTTCTCCGTGGGATCGTCAATATGGTTGATGACATCTTCTTCTGTCTTGTTGATGAAGTCCTGTCCTTCCACCTTTTGCTCGATCTGGTTAGCATCGGCTATCGTACGTTCTATTTGTGACTTGATCTGAAGCAGGTTATCGTTTCGCTTTCCGTTCTCGATGACATAGCTCCCTCCATACCGCTGGGCGAGTTGGTCTTTCTGATGGAGGTTCCATGTGAATGTTGCCCCGATCAGGATCAGGGAGATGGCGGCTACCTGGAGGATCATTTTGCGGTGGATGACCTTCCATCGTGGATGCCGTTCCCTATGGATTCTGATCGACTCTTCCATGCGGACAGCCTTTCCATCCTTCGACCTGAGCCGTCCAATCGCGCCGATGTCAACGAACAAGGACTGGTACTTCTTCCATGCCTCAGGAATGTCCTCTTGGACAAAGAAGGTCTCAAGCCATTGTTCTTCCTCTAAGGTTGTCTCCCCCTTGAAGAATTTATCAATGAGTTGTTGTATATGATCTGTTTTCATCTGTTATTCTCCTTTTCCCCAATTGCTGAGATATTGTTTCCGAATCGTCATTCTCGCCCTGCTGATGGCCTTGCGGATCGCAGTCTCTGAGAGTCCTGTTAGCTTGGTCATATCGCTGTATTCCATTCCTTCCATGTGCCTGAGTCGCATGAGCAATCGCTGCGAATCAGGGAGCTTGTCGATGAGAGCCATCATCCTACAGATGCTTTCCTGTTCGGCATTGTCCGAGGTTTCTTCTGCGATATCTGTGGTGAGCGTGGATACAGGCTTTCTTTTCCTGATCTTGTCCAAGGTAAGGTTCCGGGTCAGCACATACGCTAAGGAGATGATGGGGGCATGGAGTTGGTCGCGCATTTGCCAGAGCATGAGCATGGCATCTTGCGCCGTGTCCTCTGCCTCGTCCCTGTCGTTCAGGTATCGCTTGGCGATAGCGACCATCTTAGGGCGTAGACTTGTGGCTTCTTGCTGGAATTCCTCGGTCGTCATGGATAGGAGTTGGTCAGAAATGATTCAATTCCGAAGTGTCTATTTTCGATAATCCAGAGGCATTGATCTTGGCATCGTCGGCAGTGCCGGATATTTTGAATTTTCCTATGCCACTGTTTGTGCCCGTCAACTTCTTGCAATCCACTTTCACGAACAGGTACCCCGTGCCTTTGTTCGTGAAGTCAGCCGTGTCTCCTTTGAATGAGGCATTTACCTTACCTGTACCTGAATTGCTGATCTTCAGGCAATCGGAATGGACGGTTAAGCTGGCATTCCCAGTCCCTGAATTGGTGAAGGTCGTTTCTTTCGACTCGATATTGCATTCAAAGGATCCTACGCCAGAGTTGAAGATGTTGACCTTATCGGATTTCAGCTGGTTGATTTTTATATGGCAAACGCCAGAAACCTTGATGCTTTCCTCCGCAACTTGCAGCAACGGGGCATCGAACTTCGAAACTCCGCTGATCGTAATGGCATTGAGATGAGGGGCGGTGACCCATATTTCCGCGCTCTTTGATGAACCGCGATAGTTCCTGTCCCTGTTTCGTGTCTCAATGACCAAGGTGCGATTCCTAACGGTGATGTCTGTAATGATGTTGATGCCGTCTCTTTTCCTGACACTATATTTGTTGCCTTGGGTGAAATGGACATGGGCAATGCCACTGCAACTGATCGCGTTAAAGTCGCGTAGGGAGAGGGTCTCGATGTAAGAAGGCACCTCCTTCACGATTTCTTTCTTGCTGCTACAAGCCATCAGGCTGATGGATAGGGCCAACATGGTGAGAAGAGTGATCTGCTTTTTCATATTCTTTCTGTTTTAAATCCTTCTGTAATGAGTACGCAGAGGATGTCGTTTTGTGACACAAAAATAAGTATTTATTTTGAAAAGTCGGTGAGAATCGTTAACTTTGCAATCAATAATTTGAAGATAAGAGTATGAAAAGAATCATTGTTTCGATTTTGGCATTCGTCTGTGTGCTTTCCCTTTCAGCACAAAGCGCACGGCAGGAAATCTTACAAAATAAGTGTTTGTCTGGCAGTAACTTATTAGCTTACCCGGGACCATTGCAAGCAAAGCTTACTCCTGCCCCGAAAGGCTATACCCCTTTCTATATCAGCCATTACGGACGGCATGGATCCCGTTACCTGATTGGGTCGAAGGCTTATGACTATGCCGTCCAAGTACTGGGTCGTGCAGACAGTCTTGGCAAGCTAACTCCCAAGGGCAAGGAGGTGTTGAGAGATGCCATCCTCCTGCGCCAAGAAGCCCATAACCGTGATGGGGAATTGACCCAGTTAGGCGGAGAGCAGCACCAGGCCATCGCCAAGCGTATGTATGAGCGCTTCCCTCAGGTCTTTGCAGGCAAGACACCAGTGGATGCCAAGAGTACGGTTGTCATCCGCTGTATCTTCTCCATGGAGAACGCCGTCCAGCAACTGATCCGTATGAATCCTCAGATACAGCTTAAACAGGATGCCAGTCAGCATGATATGTACTATATGAACGCTGATATCCCTAACTTCTGGGAGAAAGTTTACCCGAAAGAAGTGGATCAGAAATACGAGGCATTCGCCAAGAAGCATCGTGATTGCTCTCATCTGATGGGCGTGTTGTTCAATGATACGGCTTATGTCCATCACGAGGTGAGCGTGGAGAAACTGCGGTATCGCTTGTTTGAACTGGCCAATAGCATTCAGGGGACAGAGCTCCGCCATCGGATCAATCTCTATGATATCTTCACTGACGATGAGATTTATAATGGATGGTTGCTGAATAATGCCCGTTGGTATATCCAGTATGGTCCTTATCCAGGGAACGGAGGTCTTGCGCCGTATTCCCAAAGCAATCTTCTTCGCAAGATCATCGAGGAGTCGGACAGTTGCATGCAGTATCCCCATCCCGGTGCAACCCTTCGTTATGCCCACGAGGTGGATGTCATGCCACTTGCCTGCTTACTTGAATTGGACGACTGTGGGAAGCAAGAAGCCGATTTGGAGAAGGTGGCTGATTTCTGGAAGAATTACCGCATTTTTCCCATGGCTTGCAACATACAGTTTATTTTCTATCATAAGTCAGCCCAAGACAAGGATGTGCTCTTCAAGGTACTGCTGAATGAGAATGAGGCGCGCTTGCCGTTGAAGACCGACAAGGCCCCTTATTATCATTGGAAAGACTTCAAGGAGTATTACTTGAAGAAAATTAATCGTTTCGCATCACATTATGTCTATGTCAGATAAGGGGTTGACCCCCATGATGAAACAGTTCTTCCAACTGAAGGCAAAGCATCCTGATGCCTTGATGTTGTTCCGTTGTGGGGACTTTTATGAAACCTATTGCGAGGATGCTGTCGAGGCATCCAAGATCCTGGGTATTACCCTTACCCGACGTAATAACGGCGGAAGCAAGGGGAGCGCAGAGATGGCGGGCTTCCCCCATCATGCTTTGGATACTTATCTTCCCAAGCTAATCCGGGCAGGGAAGCGTGTGGCCATTTGCGACCAGCTTGAAGATCCTAAGCTGACGAAAACACTCGTCAAGCGCGGAATCACAGAATTGGTGACGCCAGGAGTGGCGATGAGTGATAATGTCCTCAATTATAAAGAGAACAACTTCTTGGCAGCTGTCCACTTTGGGAAGGCTGCCTGTGGTGTCGCTTTCTTAGATATCTCTACGGGAGAGTTCTTGACGGGTGAGGGGACTTATGATTATGTGGAGAAGCTCTTGGGCAATTTTGGTCCGAAGGAGGTACTTTATGACCGGGACAAAAAGCACGATTTCGAACGCATCTTCGGCACAAGATATTGCGTGTTTGAACTTGATGACTGGGTCTTTACCGAGCAAAGTGCCAGGCAAAAGCTCTTAAAGCACTTTGGCACGAAAAGCCTGAAGGGATTCGGTGTCGAGCATCTCAAGAACGGCGTGATTGCCGCAGGTGCCATCATGCAGTATTTGGAGATCACCCAGCATACGCATATTGGGCATATCACTTCCCTTTCCCGGATCGAGGAAGAGCGTTATGTCCGCTTGGATAAGTTTACGATCCGATCCTTGGAATTGCTGCAGCCCATGCAGGAGGATGGGTCATCCTTGCTGAATGTCATTGACCAGACGATTACGGCTATGGGTGGCAGGTTGCTGAAACGTTGGCTCTTGTTCCCCTTGAAGGACGAGAAACCTATCAACCAGCGCTTGGATGTCGTGGAGTATTTCTTTAGAAAGCCTGATTTCCGCCAGTGTATTGATGACCAACTCCATCGGATCAGTGACTTGGAGCGCATCATATCCAAGGTGGCAGTGGGTCGTGTGTCCCCTCGGGAGGTGGTCCAGCTGAAGTTAGCACTGCAAGCCATCGAGCCCATCAAGTCTGCCTGCTTGCAGGCAGACAATGAAGGACTCAAGAGGGTAGGCGAGCAGTTCCATCTTTGTGAGACCTTGCGCGACCGGATAGAAAAGGAAATCCAGCCCGATCCTCCACAGTTGGTAAACAAGGGAAATGTCATTGCAGAAGGTTATTGCAAGGAATTGGATGAACTCCGTTCCATCTCTAATCATGGTCGACAGTATTTAATGGAGATCCAAAACCGCGAGATGGAAAAGACGGGAATCTCTTCCCTGAAAGTAGGCTATAACAATGTGTTCGGCTATTACTTGGAAGTGAGGAATACATATAAGGACAAGGTTCCAGCCAACTGGGTGCGCAAGCAGACCTTGGCGCAGGCCGAGCGCTATATTACCGAGGAACTGAAAGCGTATGAAGAGAAGATCTTGGGGGCTGATGAGAAGATCCTTTCGCTGGAGGAGAAGCTCTTTAATGAGCTAATCATCGCTATGCAAGACTATATCCCGCAGATCCAGATCAATGCTAATGCCATTGCTCACTTGGATTGCCTGTTGTCTTTTGCCAAGGTGGCTGAGGAAAACAATTATATCCGTCCATTGATCTCCTCAGACAATGTGTTGGATATTAAGCAAGGACGCCATCCTGTCATTGAGACCCAACTTCCTTTAGGGGAGCATTATGTTCCGAATGATATCTATTTGGATACGGAGAAACAGCAGATCATGATCATCACGGGTCCGAATATGGCAGGTAAGTCCGCGCTGCTTCGCCAAACTGCCTTGATCGTATTGATGGCTCAAGTGGGCTGTTTCGTACCCGCAGAAAGCGCGAAAATCGGTTTGGTGGACAAAATCTTCACAAGGGTAGGTGCTTCGGATAACATTTCCTTGGGCGAGTCTACCTTTATGGTGGAGATGACGGAGGCTGCCGACATCTTGAACAATGTCTCTCCCAAGTCTTTGGTACTGTTTGATGAGTTGGGTCGTGGGACGTCTACCTATGATGGTATCTCCATCGCATGGGCGATTGTGGAATACTTGCATGAGAACCCGAAGGCTCGTGCCCGTACGCTCTTTGCCACGCATTACCATGAGTTGAATGAGATGGAGAAGAACTTCTCACGTATTAAGAACTATAATGTCAGTGTCAAGGAAGTGGATGGGAAGGTACTTTTCCTCCGGAAACTGGTTCGTGGTGGCTCAGAGCATTCCTTTGGTATTCACGTTGCTGAGATCGCAGGCATGCCACGGAGCATTGTCAAGCGAGCCCAGGTGATCCTCAAGCAGCTGGAGGCGGACAATTCTCAGGTGGGAAGCGTGGGTAAGCCTTCTGCACAGACTATTGGACAGAGTAGGGAAGGGATGCAACTGAGTTTCTTCCAGCTCGATGACCCAGTACTGAGCCAGGTCAGGGATGAGATCATTCATCTGGATATCAACAATCTGACCCCTGTTGAGGCTTTGAATAAATTGAATGAAATCAAGAAAATAATCAAGGGTTAGCATGCGCTAACCCTTGATTGATTATTTCTTTTTGGGGCGGTCATTAGAATCGATATGGATATTCTCAATGCCCTTGGCTCCTATCTTCTTCATCCATTTTCCTCCAATCATACAAGCTAACCCGAGGATGACAAACGGGATGCTCAGGATTTGTCCCATATTCAGTGCCATGCCAGCCTCGAAAGGCTCTTGGATATCCTTGGTGAACTCGATGAAGAACCTGGCAGAAAAGATGAGGAACAGACACAATCCAAAGAAGAAACCTGTACCCACCTTCTGCGGTTTCTTGCGGTAGATATACCATCCTACAAAGAAAAAGATGGCATACGCGATGGCTTCATATAATTGTCCGGGATGACGGGGATATTGGTCGACTTGCTCGAAGATGAATGCCCAGGGGACATCTGTTACCTTGCCGATGATCTCAGAGTTCATCAGGTTGCCCAACCGGATGAAACAAGCCGTTGTCGGGGTCGCGATGGCAATGTCATCCAGTACGACCCAAAGGTTGACATGAGTCTTGCGGTAATAGAAATACAGCGCAATCATCAAGCCTAATGTCCCTCCATGAGAGGCAAGTCCCTCGTATCCTACATACTTCCAGCTGCCATCTGCCATGTGATGGAAGGGGAGGACCATCTCTACGACATGGTCCCAGGAGGAAAGGAAGTAATCTGGCTGATAGAACAGGCAATGCCCCAAACGGCATCCTACCAAGATACCCACGAAGCAATAGATGAACAACGGGTCAAAATACTCATCCTTGATCTTCTGTTCTTTATACAGCCTTTTGACGATAAAGAAGGCAAGGACCAACCCTATCAGCCAGCATATAGAATACCAGCGGACACCAAAATGCCCAATGTGGAATGCTATGATGTTGGGATCCCAGACGATATAGTTGAATAAGTGGATCATAATTATTTGCTTACATTGAATCTGAAGTGCATGATATCACCATCTTGTACGACATAGTCCTTGCCCTCGATGCCCATTTTCCCTGCTTCGCGGACAGCTGCCTCAGAGCCGTATTTGATGTAGTCTTCATATTTGATCACCTCGGCACGGATGAATCCTTTCTCAAAGTCTGTGTGAATGACGCCGGCACATTGTGGGGCTTTCCATCCCTTGTGGTAAGTCCAAGCCTTAACTTCCATCTCGCCTGCGGTGATGAAGGTCTCAAGGTTCAGTAGGTGATAGGCTTTCTTGATGAGGCGATTGACACCACTCTCCTCAAGCCCTAATTCATCTAAGAACATCTTCTTGTCTTCGTAGGTCTCCAAGGATGCGATATCCTCTTCTGTCTTAGCGGCGATCACCATGGCTTCTGCTCCTTCCTCAGCTGCCATTTCCTCTACTTTCTTGGAATATTCGTTGCCAGTCTTGGCACTGTTCTCATCAACGTTGGCGACGTAGAGCACGGGCTTGGTTGTCAGGAGAAACAAGTCGTGTGCAGCATGCTCTTCTTCCTCGCTGTCGAAAGTGACGGTACGGGCATTCTTACCTTGTTCGAGGACTTCCTTATAAGCCTCTAAGACCTTGACCAAGACCTTTGCGTTCTTATTGCCCGTTGCTGCGATCTTCTGCTGTTTGGTGAGCTGTGACTCGATCGTCTCTAAGTCCTTGAGCTGTAGTTCTGTATCGATGATTTCCTTGTCCTCGACAGGATTGACGGGAGAACCGCCTTCCCGTACGATATTATCATCATCAAAGCATCGTATGACATGGATGATCGCATCACATTCACGGATATTCCCGAGGAATTTATTTCCTAATCCTTCGCCTTTGGAAGCACCCTTGACCAGTCCTGCAATATCGACGATCTCGCAGGTAGCCGGTACAATTCTTCCCGGGTGCACGATTTCTGCCAACTTGTTCAACCGCTCATCAGGAACGGTAATAACCCCTAAGTTAGGCTCTATTGTACAGAAAGGGAAATTGGCTGCTTGTGCTTTCGCGCTGGAAAGGCAGTTGAAAAGTGTAGACTTGCCCACGTTAGGCAATCCCACAATACCACATTTTAATGACATATATAATTAAACGTTTAATTCTGATGCAAAATTACGGTAAATAATTGATATACGCAAAATTTACTTCTTCTAATGTGCCTCCAACCAGTTCTTCCCCCATCCGGCATCTGCTATCAAAGGTACTCTCAGGGTGTAGGCATGTTGCATTTCTTCAATGACGATTTTTTCAACTTTTTCTTTCTCTTCTGGATAGACACTGAAGTTTAATTCGTCGTGTACCTGCAAGATCATCTTCGAGCGGATATGCTCTTTCTGGAACCGATCGTGGATGCGGATCATCGCGATCTTGATGATGTCTGCCTCTGAGCCTTGTATTGGTGCGTTGATGGCATTGCGTTCTGCAAACCCTCGTACAGTACCGTTCTTCGAGTTGATATCAGGGAGGTATCTCCGGCGGTGGAACAGAGTCTCTGCATATCCTTTCTGCCTTGCCATCTCTTTACTCTTCTCCATATAGGCATGTACGCCAGGGAAGGTTTTGAAATAGTCCTCGATGAGTTGCTTTGCTTCACGGTTGGGGATGTCCATCCTTTGTGCCAGCCCATAGGTGGTGATCCCATAGATGATCCCGAAATTGGCTTGCTTTGCCTTTTTCCGTTGCTCAGGCGTGACTTCTTTCATGCTCTCATGCCAGATCTTTGAGGCTGTGGCAGCATGAATATCCAATCCTTCCTGAAATGCTTCAATCATGTTCTGATCCTCGGAAAGGTGTGCCATAATGCGTAATTCTATCTGGGAATAATCCGCTGAAAAGAATAGACAACCCGGTTCTGGGATAAAGCATTTCCGTATTTCCTTTCCATCGTCATCCCTGACAGGGATGTTTTGCAGGTTGGGATCTGTGGAGGATAGTCGGCCGGTTGCCGTGATGGCTTGGTTAAAAGAGGTATGGATGTGGCCCGTCTTTGGGTTGATCAACTTGGGAAGTGCATCTACATAGGTGCCTAATAGTTTCTTTAATCCTCTATAGGCTAATATATCTGAGATAATAGGTGCTTTTCCTTGCAGCTGTTGCAATACTTCCTCAGAGGTAACGTATTGTCCCGTCCTGGTCTTTTTAGGTTTCTCTACGATCTTCATCTTGCCGAAAAGGATATCTCCAACTTGCTTGGGAGAAGAGATATTGAAATGCTCGCCTGCCAGTTCATAGATATGCTGCTCATAAGCCAGCATCCTATCGTTGAAAATCTTGGATGTTTCCTTCAATGCTTCTGTGTCGAGACAGACTCCAGTCATCTCCATATCTGCCAGCACTGGGACCAGTGGCATTTCTATTTCCCAAAAGAGATCCTCTGCATTTACTTCCTTGAGTTTCGGCTCTAAAATGTTTTTTAGCTTGAGGGTGATATCAGCATCCTCAGCTGCATATTCATATATATCTTTCGGATCCAGGTCACGCATGTTCTTTTGATTCTTTCCTTTGGGACCAATCAGTTCTTCAATGTGGATGGTTCGGTAGTTCAGGTATACCTCTGCCATGTAATCCATGTTGTGATGCAACTCTGGTTGGATGAGATAATGGGCCAACATTGTGTCGAACATCTTCCCTGCTATGTGGATGCCATAGTTCATCAGCACTTCATAGTCATATTTGATATTTTGCCCAATCTTAAGAATTTCTGGGTTCTCATATAGTCTTTTAAATATGTTAACTCTTTTTTGAGCTTCTTCACGATCGGTAGGAATTGGGACATAGAAGGCATGATTTTCTTCTACGGCAAAGCTCAATCCCACTAATTCTGCATCAATCGGAGAGGTAGAGGTGGTCTCCGTGTCTAAACTTAGAATTTTATTTGTCAACAAAAAGTCACATAATGCCTCTATATCCTTTTGATTATCAACTAATTTATACTCGTGTGGTGTCGTTTTTAGCGTGTCAAAACTTGAGTTTTTGCTTGCTTCTGACCCATTGGTCGTGAATTTCTCAAATAAATCAAGTTGTTGATTTACATCTTTTTTCTGATTTTCACGTTTGTTTAGAATGCGGTCTGCGAAGCTTTTAAATTCCAGATCATTGAAGATCTTGCCCAATACTTGTTGGTCGGGGGCAGTCAACTTCATCGCTTCAAGATTAAGTTGGATGGGAATGTCTGTTCGGATGGTTGCCAGGAACTTTGACATCTTGATATCGTCAACTGCATTTTCTACTTTTTCCTTCATCTTCCCTTTTAGCTCGTCAGTATGGTTGAGGAGGGCATCAACGCTACCAAACTGTTGAATCAGTTTGATAGCAGTCTTTTCCCCGATGCCTGGGCAACCCGGAAAATTATCTGCAGTGTCGCCCATCAATGCCAATAGGTCTATGACCTGGAGTGGGGAAGTGATTCCATATTTGTCTTCCACCTCTTTTTCTCCAATGGTGTCATATCCTCCTCCATGTCGGGGCTTGTACATATAGACATTCGGACGGATGAGCTGACCGTAGTCTTTGTCTGGTGTCAGCATATAAGTCTCTATGTTGGTTTTACTAGCTTGGGTTGCTAAAGTACCGATGATATCATCAGCTTCGAATCCGTCTACTTGCAAAATGGGAATATGGTACCCGTCTAAGATATCTTTGATGTAGGGAATACTCAATTTAATGTCCTCTGGTGTTGCCTCGCGTTGTGCTTTATAAGCAGGGAATGCTTCATGCCGGAAAGTCTTTCCATGGTCGAAAGCTACTCCTATGTAAGTTGGATTTTCCTTTTGGATTATCTCATTTAGCGTGTTGCAAAATCCCATAATGGCTGAAGTATTCATTCCCTTCGAGTTGATCCTTGGATTCTTCATGAAGGCATAATACGAACGATATATCAGCGCATAAGCATCTAACAGAAATAATTTCTTCATAATATATTGTATTTATCGTGTAAAATTACAAAAAAAATGGTATTTATCCCGAGGAATTCATTATTTTTGCATTAAATTTCTGTGTTACATGGATTATCTGTCAATCATCAAACAACCGATTTCAGCGGAATTAGACGATTTCACCGCTCTTTTCAATGAGGCTATGTCCCATCGTGATGGTTTGCTTCAGCAAGCACTTGATCATATTCGCCAGCGTGCTGGTAAGCGGATGCGTCCTATGCTTATCTTGTTGATGGCCAAGAATTTTGGTGCCATACAGTCGTCAACTTTGCATGCTGCAGTAGGACTTGAATTGTTGCATACGGCAAGTTTGGTACATGACGACGTAGTAGACGAGAGTTCTGAGCGTCGAGGACAAGCCTCAGTGAACGCGCTATATAATAACAAAGTGTCCGTATTGGTAGGAGACTATATCCTTTCTACTGCTTTGTTGAATGTTGCTTATACAGGATCTAAGGAGATCGTTTGTTATCTGGCAGAGTTAGGTCGTACCCTCTCTGATGGTGAAATCCTTCAATTGTCTAATATTCGGAATCAAGACTTTTCTGAGGATGTTTACTATCAGGTCATTAAGCAGAAGACAGCCGCTTTATTTGAGGCGTGTGCTGGCATCGGAGCACTGTCAGCTGGAGCCTCGCCAGATGATGTACAGGCCGCGAAATGCTTTGGTCAGAACTTAGGAATTATCTTCCAGATCCGTGATGATATTTTTGATTACTACGATGAACGTGAGATAGGAAAACCCACAGGTAATGATATGGCTGAAGGAAAGTTAACACTTCCCATTCTCTATGCATTGAATAGTCATCCTCATCCAGAGATGTTTAGACTGGCTCATAAAGTCAAAGATGGGACCGTTTCTAAGGAAGAAATATCTCTTCTTGTTGACTTTGCCAAACAGTCGGGTGGAATTGAATATGCAGATCGTAGGATGCATGATTTCCATCGACAATCCCTCGACTTTTTAGCTCATAAGGTCAAGGACGACAAGATTCGTCAGTCTTTGCGTGCCTATCTCGATTTTGTCATTGAGCGAAACCTGTAATGAAATGCTTGAAGCTGTAAAAGCATATTTAGGAGGGCATGTTTGCCCTCCCAAATCCCTGATTAGAAAAATTTTATTTCTTGTCCTTCTACTTCGCTGAGTAGTAAGTTAGCCAGCCTACTGGTACCTAAGCGGAACCATTTGTGTGTTAGCCATTTTTCTCCTAGCACTTCTTTCACTATCGTGTAGTAGATAATAGCGTCCATTACGGTATTGATCCCTCCTGCGGGCTTGAATCCAATTTGGATCCCAGTTTCCTCATAGTACTCCTTAATGGCTTCACACATGATGTATGCAGCCTCTGGCGTAGCACTGATTTTTTCCTTTCCTGTAGATGTCTTGATATAGTCAGCACCAGCATACATTGACAAAATGCTTGCTTTTTTGATGTTGCTTGCTGATCCTAAGTCACCGGTTTCAAGGATAACCTTCATGGGATGGTCTCCACATGTTGCTTTTAACTCCTGGATATCGTCGGCTAACCCTTCATAATCTCCGCTAAGGAACTTTCCCACAGGCATGACGATATCGATCTCGTCTGCACCGTCTTTGATGGCCAATGCTGTTTCTGCAACCTTTACTTCTATCAATGCTTGTGAAGAGGGGAAACTTCCTGACACACATGCGATTTGCACACCTTCTACTTCCAAGGTGTCTTTGACGATTTCTGCGAAGCATGGATATACGCATATGGTAGCCACGTGAGGCATGTCTGGATATTGTTCGTCAAACCGGTTGACGTTTTCTGTGAATTGCATGATGCTTACCTCAGAGTCTGTAGTATGCAGTGAGGTTAATTCTACGCTCCCGAAGAGAAATTTCTTCACTTCTTTTGTATCATTTTCTGCTGCTTTTTCCGTGATCAGTTTTTTCACTTTCTCACGAATCTCCGTATCATTGAGTTCGCAATTATATTTGCTCAATGCTTCTTGATACTTGCTTTGTTGCTGACTCGGTCTTTCAGAGTTTACTTGTTCTTTTATACTTGCCATATCTTTTTCTCTTTAATGTGATGTTTTATACTTATATTTTGTTGCATCTAAAGTCTTTTGTTTTATATGGAATTTTTTAATTTGGGGTTATTGCGATGGCGCATGGCATCCCTTTTGGTCTTCTTGTCAAAGCTCCTCTCCAGTTCTTCTGTCAGGTCAATTCCTGTTTGATTCGCCAGGCACATTAGAACCCACAGAACATCAGCCATCTCTTCGCCTATATTATGGCTTTCACCTTCCTTAAAACTTTGGTCTCCATACGTTCTAGCCATGACTCTTGCCAGTTCTCCTACTTCCTCTGTTAAGCACGCCATATTGGTTAGTTCAGAGAAGTATCTTACACCATATTCATGGACCCATCTGTCAACACGTTGTTGGGCTTCTTTTATCGTTATTTCTTGCTTCATTTTATCTCCTTAATTTGGACTATTTCTTGTAAACATTTTATTTGCATTCGTAAAAAGTCAGGCAGATCATGATCAATACTAATAGGATACTGGTAAATAGATCAACATGCTTGTTATGAATGATGTCATATATAATCCATCCCAACATCGCTATGGCAATGATGATAATAATTATCTCTCTTGCCAGTGGTGGGAGATACCTGGTCCCTGCGATATAGATCAGTATCGCCGAAAGGACGCATGCCCATTCTCTTTTTTGTTTTCTTTTCTGCCTGTTATCTTCCATTTTTATAAGCGATTTCTATGCTGAAAACAGCACTTAATTGTGTGAAAATGATGGCTCTTGCTGCCTCTCATTCATCTTTCAATAAGCTATCTCCCTTCCATCTTGATAGATCTATGTTTATGGAATGATTTCCTTGTTATAGAGCGATATACTTATTCTTTATTCTTTGTATCCATACATATTGTTACAGGTCCATCATTTAATAATTCTACTTTCATGTCCGCTCCAAATTCACCTGTCCCAATAGGCTTTCCTAATGCCATTTCCAGTTGGTGGCAGAATTCTTTGTATAAGGGGATGGAATGTTCGTGGTGTCCAGCTCTTAGCCATGACGGTCGATTTCCCTTCTTATAGCTTGCAAATAGGGTAAATTGCGAAATGACAAGTATGTCGCCTCCAACATCTTGAATCGATAGGTTCATGACCCCGTTAGCATCATCGAAAACCCTTAGATTGACAATTTTCCTGACCAGCCAGCTGATATCCTCAGACGTGTCGGCATCTTCAATACCTACTAAAATCATATAACCTTTACCAATGGAGGCTTTAACTTTCCCTTGGATAGTTACGGATGCGTGGCTTACTCTTTGTATCACTGTTCTCATGCTGCAAAGTTAAGGATAATTTGTTTTACTTCCTAATGATTTCGTAAAAATCGTTTCAAGTATCATTAGAAAACAAAAATAAGGAGATCACCTGACCTCCTTATTCTTGTTGTACTACATCTAAATATCTAATAATCAGACGCTTACATGAGAATTATAAAGCTTTTGCCACTATTTTAGCTTCTTCCCCTGTATATATTTTAACCTCTCCTTCTGCAATATATTCAAAGTCACTATACTTAGCTATTTGATACGCAACGAATTGACCATCGTCAGATATTGCTGCTTCCAGTTGTATATTACCCATCTGATCTCCTTCAATTTGAGGTTTCGTCTCTATTTCCTTTGCTATCTCATCAATGGGTTTGCTTAGGAGTTTTTCAATGTTGTTTCCTTTTTCATTGTTAAAGTATTCGCAAACAATACGAATGTTGCTTTTCGTCGGTTTGTAGATGTATTTTTTGCCTAGTCCTAAAAAGCCTTTCTTTACTTCTATATCTTGGTTTGACAGTATAGCCTTTTCTAATTCTTTGTTCTTGAAATTTGACATCGTTGTATGTATATTATGATTTCTTTCCATCTTTCTTTGATGGAAAATTGTTATGAAATTATTTTTTTGGGCAGATTACTTCTGAGTTCGCCCTTAGTCTCTTAAATATGATGACATTATGTTGTTAACAAAGAATATGTCTCAAAGCGAAGACATAATAATCGCTTGAGACATGCACAGGGTAGGGGGCCCTTACTCTGGACAGCCTTCCTATGATGAGAAAATGATTAATAGGGTTAAACTTCGTATAATATGCTTGTTTTCCATTAAATTTCTGCGGTCTTGGCTCATTCCCGGGAATAAATCTGGAAGGTCGAGCACTTGTAAAGTGGACCTCATTGGAACGATCGGAGAGGATTGCTTCTGGATTTTTGTGCTCCTTGATGATCTCTTTGTGGACATCCCTTAGCTGGTAAGGTAATGTCTTACGATTAGACGCATAACCTTGCCCTTGACCCATTGTGATCAAGGTAAGTATTATAATGGCTATTTTTAGAAGTCTAATCATCATGTATGCCTATCTTATAATGTTTTTTTCTTTTGGAAATGTGTATAAATAATTTTAGCTTTCGCTGGTCCTACGATATTGATAAGTTCACTCTGTTCTGCTTCCCTTATCTTCTTCACCGTTTTGAAGTTCTTCAATAGTTCTTCTTTCGTTTTTGGACCTATGCCCTTGATCTCATCTAACTCACTGTGTAAGGCATGTTTAGACCGTTTGTCCCTATGGAAAGAAATGGCGAACCTGTGTACTTCATCTTGTATTTGTGTAAGTGTGTGGAAAAGTTCGCTTTTCACGTCAATGCCAATTGTTTGGGGTGGGAATCCGTATAATAGCTCATTTGTACGATGGCGGTCATCTTTTGCCAGTCCTGCGATCGGGATATGAAGGTTTAATTCACCTTCTATAACTTCTCTGACGACATCCATCTGCCCTTTTCCACCATCCGTAATAATCAAGTCAGGAAGCCTAAGGTCTTCCTCTATCATCTTTTTATATCTTCTTCTTACAACCTCTTGCATGGAAGCGTAATCGTCTGGTCCCACAACGGTTTTAATGTTATATTTCCGATAGTCCTTTTTAGATGGCTTCATACTTTTGAATACAACACATGCCGCAACGGCATCAGTACCTGAGATGTTAGAGTTGTCGAAGCATTCTATCTGATAAGGAAGCTGGGTTAGCTTCAACTTCTCCTGTAATTCCTTCATCAACCTGGTTTGTTTCTGTTCTGGATTCAGTTTCTCTGCTTGTTTTAATCTATCGAATTTGTATTGCTTCCCATTCATTTCCGACAAATCTAACAAGTGTTTCTTATCCCCTCTTTGCGGTACAAAGAACACTGCATTCTTGATCTTCCATTGCATTTCAAAGGGGACTAAGATTTCCTTTGCTGTTGACTGAAATCTTTCCCTTATCTCAGGGATAGCCGTAATTAGTAGCTCCTCATCGCTTTCATCCAGTTTCCTCTTGTATTCGAAAGTAAAACTCTGGTTGATGGTACCGTTCTTGACATGAATATAATTGATATAAGCATTCTTCTTGTCCTCATCATCGTTTATGGTAAAGACATCCTCATCGTCTATGGTATGGCTGACTACCTCGCTTTTGGCAACGAAACTATCTAATAGGAGATACCTTTCTTTTAAAAGTTCTGCTTCCTCAAACTTTAATTCAGATGCCTTCCTGGTCATTTCTTCATAGATAAGCCGCTGTATTTCTCGTGTGTTCCCTTTCAGAATTTCCTTCGCTTGTCTGATGTTCTCCTGATAATCTTCATAGCTCTGTTTATTGATGCAGGGTCCATAGCAATTATGAATATGGTATTCCAGACATGGCCTGAACTTTTTCTGCTCTATCCCTTCTTTCGTCAAGGGCAGTCTACACCGCCTCGGCTTGTACACCTTACCTATTAATTCCAATAACGCATACATTGTGGAAATGTGGCTGTAAGGACCAAAGAATGTCCCATACTTCTTGTTAATTTGCCTTGTTTTAAATATCCTTGGAAAATATTCTTTTGTTACGCATATACTCGGATACGTCTTTCCGTCTTTAAGGAGGACATTGTATCTCGGATTATATTTCTTGATCAAGGCATTTTCCAAGAGTAGGGCATCCTCCTCCGTGTTGACAACGGTGTAGGTAATATCCATGATCTTGCTGACCAGCACCTTTGTCTTGAACCTGTCTACTTCTTTGTGAAAATAGGAAGAAACACGACGCTTTAGGTTTTTAGCTTTTCCTACATAGATAATTACATGATCTTTGTCATAGTATTGGTAGCTACCTGGTTTCTCAGGCATGCTCAATACTATGTTTCTAAGATATGCTAATCTCTTTTCGTTTTCTTCTTTATTCATCTTCTCCCCCTTTGTTTAAAGGGTTCTCTGCTTGTTTTGTTTCACGTGAAACCTAAAGGCGTGCTCCCTTTAGCTGCTTCGACTTCTCGAAGCGCATTGTCTTTTTTAATCTTTATATTTGGATGAGTGAAGACACTTCTATGTCATCATCGAATTGTGCCCTTCCATTCATGCCCTCATTGATAAGTTCAATGATAAAATTGACATATATCTTTTTGGGATGGAATTTCTTCACCAGGTCACAGGCTGCTTTCATGGTGCCGCCTGTTGCGAGCAAATCATCGTGAAGTAAGATGATGTCGTTCTCATTAATGGCATCTTTGTGAATTTCGATGGTGTCCTTTCCGTATTCCTTCGCGTAGCTTTCTTGCACAGTCTCGCAAGGTAATTTCCCTGGCTTTCTGCATAAAACTACCCCAGCGTGCAGTTCTATTCCTAATGCTGATGCCATGACGAATCCCCGGCTTTCGATGCCAACGATTTTTGTTATTCCTTTATCTTTGTACAAGTCGTACATTTCATCGTTAATTTCCTTGAGACAATCCGGATTCTTGAATAGGGTAGTGACGTCTCTAAAATTAACCCCTTTTTTCGGCCAATCCGGTATACACCGAAGATTGGACAATAATAATTGATTGTTCATCTCTTTGTCTTTTATTTGTTGTACATTCTGTTTCACGTGAAACGGTTGTTTGGATAAATCATTTGTTTTGAGGTAATTATCGTCCCATTAACACGAGAAGAACGTTAATGTCAGATGGTGACACTCCGGGTATTCGACTGGCTTGCGCCAACGTCTCTGGGTCGATTCTTTCGAGCTTTTGGCGACCTTCGGTGCTAATTTCATGAAGTTCATTATACTTGAAATGCCCCTTTATTTTAATATTCTCTAATCGATGCATTTTGTCAGCAACGACCCTCTCACGGGCGATATATCCTTTGTATTTCATTTTTATCTCAGCTGCCTCGGCGATTTCTTCGACTCGATCCTCTGGCTTGTTGATCAATAACTTTAGTTCTGGCAGGATGTCTGCCATGTTCTGCAGCGTAATCTGGGGACGGGCGACTAAGTCTGCTACCTTGCATCCCTCGTGAAGTGGAGTGGTTCCTAAATTTTCGAGTGAAGAGTTAATTTCTTTCGGTTTTACCGATGTATTTTCGCAGAACTCCATGATAGACTGAATGGCATTCTTCTTTTTTATCCACCAATCGTATCGATCCCTTTTAGCGAGTCCTAATTCGTAACTCTTTTCTGTGAGTCTTGCATCTGCGTCATCTTGTCTGAGCAGGATTCGATATTCTGCTCTGGATGTAAACATGCGATAGGGCTCGTCTACTCCTTTCGTCGTTAGGTCATCAATCAAGACGCCAATATATCCCTCATCACGTTTCATGATGTAAGGCTCGCTATTTCCACAGTATAACGCGGCATTGATTCCTGCCATGGTTCCCTGGCCGCCTGCCTCCTCATATCCTGTGGTCCCGTTTACTTGTCCGGCCATGAATAGGCCCTTAATGATTTTCGACTCTAAGGAATGTTTCAATTGAGTTGGATCGAAGTAATCGTATTCAATGGCATATCCTGGCCTATATACCTTAGCGTCTCGTAGGGCGGGAATTTTATGGATGGCTGCCAACTGAATGTCCATAGGCATGCTTGATGAGAATCCGTTCAGATACATTTCTTCTGTGGTCTCTCCCTCTGGTTCAAGAAAAAGGGGATGCTGGTTCTTGTCAGGGAATGTCACGAGTTTCGTCTCTATTGATGGACAATAACGGGGACCTGTACTTGTGATTTGCCCATTATAGAGCGGCGAGTCGGCTAAGCCATTTCTTAAGATCTCATGTACTTCTTCATTCGTATAGCATGTCCAACAGGGAAGTTGTTTTAGCAATCGGTGTGGTCCCATATAACTAAATTGATGAAAATCCAGTTCCCCTGGTTGCATTTCCATATCTTCGAAATGTACGGTCCTACCGTCAATGCGAACAGGTGTGCCTGTTTTCATCCTTGCTACTCGAACGCCATGCTGAGAGATACTTTCGCTAAAATGATATACTGCAGGTTCTGCGATTCTTCCTCCAGGGTACATATGTCGTCCAATGTGCATTAGGCCGTTCAAAAAGGTGCCTGCAGTGATAATTGTTGCTTTTGCATAGAACTCAACTCCCCAAATGGTCTTGACGCCTATGGCTTCTCCATCCTTGACCAATAGCTCGTCAGCTTGGTCTTGCCAAATGTCAAGATGAGGGGTCTGGTCCAAGACCTCTCTCCATTTCCAGATAAATTTTCCTCTGTCGCATTGGGCGCGGGGACTCCAGACAGCAGGTCCTTTGCCGCGATTGAGCATACGGAACTGGATGGCGGTAGCATCCGTCACCTTTGCCATTTGTCCTCCCAAGGCATCAATCTCCCTAACGATCTGGCCTTTGGCAATGCCGCCAACTGCCGGATTGCAGCTCATTTGCCCGATTTTGTTCATGTCCATCGTAATCAGACAGGTCTTGGCACCCATATTAGCAGCTGCAGTTGCCGCCTCACATCCAGCGTGTCCTCCTCCGATTACAATTACGTCGTATTTGAAAATCATTTTCAATATTTCTCCACGAGTTGTCTAATTTTCCGCAAAAGTAAGAATTTTAATTGGAATTTTTATCTAAAACCTTTGAATTATCGCTAAAATATAGTATTTTTGCATTCACAATGAAGGGGGAGTCATACCTATTTTAAGGTATATTTTCCCTTTAAAGGTGTAGGATCACAATAGTTCGTAACAAAGTCGTTAATATATTCTAACAGTTAAATAATTAAAAATCAATCATTTATGTGGTTAATCAATTCACCTATTGGTAGAAAAGTGGTAATGTCGTTAACCGGCATTTGCCTTATTCTTTTCTTGACGTTCCACTGTTGTATGAACATTGTTGCGTTCTTTTCGGGGACAGGCTACAACGAGGTTTGCGAGTTCTTGGGCTCCAATTGGTATGCCGTTGTTGGCACGCTGGCATTGGCGTTCCTGGCATGCTGCCATATCGTTTATGCTTTTATCCTGACTGCGCAAAACCGTCGTGCACGTGGTGATGAGCGTTATGCAGTCACATCCCGTCGTCCAGAAGTAAGTTGGGCTTCTCAGAACATGTTGGTACTTGGTCTGATCATCCTGTTGGGCTTGATCCTTCACTTGTACAATTTCTGGTCACACATGATGTTGGCCGATCTTATCGGAAACACTGGCTTGGCTTATGGTCCTGCAGACGGTATCAGTTGGATTAAGGATACTTTCAGTAATCCTGTCTTTTCTATTCTTTATCTGATTTGGATGTGTGCCATCTGGTTCCATCTCTCTCATGGATTCTGGAGTGCCATGCAGACTCTTGGGTGGAGTGGCAAAATCTGGTTGAAGAGATGGCAGTGCATAGGCATCGTATACGTTACGATTCTCATGGCCATCTTTGCATTCCTGGTTATCTCCTTCTGGGCAGGGTTTGCTCCTGGTCTCCATTAATTTAAACAATAATTTTGTAAACGATTAAGATTATGTCACAGTTAGATTCAAGAATTCCAGAAGGCCTACTGGCCGAGAAATGGACTAATTATAAAGCTCACCAGAAACTGGTTAACCCAGCTAATAAGCGGAAGCTCGACATCATCGTCGTGGGGACCGGTCTGGCTGGTGCCAGTGCTGCTGCTTCCTTAGGTGAGATGGGTTTCCATGTTATCAATTTCTGCATTCAGGATTCGCCACGTCGTGCACACTCTATTGCCGCACAAGGAGGTATCAATGCGGCGAAGAATTACCAGAATGATGGCGATTCCGTTTACCGCTTGTTCTATGATACGATCAAGGGTGGTGATTACCGTGCCAGAGAGGCAAATGTGTATCGTTTGGCAGAGGTGAGTGCCAATATTATTGATCAGTGCGTGGCACAGGGCGTTCCTTTTGCCCGTGAATATGGCGGTATGCTTGCGAACCGTTCATTTGGCGGTGTTCAAGTTTGTCGTACTTTTTATGCTAAAGGCCAGACAGGTCAGCAACTTCTTCTCGGGGCTTATTCTTCCTTGATGAAGGAGGTACATCATGGTACGGTTGAATTGCATACTCGTACGGAGATGGAAGATCTCGTAGTGATCGATGGCCGTGCTCGTGGCATCATTGCTAAGAATCTAATCACAGGAAAATTGGAGCGTTATTCCGCTCATGCAGTTTGTATTGCTACTGGTGGTTACGGGAATACTTATTTCTTGTCAACAAATGCCATGGGTTGCAACTGCACGGCAGCCCTTCAGTGCTATCGTAAGGGTGCTTATTTCGCAAATCCTTGTTATGTACAGATCCACCCAACCTGTATTCCAGTGCATGGTGACAAGCAGTCGAAACTGACTTTGATGTCAGAGTCCTTGCGTAATGATGGACGTATCTGGGTTCCTAAAAAAATTGAAGACGCCAAGGCTCTTCAAGAAGGCAAGCTTCAGGGCCGTGATATCCCAGAAGAGGATCGTGACTATTACTTGGAACGTCGTTATCCAGCATTTGGTAACTTGGTTCCCCGTGACGTTGCGTCACGGGCTGCGAAGGAACGTACGGATAAAGGTTATGGCGTTAATAATACAGGATTGGCTGTATTCCTTGATTTCTCTGAGGCTTTCCAGCGTTTAGGTCGTGATGTTGTTGACCAGCGCTATGGTAACCTCTTTGATATGTATCAGGAGATCACAGACGTAGATCCGCATGAGAATCCAATGATGATCTTCCCTGCAATCCACTATACCATGGGTGGTATTTGGGTTGATTATGAGTTAATGACTACCATCAAAGGTCTGTTTGCATTGGGAGAGTGTAACTTCTCTGACCATGGGGCTAACCGTCTGGGTGCATCTGCACTGATGCAAGGCTTAAGCGATGGCTATTTTGTCATCCCTTACACCATGCAAAATTACCTGAGTGATCAGATTACAGTTCCGCGCTTCTCAACGGATCTTCCAGAGTTCGAAGAGGCTGAGAAGAACGTACAGGCAGAGATCGACCGCATCTACAATATCCAGAACAAGCAACAGGACAAGAGTAAGCTGAAGAGTGTTGATTCCATCCATAAGGAACTTTATCATATTATGTGGGACTATGTTGGAATGGCACGCAATGAAGCAGGGTTGAAGAAAGCCTTGAGTATGCTAAAGGATGTTCGGGAACAATTCAATACTTGCGTTCGCATTCCTGGTGATAAAGAAGGTCTTAACGTGGAACTTGACAAGGCTATCCATTTGCGTGATTTCATCACGATGGGTGAGCTGATTGCTTATGATGCACTAAACCGTAATGAAAGTTGTGGTGGTCACTTCCGTGAGGAGTCTCAGACAGAAGAAGGAGAAGCGAAACGGGATGATGAAAACTATATGTATGTAGCATGCTGGGAGTATCAAGGTTCTGACGACGTGGCTCCTAAGCTTTATAAGGAGCCTTTGGACTATCAGTATATTAAGGTACAGGTTCGTAACTACAAGAAGTAATTTTTAAATCAGATTAAGAAATGGATACAAATATAAGTTTCACGCTTAAAGTATGGCGTCAGAAGGGTCCCCAGGAAAAGGGTCACTTTGATACATTTGAGATGAAAGATATTCCTGGTGATACTTCTTTCCTCGAAATGTTGGATATCCTGAATGAGCAGCTGATCGAGGAAGGCAAAGAGCCTTTCGTGTTCGACCATGATTGCCGTGAGGGTATTTGCGGTATGTGCTCACTTTATATCAACGGGCATCCTCATGGTCCAGCACAAGGAGCTACTACTTGTCAGCTTTATATGCGCCGTTTTAAGGATGGTGACGTGATTACCGTTGAACCTTGGCGTTCAGCTGCTTTTCCGGTAATTAGGGACTGTATGGTCGATCGTTCTGCTTTTGACAAGATCATTGCCGCCGGCGGTTATACATCTGTACGTACGGGTCAGGCTCAGGATGCCAATGCTATCTTGATCCCCAAAGAGAAAGCTGATGAGGCGATGGACTGTGCTACCTGTATTGGATGTGGCTGTTGCGTTGCAGCCTGCAAGAATGGCTCTGCGATGTTGTTCGTAAGCTCTAAGGTCAGTCAGCTCGCTTTGTTACCACAAGGCCGTCCGGAAGCTGCCCGTCGTGCTAAGGCAATGGTAGCCAAGATGGAGGAATTGGGCTTTGGCAACTGTACCAATACACGTGCTTGTGAGGCGGAATGCCCCAAAAACGAGAGTATTGCCAATATTGCTCGCCTGAACCGTGAGTTCATCAAGGCAAAATTGAATGATTAAGTAAAAGAGTATAATCCTAAGAGAGGGTGCATCAAATTCTGATGCATCCTTTTTTTGTAGTTCATCTACATCAATTACTTGACAGAGTCAAACTTATATTCTTCCAATCCCAAAGAAATCGTTGGATTTCATCCTTCGTTTTCTCGCCATGGCAGATCTCAAGCAAGCATGGCTCTGCTCATTTGGCTTAACGAAAACGTTGGATTTCAATCCATATCATGATCTGTATAGGAAAAGGTAAGAGATCATACAAAATTCTCGAGAGAATTTGATCCCATAGGGACAGTTCTGAACAGCAAGAGCATAGGTGCAGCCATCAATTCTCGAGAAAATTTAGCAAAATAGGTGTTTTTCTGTCAACCTCGTGTCAACCTTTGACAACCTCAAAACAGGTTGCAAGCCCGATGTACAAAGGGTTTTGACAACCTGTCAACCTATGGAAGAAAAAAACTCTAGTGTAAACATAAGAAATCTGACAATATAGTTTCCTTGACCTGCTCTTGTGAGGTTATAAGAAAATACGTTGTATAAGGGCATGGCCGTTGAGCATCTTTGGAAATATAGGTTGGGAGCATTCTTTTTCTTCTCTATTTGTTTGAGGAATTTCTTTTTTTTATTAAATTTGCACTATGAAACCTGCCTTTTATTTTAGACATATCCTCTTAGGTATTTTTGCTATTAGTTTCACGCAGGCTTCTGCGCAAACTTATACCCCGAAACGATATACGAATATCGGTGTGGGAGCCGTGCGTCATGGCAATGACTCCTTGCGGACTGCTTTCTTCAATCTTGGTTTCTTCTCAAATACGGATACGTTGAAGGGCGTTCAATTAGGAGTGATTTCAGGTATGGCGAGTGCCACAGCCTCAGGGGTTAATGTCGGTGGGCTTTTTGCTTTTTCTGGGACGAAATTGAATGGTGTCCAGATAACGGCGGGGATTGGTTCTGTGGGAGGTCAAGCGCGTGGCGTGCAAATCTCTGGCATTTCCAGTATCGCACATCATACAGAAGGAGTACAACTATCAGGATTCTCAAATATCTGCACATCATCTTTAGCAGGAGTCCAGGTGAGTGGAGTGTCCAATATCTCAGTAGGTGTCAAAGGAGGAGCCCAAGTGGCTGCTATTGCTAATATTTGCTCTTCAACCATGCGAGGCCTTCAGATTGCTGCCTATAATTATGCAGATTCTTTGAACGGTTCTCAAGTAGGATTGTTGAATGTGTGCATTTCCCATCCTCGTGGCGTCCAAGTGGGCGTCATTAATTATAGTCGTGATACCATCGCCCATAAGATAGGATTGGTCAATATCAATCCCAAGACTAAAATAGACGTCTTGGTATATGGCGGGACCAGTACGAAGTTTAATTTCGCATTCAGGTATCGGAATCGCTCTACATATAATATCGTGGGGGTGGGTACCCATTTTATGGGTATTGACCAAAAATTTTCCGGAGCACTTTTCTACCGGGTTGGGCAATACTTTCCTCTGACACCTCAATGGAGCCTTAGTGGAGATCTGGGTTACTATCACGTTGAGACATTCTTGAAGGATAATGCCACAAAGCCTAAACGATTGTTTTCGTTGCAGGCTCGTATTAACGTGGACTATGCCTTTAACCATTATATGGGTGCATTTCTCTCTGGCGGTTATGGAGACACGCGCTATTATTATCATTGGCATTCCTATCGTCATCGCTTTATTGTAGAAGGAGGGCTTGCCATTAGATTTCAAAGGAGTAAAACGAGATGAGGAAAAGACAGATGATTCTTATGATTGTGGCGATGCTGCCTTGTATGGCATTCTCTCAGCAAGATACAGCTTTTACGAATCGGCTGATGAGGATGTCATCGGACTCTATCTATGCCTATAACCGCCCAGAATTACAAGAGAAGCATCCTTGGAAGGCAGCAGCAGAGGCCACGGGTATCAACGTATTCGTACATTGCTTTGATCGCTTTATCATGAATCAGGAATTCGCTCAAGTGAATTTGCATACGATACATCATAATTTCAAGAATGGATTCGTGTGGGACAATGACCAGTTCTCTACGAACCTGTTTGCTCACCCTTACCATGGTAACCTCTATTACAACTCGGCTCGTGCAAGTGGATTAAGCTTTTGGGAATCTGCACCTTACGCTCTTTGTGGTAGTTTAGAATGGGAGTTCTGGGGCGAAAAGGAACCACCAGCCATCAACGACTTAATGGCAACCACATTTGGAGGTATCTGCATTGGTGAAATTGCTTATCGCATTAGTAGTTTGCTGTTAGATGACCGCGCCCATGGATGGAATCGTTTCATTCGTGAGGCAGGGGCTACTGCAATCAGTCCGATGAGAGGTTTTAATCGCATCATCAGTGGGGATGCTTGGAGAATCCGGAATAAATATTATAAATATCATGATTATGATCGGTTCCCAATCGATTTCTCTATGTCCATGGGGGTGAGATATTTGGCTGATGATGGTGCCCTGTTTCGTGGTGAGGCTAATCCTTTTGTCAACATCTATCTTTGCTATGGCGATCCTTTCAATGAGGAAGAAAAGAAGCCCTATGACTTTTTTGATGTAGAGGCAACGGTAGGATTTTCTGCAAACCAGCCTCTTATTAATGGCTTGCATATCTTGGGACGTGTGTGGGGCGCTCCTGTGTTTGTGGGGAATACGGTTACAGCAGAGTTTGGAGTCTTCCAGCACTTCAATTACTATGATTCTAAGCCCGTGAAAGATGGCAGTAGTCAGACTCCTTATCGGATTTCCGAAGCTGCTGCCTTTGGTCCAGGATTGATCTTATCCCTTCCCGAAGTGGGGGTGTTAAGTCGATTGGAACAAAGGATTTTCATCAGTGGTATCTTGCTTGGGGGAACCAAAAGCGACTATTATAATGTGATCGATCGGGACTATAATATGGGAAGTGGCTATTCCATTAAGACAAAAACCCATATGGAGTTCAGAAATTTCGGACGCTTTATCCTTCATGCACAATACTACCGGATTTACACATGGAAAGGATACGAGGGAAAGGAGTTGTCTACTGTTGATCCCTTGTACCTGAATGCCCAAGGTGATAAAGGGAATGCAGAGTTGTTTGTCCTGAACCCTATTTGGGAGTCTGACCTTCGTGGTCCGCTGAGTTTCTTAGCATCTGGATCTTATTTCATACGAAATACTCGGTATGCGTATCATGATAAAGTCCGTGCCAATACTTTTGAGGTCAGAATAGGTTTGACCTATCATTTTTAGTCCATATGACAGGAATGATGAATCAATCTACGCTGGATTTTATCCATGCACATCGGCGTGAGAATGTTCAGACACTGGCCTTGCAAGGCTCAAGATACCCTGATGTTGACATGCAATATGCCCTTGAGCAGATTGATGGTTGGCAGAGAGCATGTGCCAAACTCCCGTTATGGGCATCTACGGACGGGATTGTTTATCCTCCACACCTTTCTATGGAACAGTGCTCGTCGCAGTTTACGGCAAGTTATAAAGCACAAGTGGCAAAGAGATGGGTAACAGACCGAAAAGATACGAAATGGGTTGATCTGACCGGTGGCTTCGGTATTGATTTCTCTTTGATGGCCTTACAGTTTCCCGCTTCACAGTCGGTTTATGTAGAGAGACAAGACGATCTTTGTGAAGTAGCGCGACATAATTTTTCTTTGTTAGGGATCAAGGCTAATATCGTATGTGGAGATGGTGTTGACTATCTACATCATCTTTCCCACGTCTCGTGGCTTTTCTTAGATCCTGCTCGTAGGGATGCGTATGGGGGTAAGACAGTAGCGATCAAGGACTGTACTCCCGATGTGTTGCATATTAAAGAGGAGCTTTTATCTAAGGCTGATGTGGTTCTCTTGAAGTTGTCCCCTATGTTAGACTGGCATCAGGCTTTGGCAGATTTAGGCGAGGATCATGTCAGGGAACTGCATATCGTGTCGAAGGATAACGAGTGTAAGGAATTGCTGTTCGTCCTCTCTGCAGCGTCAGGAGATCCCATGAAGCTATTTTGCGTGAATGACGACCAGCAGATGCAAGTAGATACATCATCAGATGCACTCGTCTCTTTTGTGAGAGAGGAGCAAATGCAGGACATTGATTATCGGGAGAATAAGCTTTATCTTTATGAGCCGAATGCTTCTATCATGAAGGCAGGATGCTTTGGCGCATTGTGTCATCAGTATGGCGTGAAGGCAGTTGGAAGAAATTCCCATCTTTTTGTTTCTGATTCCATGATACCGGATTTCCCCGGGCGTAGATTCCAGATCAGATCGGTGTTTAGTTTAAATAAGAAGTCATTGAAAACGGCATTGACAGGCATAGAGGCGGCAAATATTGCTATTCGGAACTTTCCTTTATCCGTATCTGCACTTAGGAAGCGGCTTAAATTGAAAGATGGTGGCGACCATTATCTATTTGGAACCACCCTCTACACCCATGATCATGTTTTGATTCTTTGCAAGAAATCCTAAAAAACTGCACGAAATTTGGTGTTGTGCATGATTTTCTATATCTTTGCATGTTTATTAAAGCATTAATCAATTGATTTATCAATGTCGTCAGTAGAAATCAGAAAAGTTGAGACCAAGAAAGATCTCAAGAGATTCATAGACTTTCATTATGACCTTTATAAGGGTAACGAATACGATGCCCCCACACTTTTTAGCGATGACATGAATACGCTGAGCAAGGATAAAAATGCAGCTTTCGATTTTTGTGAGGCTGAATATTATCTTGCTTACAAGGGTGGAAAGATCGTCGGTCGTGTGGCTGCAATTATCAATCATCATGCGAATGAAAAGTGGGGAGTAAAGTCTGTTCGCTTTGGATGGATCGACTTTATCGATGACTTTGAGGTGTCTACAGCTTTGATCAAAGCAGTAGAAGACTATGGGAAAAGTAAGGGCATGACACAGGTCGTGGGACCCTTGGGCTTTACGGATATGGACCCAGAAGGGATGTTAACCTGGGGATTCGACCAGTTAGGCACCATGCCAACCATCTATAATTATCCCTATTATCCAGAGCACATGGAAAAGATGGATGGTTTTGTCGTCGACAATAGGTACGTTGAATATAAGATGTACGTTCCCGACACAATCCCAGAAAAGTACACCAAGATTGCCCAAATGATAGAGCAGAGATATAACCTTCATGTGAAGAAACTGACCAAGAAAGACATCTTTGAGGGCGGTTATGGGCAAAAGGTCTTTGATCTTATTAATGATACCTATAAAGACCTTTATGGCTACTCAGAGTTAACACCCCGTCAGATTGACCAGTATATTAACATGTACTTAAAGGACTTGGATTTGAACTTGGTCACTCTGGTAGAGGATTGGAATGCTGACCGAAAGTTGGTTGGGTTAGGCATTACCATACCATCGTTGGCTCGCGCCATGCAGAAATGCCATCGTGGCAGGCTCCTTCCTTTTGGCTGGTGGTATGTGCTTCGTGCCATCAAGTATCATAAAACAGAAGGTGTCGACTTGTTGTTAATGGGTGTCTTGCCTGAATATAGGGCAAAGGGGGCTAACGCTTTGTTGTTTGCCGATTTGATTCCTCGATACCAGGCTTATGGTTTCAAATGGGGTGAGACACAGGTGGAAATGGAATCTAACGAGGGTGTCCAAAGCCAATGGGGAGCCTTGAATCCGATCCACCATAAATCTCGGAAGTGTTATAAGAAAGTCATTGGCTAACAAAAAAGAAAGGTTTTATTGATAATGCCAGAAAACGAGAACAAGAATAAGGATCTGGAACAGAATGTCCCTTCTACGGCAGAGTATACGGATGCGAATATCATCCATCTGTCGGATATGGAGCATGTCCGTACACGCCCTGGCATGTATATTGGTCGCTTGGGAGATGGCAGTTTGCCAGAGGATGGTATCTACGTTCTGTTGAAGGAAGTCATCGATAACTCTATTGATGAGTTTAAGATGAATGCGGGTAAACGTATTGAGATCGATATAGAGGATCATCTGAGCGTTTCTGTCCGTGATTATGGGCGTGGTATTCCTCAAGGAAAATTGGTCGAAGCCGTCAGCAAGTTGAATACTGGAGGCAAATACGATTCCAAGGCTTTCAAGAAGAGTGTTGGCTTGAATGGCGTAGGTGTCAAGGCTGTCAACGCTTTGAGTTCGCATTTCGAAGTCAGGTCTTACCGTGAGGGGAAGGTACGCGCCTTGACCTTTGAGCGTGGCATCTTGAAAGAGGACCATACGGAAAAGACACAGGATGAGAATGGTACCTACATTTTCTTCAAGCCAGATGAAACCCTATTCTTGAACTATCAATTCCACGATGAAATCGTGGAGATGATGTTAAAGAACTACACTTACCTGAACGCTGGTTTGACCATTATGTATAACGGTCGGCGGATTCTGAGCAGAAATGGCCTTGAGGATTTATTGGTGGATAATATGACCACTGATGGATTATATCCTATTATCCATCTGAAAGGGGAAGACATTGAGATTGCCTTTACGCATACGAACCAATACGGCGAAGAATACCATTCTTTTGTCAATGGTCAGCATACCACGCAAGGTGGCACTCATCAGAGCGCTTTCAAGGAGCATATCGCTCGTACCATCAAAGAGTTTTTTGGTAAGAATTATGATTATACGGACATTCGGAATGGCATTGTAGCTGCTATTGCCATCAATGTGGAAGAGCCGATGTTCGAAAGCCAGACCAAGATTAAGTTGGGTTCGTTAACGATGAGCCCTGGGGGTGAAAGCATTAACAAATACGTAGGCGACTTTGTCAAAGAACAGGTGGACAACTATCTCCATATCCATACGGATGTGGCGGAGGAGATGCGGAAAAAAATCGAGGAAAGTGAGCGTGAGCGAAAGGCAATGGCTGGTGTTACTAAACTGGCACGGGAACGAGCGAAGAAAGCCAATCTCCATAACCGCAAGTTGCGTGATTGCCGGATTCATTATAGTGATGCGAAAAACGACAGGAAGGAAGAAAGCTCTATCTTCATCACGGAGGGTGACAGTGCCAGTGGAAGCATTACCAAAAGCCGGGATGTCAATACGCAGGCTGTGTTCTCTTTGCGAGGCAAGCCTTTGAACTCATTTGGACTGACGAAAAAGGTTGTCTATGAGAACGAAGAGTTCAACCTCTTACAGGCTGCCCTTGACATTGAAGACGGATTGGATTCCCTGAGATACAATAAGGTGATCGTGGCTACTGATGCCGATGTGGATGGCATGCACATACGATTGCTGATAATCACGTTCTTCCTGCAGTTCTTCCCAGAGCTGATTAAGAAAGGACATGTTTATGTCCTTCAAACTCCTCTTTTCCGAGTGAGGAACAAGCGTACGAAGATCAAGAACAAAAAGGTGATAGCTGATGCTGATGCCAGGCTGAAAAAGGGGGAAAGGAAAAATGATTTTATCACGATCTATTGCTATAGCGAGGAAGAACGCCAAAAGGCAATCAAAGACTTGGGACCTGATCCAGAGATCACACGGTTCAAGGGATTAGGTGAGATCAGTCCTGATGAATTCGTCCATTTTATTGGCCCAGACATGCGTCTCGAACAAGTTACTTTACACAAGAACGATCAAGTACATAAATTATTGGAATACTATATGGGGAAGAATACGATGGAACGCCAGAATTTCATTATTGATAATCTGGTCATAGAGGAAGACCTTCCAGAAGATACTGACCCCATCGATTAATGTCGTTATGCATATGAAAAAGTTACTATTTGCCGCGTTGGCGATACTGATATCGTTGGGCACTTCTGCTCAGGTTCATCTTAATTTCGGCGAGAACAGCCCTTTACGTAAGTTGCAGATTGCGGAAATGGCGATTACTAATCTCTATGTCGATTCCGTAGACGAAAATAAATTGGTTGAGGATGGTATCCGTGGGATGATTGAGAAGCTGGACCCACACTCTGCTTACACCTCAGCCAAAGAGACAAAGGCTATGAACGAACCTTTACAGGGTTCCTTTGAAGGTATTGGCGTACAATTCAATATGGTCCAGGATACCTTATTGGTAATACAGCCCGTGATTAATGGCCCGTCAGAAAGAGTTGGCATCATGGCTGGTGACCGTATCATCAGCGTTAACGATACAGCAATAGCGGGCGTTAAAATGGCAAAAGAGGAGATCATGAGACGCCTCCGAGGCCCGAAAGGTACGAAGGTACGTCTGAACATCGTGCGGAGGGGTATCAAAGATGTGCTGACCTTCACGGTGACGCGAGATAAAATCCCAGTAAAGACCCTCGATGCTTATTATATGATCCGCCCAGGTTGGGGCTATATCAGGATAGGAAGTTTTGGAGCCACTACGTATCATGAGTTTATGGAAGCCGTGAATGCCTTAAAAGCAAAGGGCATGAATGACCTGATCCTCGACTTGGAAGATAATGGCGGAGGTTACCTTCAAGCTGCCGTGATGATCGCCAATGAATTCCTTCAACGTAACGACTTAATTGTCTATACCCAAGGTAGGAGGACGGAACGCCAGGAATTTCGCGCTCAGGGCAACGGAAAGCTCCTTAACGGCAAAGTATTTGTCCTGATCAACGAGTTCACAGCTTCCGCGGCTGAGATCGTGACGGGGGCTATCCAGGACCAAGACAGGGGAGTTGTCGTGGGACGACGCTCTTTTGGCAAAGGGCTTGTTCAGCGTCCCATTGAATTTAAGGATGGTTCCATGATCCGTCTTACCATCGCCCATTATTATACTCCTGCAGGCAGGTGCATCCAGAAGCCATATACCAAAGGGGATATGAAGGACTATGAAATGGAACTCGACAACCGATATAAGCATGGAGAATTGTATAGTGCAGATAGTATCCATTTCTCTGATTCTCTGAAATGCTATACCCTGCGTAAGCATCGTGTGGTCTATGGCGGAGGTGGGATCATGCCAGATGAGTTCGTACCCTTAGACACGACACAATATACGAACCTTCACCGCCAGTTGGCTGCGAAAAGCATTATTCTCAATGCTAATCTCAAGTATGTAGACAATAATCGCAAGGCGTTGCAAAAGAAATATGCCAGCTTTGAGGACTTTAATAAGCATTTTGAGATTCCTCAATCCTTGGTTGATGAGATCTTAGCCGAGGGAGCAAAGCAAAAGATCAAGCCCAAGAATGATGCAGAATTGAAGCGTACCTTGCCCTATCTGAAAATGCAGATGAAAGCATTGGTCGCAAGGGACCTTTGGGACATGAGTGAGTATTTCCAAATCGTCAATGAGTCGAACCCGATCGTTAAGAAAGCCTTACAATTGATCCGGTAGGGTGAAAAGATAACAAAAGGCACTGGCTATGCTATCTCATAGCCAGTGCCTTGTTTTCTGCAGCTTCCATGATCTCCCGCTCACCGGGTCCTTTGTCATTGATGCCACAAAGATGTAAGATACCATGGATGATCACCCGATGCAATTCCTCGTCATAGTCCTTCTGGTATTTCTCTGCATTAGAGCGAACCGTATCCAATGAGATGACAATATCCCCATGGATGGTATCCTCTTCATCGTAATCGAAAGTGATGATGTCCGTATAGTAGTCATGCCCCAAGTACTCCTGGTTAACCTCCAGGATCTTGTCGTCATTGACAAACATATAGCCGATATCGCCTACCTTCCTCCCATAAGAGGAAGCTACAGCCTTAATCCAGGCATTGGTTTCTCGCTTCTTGATCTTTGGCATTCTGACGCCATCTACATTGTATGAAATCATAAGATCTTATTCTTTATTGGATTCATTTTTGGGTAATAGGAAAGAGATATCCTTCCCGAAATGGCTTAATTCCCTTACTGCAGTCGAGGATACATTCATGAGCTCGGGTTCTGTATATAACAGGATGGTTTCAATCCCTCCTAATTTCTGGTTGAAATAAGCCTGTGCACGTTCATATTCCAGGTCATTGACATTGCGGATGCCTTTGACGATGAAATGGGCCCCCACATCTTTTGCGAAGTCCATAGCAAGTCCGTCATAGACCTTCACTTCTATATGGGGATTCTTACGGTACAGAGTGGCAATGGCATCCATTCGCTGGTTGGCTGGTGTCATGTTCGGTTTATGCACGTTATCGCCCACTACTCCGATCACTAACTTATCGAATAGTGGCAAAGCGCGTCTGACCAGAGAATCGTGTCCGATGGTGAATGGATCAAAACTGCCAACAAAAACTCCTATATTCATGCCTATAATGACTTTTCTGATATAACCGCAAAAGTAGGCAATATTTTCGGAACCGCCAAGGATCAAGATTCTCTTTTTTGTTTATGTCCTGCAAAAAGCGTTTCGATGCCTACAGCGGCAATTATGTATTTCTAATCAACTTTATGATTAAATTCTTGCAATTTTCATTGAATTTGCCTAATTTTGTAATTCAGAAGCTAAACACTGTGCTATGAACCAATGCCTGTAATAAAGAAACATTTGTATAATGAGTTCGTTGATGCGGACAAAGAAGTATTTCTAATGAAGCGAATTGCAGCTGGAGATGAACTGGCATTTCAGCAGCTTTTCGATATATATTATCCACAAGTACGAGGCTTTGTACTAAGTTTCGTGAAAAATGTTGATGATACAGAAGATATAGCGCAGTCCGTGTTTATTAACCTATGGCAGAAACGTGATCTGTTGGCAGAAGTTATTAATCCTAATGCCTATCTTTATCGTATGGGACGAAATGCCATCATGAATTTTTTTGCTAAAAAGAATAATATGCGACCTCTTTCTTTGGGAGTCAATCAAGATCGATCGTTAAGTGCAACGCCACAAGATTTATTGGAGATGCAAGACACAAAGTTGTTGATCGATATGGTAGTATGTAATATGCCCAAGCAGAGAAGACAGGTGTTCATAATGAGCCGTAACGAAGGACTTTCCAATGATGAGATAGCTAAGCGTATGAACTTGAGTAAAAAGACGATAGAAAACCATTTAAATTTGGCTTTGAAAGAATTACGAAAGGTATTAAAATGTTTATTCCTGTTAATGTCTTGGGTGTAATATTATGGAATAGTTATCTTAAAAGAGTCAAGTCAAAATAGCAATAGTTGTAATTGAATAATATATGAGCGTTTTAGCAAAAATAATAATGTATTTTTCCAAAAATAATTCCACAGAGGAGATCCGCATCCGAGTGTGGAAACGATTGGGAAATGACATCGATAATGATGCTGAGGAAGCTTTGCATGCGATATGGAAATCGCAAGCTGGTAATAAAATGAGCAGGCATGCGTTGGACGATGCTTATCATATTGTGGCCAAGAAAGCAGAACTTAATACCTTGGATAATAATGAATTTCTATGGGGAAGATTTTTGTTGCGAGTTGCAGTATGGATGATACCCATATTCATGCTGGCAGGATCCTATTTCTTTTATCAAAAGGGACTTACTCAGAGAAAAATCTTAGCTGAAACGCATTTTATCCAAGAATTCAGTAGAAGAGGAGAAATAAAAAAGGTGATACTCCCTGACAGTTCAGAAGTATGGCTCAACAGTGGTTCTGTATTGGTTTATCCATCACGTTTTAGCAATAATGAGCGGAATATTGTGCTAATAGGTGAGGCATATTTTAAAGTTCGTCATATTGATAGTTCCCCTTTTCAAGTGAGTGTCAACAAGTTGAATGTTAAGGATATAGGTACTTCTTTTGATATCCAGAGTTATCCTACACTTGATGACACGCGTGTGACACTTAACGAAGGCTTAGTTTCTGTGAGCGATGGGCGTACTGATTATCGTCTCAAGCCTAATCAGCAACTGATTTATTCCAACTTTACAGGAAAAGTTAGCATTGAGGATGTTGATGCAAAAGGATATGCGGAATGGAGAAATGGAGGATTGCAGTTTGATGGTGAACCATTGACGAAAGTGCTAAAGATGTTGGAGTACCGATATGATGTGCATTTCCAAATAGTAACGAACAGGTATGACCGTCAGTATGTAAGATTGCGGTTTAATCCTCAAGAGAATATAGAGGATATCTTGTCCGTTATTTCTTTAGTTGTACCAGATTTCAAATGGAAGATGGTTGGCAAGAAGATTGTTGTTCAATAGGAACTATTCAACAGCCCTATCGCTATTGGCGAAAGCATATCATCGGAGTGGATTCAGTGATATAGAAAGAATGCTTACCCATTCCTTTCCAGATGAACAGTTTTGTCTGTGAAACTCATTTCAGACTGGTGGGCAAACTTGTCATCAGTCAAAGTTATCGTTTGTTGGGTCATGATGTCATTTTTCCATGATGAGATTTGTCGACCTTGGTGCTGTGAGCAGGAGCATAATTGCATGTACTGTGTTCAATCCAACTTCTTAATATTGGAGATTTGAAAGACTGTTTTACATGATAATAGGAGATAAGCACCCATGATCAGTGTTTACCTCCTACTTGATTGAATTCCGGAGTTGTACAACAAAATCTTCGTGCTTGTAGTAACATAATAAAAGATGGAAATAATAAATAAGGAAAAATGACTGATGTCATCTTCGCCGATTTATTATATGTATTTTTGTTTTTTTACAAACCGTAAGCTAACCCCAGTCGCTGCGCGAGCAAGAATACGGGAAATGATCAATCAATTTCAAATTACTAAATTCCAGGTTTTCCAAAAGATAAGCTCTTGCGTGTTCAAAGCTTAGCGTTAGCATATTTATCAAAGGCGTTATTTGCAGATGCCCTGCCGGAATATTGCTACAGAAATAATGATTTGTAAAGCAGCATTATGTTAACATTCATTAACTATTTATCTTTGGGTGTACGAATTATATTTTCTGTCATGTCGTAAAATATCTAATATCTAAAGTATCTTTAAAACCAATAATGTTATGCATCAAAGGAATAAATTCTTGATTGGGGTTGGGCTATTGGCCTTCCAATTAGCTCTCCTTCCTATTTCTGCTCAGCAAGTTTCTTTTAACACTGGGAAGACAAGGCTAAAGCAAATTTTCGATCGTATTGAACAGTCTACGAAGTACAAATTTGAGTACAATAGCATGTTCAATGTAAACCGCACTGTTTACTTAAAGCAGAAAAAAGCTGATGCTTTGAGTATTGTCTCTGAAGTCCTTAAGGGAACGGGTTATACATATTCTCTCCGAGGCAATTATATTGTTATATCCAGAGCTAATACCGTTCAACAACAGTCTGAGACGAAGCCATCTGAATATACTGTCAAAGGAACTCTTACAGATGCTAAAGGAGATCCGATCATTGGAGCAAGCATTTTTGAGAAGGGTACACATAATGGCACTGTGACAGATGTGAACGGTCATTATGTGTTGCGTGTAAATAATGCTTCTTCAACACTTGTGGTTACATACGTGGGTTATGAGACGAAGGAGTTGAAAGCCTCCACGGCAAATACTACAATTATTCTCAATGACGATAACAAGTCTCTCGACGAGGTCGTGGTTGTGGGGTATGGTTCTGTTAAGAAATCTAACCTGACCTATTCTGTCTCAAAAATCGTTAGTGACAATATAGAAGATCGACCCTTATCAACTCTTAGTGAGGCCTTTCAAGGTCAGTTGGCAGGTGTGCGGGCACAGGCCCAAAACGGTGTTCCTGGTCAGGAACTCACGATTCGCATTCGTGGTATGAACTCTATTAATGGTGATAGCAGTCCGTTATATGTCATTGATGGTGTACCACGTGATAATATGTCAGACCTCAACTCTAGTGATGTGGCTTCAATTCAGGTCTTGAAAGATGCTGCAGCAACGTCTATCTATGGATCTCGTGGTGCTAATGGCGTTATACTTATAGAAACCAAGCAAGGTAAGGGGAAACCTACAGTTAATTTTGATGCTTACTATGGCTTCAACCAGCCAGAGAAGAAATTGAAGCTTATGAATGGCTATGAGTGGGTTGCATGGAACATCTTCCGCCGCAATGAGGATTATCTAGTACGTGGTGGTAACATGAGCGACCCAATGTCTATGCGTCCAGCTAGCGACCGTATTCCTGACAATTGGCTTACCGCAAACAACTTCGTTGATTGGCAGGATGAAGTGCTACGCACAGCTCCAATACAAAACTATAATGTGTCAGCGAGTGGGCAGAATGATCTTGGGCGAATATACATGTCTGTGGGATACATTGATCAGCAAGGTATTGTGATTGAGTCAAACTACAGAAGAATGAATCTTCGACTCAATAGTGAGCTTAACATCTACAAGAATTTTCGTGTGGGTGTAAATGCCAGTATGAGTAATTCCGTGCAGAATGCTGCCGATACCAATAAGGGCTCGAATGGAAATGGCAAAGAGGCTCCTCTGCATCATGCGTTGATGGAGACCCCATTGATGCAGCTTAATGAGGGGACGATCGAATGGGGTTACCCACAAAACATTGGTGAGACATACCCGAACCCGGTTGTCGCGATGAAAGAGACTGTAGACAAAACTAAGTATTTGCGTGCAGCCGCTTCTATCTACGGTATTTATGATATCATGAATGGTTTGCAATTTAAGACGCAGTGGAGCTACAACTATGATAGTAATACATATGAGTACTTTGTTCCTGCTAATATTGCCTATCCTGCTGGTGCCAAAACGAATGGAAGAAGTACATCGGCATCGTCGCGAGATTGGACCATACAAAATACATTAACTTATGATAACTCTTTTGGCCAACATCACATAAACGTATTATTGGGTCAAAGTGCCGAAAAGACGCAAGGCTACAATATACGTGCGATTGCTACAGGATGGCCTTATGAGACCATTAGTACGCTCAATGTCGCATCTACTGCCACAGATGCCAAGACTTGGCGTTCAACTTATACAACAGCATCTTTCTTCGGACGTTTGAGTTATGATTTTATGGACAAGTACCTCTTCTCAACAAGTGTTCGCCATGATGGATCATCACGATTTGGATCCAACTCTAAGTGGGGAACATTCCCATCGGTCTCAGCAGGTTGGAAGATCAATGAGGAATCATTCATGAAGAGCGTAGATTGGATTAATTTGTTGAAAATAAGAATAGCTTATGGTAAGTCGGGAAATGATCGTATTGGAGATTATGCCTATTATGCAAACCTTGGCACATATAACAGTTCGTGGAATGGTACTCTTGTGCCGGGTGTTGCTCCATCAAACATCGGAAATCAAGATTTGAAATGGGAACAAACATCATCGCTTGATGCAGGACTTGACTTATCCATGTTCAAGAACAGGTTACAAATCAACTTTGATTATTATTCTAATAAAACGACAAATTTGCTGTTTAATATCACGACACCTCTGACTACGGGCTTCAACTCCTACTTAGGTAATATTGGCTCATTACGCAATAAAGGTTGGGAACTAGAGCTTACAGGGCATATCTTAAGTGGTCCATTCAAATGGACGGAGACCGTTAATTTTTCTCATAATACCAATAAGGTACTTGATATGGGTGAGATATCCAAGTTCGTATCAGAACAATGGCCAGACATGTTTTCTATTACACAGGTTGGTGAAGCTATTGGTCAGTATTACGGTTATAAGACGAATGGGGTGTTAACGGCTGATGACTTTGATGCAGATGGAAAAGCACTTGTGCCCATTATTTCTGGTCAACGTGAAGGCAATGCAAAATATGTAGACATTAGCGGACCAGATGGCGTACCTGATGGAAAGATTACTGCCGCTGATTACACAGTCTTAGGTAGCAATATGCCAAACCTAATGTATGGTATCACTACGAAGTTGGAATGGAAAAACTTTGATCTAAGCATTTTTATCCAAGGACAGAGTGGAGGAAAGGTATGTTTTCTCGGCTCTCGGCAATATGATGAAGGTGGAATGAATTATCGCGTGTTCAGCCATTGGCTCAATTGTTATAAACCAGATTATGAGAGATTATACGGAGCAGGAAACGATCCTATACCTTATGACTATTGTAAACAACATGGGATTGATATGGAATCGTGGGATGGAAAGACAGTGAACTTCCGTGGAAACAATCAAAATCGTGATGACCGCCGTTTATATAGCGCCACTTATTGGCGGTTGAAGAATATAACACTCGGCTATACATTCCCGAGAAAATATCTTGAGGCAATGCGATTTATCAAATCTTTGCGCTTGTATGCTTCAGCTGATAATCTTTATACTCACAGCAACTATCCGGGATTTACGCCAGAAACCAATAGCTTTGGAAATAATACAGTCTTTCAGGGCTTTGATTATAGTTCATACCCTTTAAGTAGAAGGGTCATATTTGGAGTTAACGTAACGTTCTAAAAAACCAGGAGAAATGAAAAGATTTAGCTATTTTATAATTATAATGTTTTCGATTCTGTTCGTTTCTTGTAGCGATTTTCTTGAAACAGAACCAGAATCGCAATATACGGCGAGCCAGTCGTACAAGACCCCTGCTGATTTTACGTATGCCATAGCTGGTGTCTATAATGTGATGCAAGATATCTATCGTCCTAATAGAGGATATATATGGTTTATCAACAACCGTAGTGACGAGATGCGTAATGGTGGGAGCTATCTGGATGGAATAGATCAGTTTAACGAGACTGCTTCTAATAGTATGTTGGAAACATTCTATAAGCAATATTGGCAGCTTATTTACCGTAGTAACAAACTTCTCAGTACAATTGATCAGGTAACATTCTCTGATGAGAACATGAAGAGTTACATTAAAGGAGAAGCGTATGGTTTACGAGGATGGGCTTATTTCATGCTTGGATGGCAGTTTGGTGGAATGCCTCTTATTGATAAAGAGATGACGGTAAATGAGACCAAGGGCATAGCTCGATCATCACAAGATGAAACACTCAACTTTGCGGCTGCCGATCTACAGCAGGCAGCTAACCTTTTGCCAGCAGATTGGACGGGTAGCAATTCCGGGCGTATGACGAAATACGCAGCTGAAGGTTTGTTGGCAAAACTATATCTTTTTAATTCAAAGTATAAAGAAGCACAGCCTTTGCTAAGTGACATCATTCGTTCTGGTAAGTACGATATGGAAGAGGATTATGTTAACTGCTTCACGGATAGTCATAATAATGGAAAAGAGCGTGTGTTTGAAGTACAGTTCAGCGGTGGTCTAACAGGGCAAGGAGACGAATTTCCAACAGGATGTCTTCCACAAGGATACACAGATAAAGTATTGATACCATTTGCTGGATACAATACAGCCTGTCGCATCAATCTTGAGATGTTGGATTCCTATGAAACAGGGGATTTACGTAAGGATGTGTCAACCGTAGGTAATATTATGGTTTATGGAGTTTTAGAAGATCAATATTCTTTTATACGTAAGTTTATTCATTATGATAATTATCAGCCTCAGGATCAACATGATTGGGCGAATAATCTTCCCATCATTCGTTTTACTGATGTGTTGATGATGTATGCAGAATGTCTCAATGAATTAGGTTATCAGTCAAATGGAGAAGCGTTTGACATACTAAATCGCGTGCGTAGTCGTGCAGGGCTTCCTGCAAAGACATCGTTAGACTTACCCGATCAGAATTCCTTCCGTCAAGCTCTTAGACAGGAACGTAAGGTGGAATTCGCTTTCGAAGGCTGGCGTTGGTTTGACCTTGTGAGATGGGGCATAGCTCGAGAGACTATCAACCATAAGTTCGCAGCCAAGGATGAGGGAAATGGGCGTTATTCCATGACGAGTGATGACCAACTGTTGTTCCCAATTCCATATACAGAGATCAGCCGTTATAATGATACAAATGTGATGTGGCAGAATCCTGGTTACTAATTGTTTTTATTTTATAGGCTTACTCAATTTCATAAATATAATATTCATATCGTAAAATATGATAGCCGGCTCACGGGTCGGCTATCTTTTCGGCTAAGCATATGGGGATTTCAAAAGTATTTATTCTTGCAGATATTTTGTTGTTGTTTATTTGCCAAATGGGATCAACCGTTTTGGCAGAAGGTAAAATTAAGCGTGAGAATATAGAATGGCTTGATGTTTGGACTCCAGACAATCATGATTACAGACAGCCCAAAGTATTACTCATAGGAAATTCCATTACTCGTCTATATTATCCGTACGTAGAAGCGCAACTTCATGGTAGTGCGTGCGTGGCGCGTTATTGTTCTTCGAAAGCACTTGGAGACCCATCGTTGCTTGATGAATTGACCAGCTACTTGAGGCAGTATCATTTCGACATTGTTCACTTTAATGTTGGTATGCATGGCTTCGACTATTCAGAGCAAGAGTATAGTGATGCTATCCCTGCCTTGTATAATCTCATCAAACGTTATGAGCCAGGCGCAAAACTCATATGGGCGAATACTACTCCGGTAATGGCCGGGGAAGGGATGAAAGCTTATGCTGCAAAGACAGCAAGGATCAAGGAGAGGAATAGAATAGCAGATGAATTCTTTAAAGATAAGCCGGTCTTGATAAACGACTTGTTTTCTATCATGGCTGGTCATCCCGAATATTATGTTGGCGGGGACGGCACACACATGAATAAAGTCGGTGCTGAGGCTCTGGCAAAGCAAGTATCCAAAACAATCGCGGATTTTCTTCCTTCCAAGCCTCTTTCATATACAGATTTGTTTATTGGTACAGCAGGTGATGGTCATACATTCCCTGGGGCTTGTGTGCCCTTTGGGATGGTACAGGCTAGTCCTGAGACAGGGAACATAGGTTGGGATTATTGCTCGGGGTATCGTTTTGAAGATCATGATATAATTGGATTTGCCCAAGATCACCTCAATGGTACAGGGAGCCAGGATCTTGGTGATATCTTAATATTTCCATTCGTTGGCAGCAATCATAGAGCGTTTAAAAGTAGCTACAGAAAATATAACCAATATGCTTCTCCTGGCTATTACCGCGTGCGTTTAGATGATGCGAAGGTGGATGCAGAGGTCACTGCCACGGAACATACTGCTCTTTATCGTTTCAGATACGATGGCGATGATGCAAAGCTGTTTGTAGACTTGCAGAGTGGTGATGTTCTTACCGACAATGAACTTCACACTCATATTCTTGAGGCTTCATTAGAAATGCCTACGCCATATAGTTTAAAAGGTTACCTTAAGACGCGAAGATTTGGTGAACGGCAGGTCTATTTTTATATTGAGACAAATAAACCTTATATGGTAGATTCTATCCTTCCTGCTCAGGCTGGAGAAAAAGCGAAGAGGCTTGTATTGAGATTTAATAAGGCTAAAGATCCTACGGTTATGCTGAAGATATCTCTTTCTACCGTGAGCGAAATTGGTGCAGAAGCTTCTCTAAAAGAAGAAAATCCGGGATGGGATTTCGCTAGAATTAAAGAAGTTGCTGAAAACAAGTGGAGTAATATATTGTCAAGAGTTGACATAGAAGGTAGCGATAGTGTCAAGACAATGTTCTATACTTCGCTGTATCGTGCTTGTATACAACCCAATAACGTTGCTGATGTTAATGGGCAATATCGTGCAGCTGATGGTAAGGTACATCAAGCCAAGTCAGGAAGTCATTATTCTATTTTCTCGTTGTGGGACACGTTTCGTGCTGCACATCCATTGTATACCTTATTGGTCCCAGAAAAGGTTGTTCCATTCGTAGAGTCGATGCTTGATTATTCTAAAATCAAAGGCTTTTTGCCCATTTGGCCGGTGTGGGGATGGGAAACTTATGGCATGATTGCCAATCATGCTGTACCTGTAGTCGTTGATGCTTATCTAAAAGGATTCAAGATTGACAAAGAAGAGTCTTTTGCTGCGATCCAGGCATCATTAACGCGTAAGCATAAAAAATCAGATTGGGATTTATATCTCAAGTATGGTTATTATCCATTTGATTTGGTGAAAGTTGAATCTGTATCAAGAACACTGGAGTCGTGTTATGACGACTGGTGTGCAGCGCAGATGGCAAAGCAAATAGGTAATAAGACGGCTTATAAGGAATTCCTACGCCGTTCAACCTTTTGGAAGAATCTTTTTGATCCGTCTGTAGGATTGATGCGTGGTAAAGACTCTCAAGGGAGATGGCGTACACCCTATGATCCATTCCAGATTGGACATGCTTATACCGGAGGTGGTGATTTTACGGAGGGTAATTCATGGCAATATACCTGGCAGGTGATGCACGATCCTATGGGGTTGGCAGAAATGATGGGAGGCAAGGAAAAGTGTCTAACGAAGCTTGATTCTCTTTTTACCCTTTCCACTGTGAGTAAGCATAATGCAGGTTGGACTGGAGATGTTACAGGACTAATTGGTCAATATTCTCATGGCAATGAACCTTGTCATCATGTCGCTTATCTATATACCTTGTTGGGGCAGCCTTGGAAAACCCAGAGGCTAATAAGAGAAATCATAGATAGCTTCTATGTGAGTAAGCCAGATGGGTTGAGTGGCAATGATGATTGTGGTCAAATGTCATCTTGGTATATTTTCTCAGTGTTAGGCTTTTATCCATTTAATCCTGTAGGGGGAAAATATGTGCTCGGTGCACCACATGTTAGCAAGGTAGCCATCAGTTTGCCAAGTGGAAAGAAATTTTTGATAGAAGCACGCGGTTTCTCTAAGACGAATTTGTATGTGAAATCCGTATCTTTAAATGGTAAAGTGATAGAGAATCATATAATTCAACACCGAGATATTATGAAAGGTGGCCGATTAATTTTCGAGATGACGGATCATCCTATGAAATGACTTTGAGGAGTGTCCTGCTAGTATTTTGTAGGACCTCCTTAAGAAAAATGTGCAGCTATATTCACTTTTGATAATATATAAATGAAAAGATTCTTTTTAATATTTCTTTTAACGATCTGTAACTTATTCTCTTATGGTCAATGTCGTTCTCTGAAATATCGCATCGATATGGTCCATAATAACCCTGGTGAACAAGGATATGAAAGTAAATTTAACCGTCCTGATATTCTTGCGGAGATGGGATACAATAGCAAGTCATACTTTTTGTTTGACTCTCCCACACTTGCCATTAATTGGGATGGTTTTGACAAGAGAATAATGCCTCCGGGTTCACCGTTGCGTGAATGGGCAGAGAGGAAGTCTGCAAGGTTACATAGTATGTTTAATGCCTGCAAGCGAGAAGGGCTTAAAGTGTATGCTATGAGTGATTTAATATTATTGCCCAAAAATTTAGTTAAACTTTATCATATAGAAAATACGTTTGGAAATCCCAAAGATACGCTTACTCAACGTATCTTACGCTATCAAATAAAAGCTATATTCCAACAGTTTCCACAGATGGATGGTCTTATTGTGCGTATTGGGGAGACTTATTTACAGGATGCTCCTTACCATCAGGGCAGTATTGTTGGAAAGAAAGATGCAGACAACTGCATTATCCCACTTCTCAACCTTCTTCGCGAAGAGATCTGTGAAAAGTTGAATAAAAAACTCTTTTTTCGCACATGGTGGAGCTTCGATTTAGATCTTGATAAATATTTGTACATTACAAACATAGTTAAACCCCATCCAAATCTCATTATTTCAGTCAAACACTGTGAAGGTGATTTCCATCGTGGACATTCCTTCAGTAAAATTTTGGGGAAAGGGCGTCATCAACAGATTGTTGAAGTGCAATGTTCTCGTGAATATGAAGGCAAAGGAGCTTTCCCCAATTATATAGCACGTGGTGTAATTGATGGGTTCCCGGAAGACGATAGTTTACGGCATGAAGGCAAACCATGTTGCATTCGAGATATTTATAAAATGGGAAAACTTGCTGGTTTGTGGACATGGTCTCGTGGTGGTGGTTGGGAAGGACCTTATCCGAAGGATGAGCTATGGAGCGAGATGAATGCTTGGGTTTTATCAGCATGGGCAGTAAACCCAAGTTATAGTGAAGAAAAATTGTTCAGAGATTATTGTGGTATGTATTTGCATTTAGATCATAATAGTACCAAAATGATGAGGAAGATTGCTTTGCTGAGTGAAGATGCTTGCTTTAAGGCTTTTGATAAAAGATGGAATCCTAATAACGAGCCAATGGGTATACGTGATATGTATATCCCTTTCCCCGTATTACCTACAAATGTTGATTTAGCTGATAAGCTTATTCAAGAACAGGATGAAGCTGTAGAAGATTTTAAGCAGATCGTTAGTTTATCAGGTAAGATACAGATGCCAGATACGATAAGACAGTTGGTAGTTAGGGTCTCATGTTTATATGGTTTTCAGATGTTTCGTATTTTTCGTAGTCTATATCATCTTGCTGGAATTCGTCAATTGAGTTTGCCATTCGATAAAGCTTTGTATATACGAGAATACGATGAGGCATGGAAAGAGGTCGAAATGCTGGCTAAAAAATATCCTATAGCTTGTCCGTCTCTCTTTAGTAAGATGATAGTTAGGCGGACGGAAAACCAGGTTGCAGATAGTATCGTTAATGAAATGAGGTAGTCGTGAAATTTGAAATTGCTAAACTTTTCTTGTAAAGATTATGATAAAAAGATGTACGTTACTTTTATTTTTATTTTGGATTTCTGTTCAAATAGTATCTGGATTAAATGTTGACTATCGTGTAACACCTTTGCCGGATCATATAAAAGCTTGCAATGACAAGCCATTTGTAATTGATTCATCAACGGTTATTGTCTATGAGGGTAATGAAGAAGATATGAAGCACAATGCTTTCTTCTTGCAAACTTTTGTTTATCAAACGACGCGTTTTCACCTTCCAGTAAAGGATCATGTAGTAAAGAATCCTTTTATTATAATAAGAACGAGTCCTCGGATTAAAAATAAGGAAGGCTATGAGTTACATGTGACGGCTAAACGAGTTACTATAACAGGAGCATCGGCGGCAGGAGTTTTCTATGGTATCCAAACTTTAAGAAAGTCCTTGCCAGTGCAGGATAAAGCCAGAACGGTCGAATTACCGGCAGTCATGATTGTTGACAATCCTCAGTTTGCTTATCGGGGCATGATGCTTGATTGCGGACGGCATTTCTTTCCCGTGTCGTTTATAAAGGCGTTTATTGACATGTTGGCTTTGCACAATATGAATGTATTTCATTGGCATCTGAGTGACGATCAGGGTTGGAGATTTGAAGTAAAGAAATATCCTAAGCTTACAGGAGTAGGCTCTTTAAGAAAAAGCACCGTTATTGGTCATAATTCTGATGTGGAAGATGGTATCCCTTATGGTGGTTATTATACACAGGACGAGTGTCGTGAAATTGTAAAGTATGCTGCCGAGCGATTTATTACAGTAATCCCGGAGATTGATATGCCGGGTCATACGCAGTCGGCTCTTGCTGCTTATCCAGAACTTGGTTGTACGGGTGGACCATATCATGTTAGTCATCGTTGGGGTGTTCATGAAGAGGTTCTTTGTATGGGCAGTAATATGCTCAATGATTTCGTAAAGGACGTACTTGATGAGCTGATGAATGTCTTTCCTTCTCCTGTTATTCATATCGGTGGCGACGAGTGTCGTCGTACAAGATGGGAGACATGTTCTAGATGTAAGGCACTTGCGAAAAGACTTAATACCAGTATTGATGGATTGCAAGTTCATTTTACGCAGATGGTAGAGAAAGAGATTTCTTCCCATGGGCGCCGAATGATAGGATGGGACGAGATTTTGAATGACTCAATAAACAACAATGCAATGGTTATGAGCTGGCATGGTATTGCCCCGGGCATACGGGCTGCAAAAGCTGGTTATAATGTAGTGATGACTCCCAAGCCCTATGCTTATTTTGATTATTATCAGTCAGATAAGACTTTTACGGAGCCTCTGGCAATAGGTGGATATGTACCTCTAGACTCAGTTTATGCATACAATCCTTTAATGGGAATTCCGTCAAATATAAGGTCTCATATCATTGGTGTGCAGGCTAACCTTTGGACGGAGTATATAGCTTGTCCGTCCCATGCTGAATACATGATGATGCCTCGTATGGCTGCCATAAGTGAAGCGCAATGGGTGAATTCAGCAAAGAAGAAGGACTACTGCGATTTTAAGATGAGGCTTTTACATCTTACGAAACTATATGATAGGCTTGGTTACGTTTATGCCCATCATTTTGAAAAAGATGATCCTATATTAAGCCAGGATCTTTTCGAACCTTCTCACAAATTTGGCAATGATACTCTTTATGTGAAAGTGAAACCAGGCATTCACCGTATAAGCAGACCTATAACGTTGAAGGGAAAGTATACGCATCCTGTTGTATTTTACGGTGAAGGTAAAACGGAATCTGTTATATGTGGTAGCCTGCGTATCGGTGGTTGGCGGTCTGTAGATGGTTTTATATGGAAAACCACGATACCAGAAATGGGTCGGAGGGGGAAGCAGCCAGAGCAATTATTTGTTAATGGAGTAAGGGCTATTCGTGCCCGTATGCCTAATGTAGGTACTTTTCATCCGGACAGCGTGTTGGAGAAGGGTTTAGGACCAGGAAAAAGCCAGCTGAAAATATTTGTGGAGAAAACGGAGCTCCCGAAGTTCTCACATGGCGAAAGACCTGTGTTGACAGCTATGCATAAGTGGGATTGTACTCGTAGGACGATAGATAGTATTAATATCAATAGGGGATATCTCGTTGTTCATGGTGACAGTATGGCTCCATGGAAACCTATAGATGCTTCCTCTTACTTGTTTATAGATAATTATCGTGCGGCTTTGGATTCTCCAGGAGAGTGGTATTTGGACGATGACTGGACTTTATATTATATACCTCGTGAAGGGGAGGATATGGCGACTGCTGTCTGCGAGATACCTGTAACGAGTCAATTTTTGGTCATCGATGGTAGCAACGACATCACATTTCGGAATATATCATTTCAATATGCTGCTTACCGAATGCCCATAGAAGGTAATTCTCCGCAACAAGGGGCTGTTTCTATGGAAGCTGCAATAGAATTGAACAACGTACGCGGTGTACGATTTGAAGGTTGCGAATTGGTACATACGGGCGCAAGTGGTATTTGGATGAGACGTAATTGTCATAATAGTAGTATTATAGGATGCTATCTTTATGACCTGGGAGGTGGAGGTATTAAAATTGGAGATTTCTCCAAACCCATACAAGCATATCCATGTTCAGGGATAATGATAGAAAATAATATCATACAACGGGTAGGCTTGACTTTACCACAATCAATTGGTATTGCTATTTCTCATGCTGATCATTGTAAGGTGCTACATAATGAGGTTAGTGATCTTACTTATTCTGCAATTTCAGTTGGTTGGGTCTGGGGATATGGTCCTTCTGTCACTCATGATAATGAGATCGCATATAATCATTTGCATCATATTGGATCTGATACGATGTCGGATTTAGGAGGTATCTATACCCTTGGTAAATCAAACGGAACGCGTGTACACCACAATGTAATACACGATGTTTATTCTTTTGACTTCCGTGGGTGGGGACTCTATGCCGACGAAGGAAGTTCGGATATTACGTACGACCATAATCTTGTATACGGTTGCAAAGGTGGAGGATTCCATCAACATTTTGGTATGAATAATATATTAGAGAATAACATCCTGGCTTGGGGTATTTGTGCGGAAATGATGCTGACTCGTATAGAAGATCATCTCTCTTTTACTTTTGTTCACAACATAGTTTATGGTAGCTTGCATGATCAAGGTGGTGAAATTCTGAATTGGGGTAGAGGAAAGTATATTGAGGATTGGAATTGCTATTGGGTAACTGATGGAAGATTCCCTGTTTTCAGGGGTAAATCTTTAAGGGTGCTCCAAGAAGAAGGACATGATCTACATTCTGTAGTTGCCGATCCGAGATTTTTCGATCCTGTGCATGGTGATTTCCGTCTTAAGAGCAGAAATGTGGTAAGAAAAATTGGTTTCAAATCTTGGAATTATTCCGAGACCGGGGTTTATGGTTCGAAGAAATGGAGGGATAAAGCACAGATGCCAAAAGAGAGAGAAGATGCCTTTCGTAAAATGGTGATCAAGCACGAGAAAACTGTGCCGATCTATTATACGATGTAGGAATAAGGGTAAGCTTCATAAAATGTACACTTCATTAGGTCTTGGGTAGTGGAAAAAGTTTTCTTTGTAATTACTGTTAAATAAATAAAATATGAAAAGAAAAATTATTATTCTCTGTTATTTGTTGGTTTCTTTGTATTTAAGTGCGCAGCAGTTATCTACAGATAATAAACTAATTGATGAAGCTTTTAAGCTTGCAGTTGAGACTTTATATAAGAATTCTCCCGATAGTTTAATAAAAGCTGGTGGGAAGTACGGAGGAGAATGGACTAGGGATGCTTCTATTAATTCTTGGAATGCAGCAGCACTTCTGATTCCAGAAAAAGACGCTTATTCTTTATGGAGTGTTACAACTCATAATCATACAATGATAGGTCATCAATATTGGGATCAAATTCTATGGGTTATTGCAGCATATGATTATTATGAGAAAAACAATGATCTTGCTTTTCTTAGAAAGGCATATATTGCTTCTTCAAATACCATGCTAAAACTGGAGAAAATGGTTTGGGATCCTTTTTATGGATTGTTTACTGGACCTTCTGTCTTCAACGATGGGATATCAGGTTATGAAGAACCTATTTATAGTGACACAATTAAAGGTGGAGATAATGTCTTATTATATCCTGAATCTAATAGGATTAAATGTTTAAGTACAAATTGCGTTTATTATGAAGCTTACATAGTTTTATCAAAAATGGCCGTTGCCCTTGGAGATAATCTAAAGCATATCTTTTATTTAGATAAAGCAACAAAACTCAAACAAAACATTCGGAAATATTTCTATGATAAAAAGCAAGAGCGTCTGTATTACCTAATTGATGGATATGGTAAAATTCATCAATTCCAAGAATGCCTTGGAAATGCTTTCGCTATATTATTTGGTATTGTTAATCTCAAGGAAGCGAGAAGTATTGTTAGAAATGTTTATATAGGAAAATATGGCATACCGTCCATATACCCATCATTTAAGCGATTTTCTGATCAAAAGCCAGGAAGGCATAATGTGATGTTATGGCCTTTTGCTGGCGCTTTTTGGGCAGATGCATGTCACCATGTTGGCTCCAAGGATTTATTCTGGAAAGAACTTTATGCCCAAGCAGAGATGGCTGTAAAATTGAATGATCATTGTTTTTATGAACTATATGATATGAATACAGGAAAGCAGGATGGTGGATGGCAGAATGGTGTCCATTATCTTTCTGTCAATGACCAGACATGGTCAGCAACAGGTTTTCTTAGGATGATTATGAATGATGTCGTAGGTATGAACTTTACAGTCAATGGGCTTTGTCTGAATCCTGATGTTGCGTTACTCAATAAATTAGGATTCCATCGCTTAATGGGGATAAGATATCAAAAGAGTAGATTGGATATTGAAGTTAAGAATTGTGGAAACAAGATAAAAAGGATGGTAGTAAATGGAGTTGTCCATGGTCTTCATAATCCTATAAAACCTCGGGAAGGTAAACTTCATATAGTTTTATATTTAGGCCATTAATCGTGTGTACTACTAAGATATTCATTGTAAATGATACTAAAGGCTAGCTTAATTAATTTGCCTGCCTTTAGTATCAATTTGAATATTTCACGTACGAGGTTATTATTTCAGCAGGAATATTGCTGCAGATACCGAGCCAAGTGTCACGATATCTTGCTTGCCACTCTTGTAGGATGTTTTGCCTGTGGAGATAAGCGTAGAGACTTTACTTGTTGTGACTTTTGTTTTTGCTAGCTTTAAATCGCTATCACCAGAGACCTGAGCGTTTTCCACATGCTTAATGACTGCCTTTACGGTTCTGCCACTAGGATTAAGTGCTATGATGCAAATTTGTCCACTCATTGAGCGTTTGTAGACCATAGGGTAGGGCTGCTTGAGGCTACTGACAAGTTCCCAGTCGGCGAGGTTGCCGAGTGCCGGTATGGCATGGCGAAGCTGTACAAGCTGCCGCGTATAGTTGAGCATGGAGTTAGAGTCATTTTCCTCTGAGGTCACAGTGATCTTCCCGCCATCGGTTGCTACGGGCAAGTAGAGCTTGTCGGGTGTGCAGGATGAGAAGCCTGCTGTGGCTCCTGGAGTCCACTGCATCGGCGTGCGGGTGCCTGCGCGCTCATTAGAACCTTCCTTGCTCGGCAGGTTCATCTCATATTTCATGCCAATCTCATCACCGTAGAAGATGAAGGGTACGCCAGGCATAGTGAGGAAGAAAGTCATGGCAACCTTGAGTTGATCAGGTGTATTGCGTGTGCCAATATTAGGACGCTGGAAATCGTGGTTAGCTGTCGGAATGGCAATATATCCCTTATCGCGTGTCATGAAATAGGAATGGGAATAGTTTGTGATAAACTCTTTGAGTGATCCCTTGCCTGCTTTATCAAAGTAACAATACTTATAAGCCGTTTGGGGATTTTCCCAAGGGCGAATTTTCCCATCGGGGGTGTTACGGTCAAAAAAGAGTGAACCATATCCTGGAACGCCGAAGTGAATCATAAAGTCGATGTTGAATCCTGCAGGAATGGCTACAGTGGGGTCTGCCCATTCTGAGATGAGCACACAATGCGGATAGTTCTTATCCTTCCATTCGCGCATTTCTTTCCACAATTTTGAGGTCTCTATTTTGCCTGGGTCATTCTTGACGAGCGATGCGGCCATGTCCACTCGGAAACCATCTATACCCTTATCGAACCAAAATGACATGATGTTTCTCATTTCTCGGCGTAGAGCCTGTGGTCCCGGTGCGGTCACTGGCTGTTCCCATTGATGATTGGGGTCGGGGTGGGCAAAGCCATAGTTGAGTGCAGGTTGGCACTCGAAGAAGTTTTTCTCATAATATTTTCCTCTTGGCGCATTGAGCTCTACATAACGTCCGAATGTGGAAGAAGCAGGGTTAGGCATCTTGTGCCGAACGATGATATCTGATTTATCCTTATCACTGATTGTGTCTGTCCAAATGTAATAGTCGGCATAGCGACCGTTTCGATCGCTATTAGCACTCTCTTGAAACCATTGGCACTTCACACTGGAATGTCCAGCGACAAGGTCAAGGCATACCTTAATGCCACGTTTATGAGCTTCACTGACAAGCTTGACCAGGTCTGAGTTCGTCCCGAAGCGTGGATCAACTTTGTAGAAGTCAATGACATCATATCCTCCATCAAACCACCCTGATTCAAAGCATGGATTTAGCCACAGAGCATTGACTCCTAAACTTTTAATGTAATCAAGTTTTGAAGTGATACCAGGCAGATCACCGATTCCATTGCCGTCAGAATCCATATAAGAAGAGGGATATATTTGATAGAAAACGGCATCGTGAAGCCATTGGGGTCCTCGGGCATCGTTGATTTGTGCAGTTGCTGTTGTGAGTGATAGCCCCATGATGAAGGATAGCCATAGTCTGTTCATAGTTGAATGATATGAATTCATTAATTTGTACTACTTTTATTTATCATTTCCTGGAAAAGCATAAACAACCCAGGTGTTTATAGATGCTGAGATATTTTTCCTACATTTGTAAAGGATAAAGGTTGGCACGACTATCTATCCTCTTCTGTCAATTGAAAGGATGTGGGTTAGGTGTCAAATAATGTTGGCTCCATGATGTTCCCACTGTATGGATTCCGCCCAAAATGCTGGTAAGCCAGTTCTGTTACCATCCTGCCTCGAGGCGTCCGTTTGATAAATCCTTCCATGATCAGGTAAGGCTCATACACTTCTTCAACGGTGCCAGCATCCTCACCAATGGCTGTGGCGATCGTGGTGATGCCTACGGGACCTCCCTTGAACTTGTCTATGATGGTCAATAGGATCTTATTGTCAATCTCGTCGAGACCGTATTGGTCGATGTTTAGGGCAGTCAGTGCCATCTGGGCAATGTCTGTGTTGATGCGCCCGTTGCCTTTTACCTGGGCGAAATCACGTACCCTTCTCAGTAGGGCATTGGCAATACGAGGCGTTCCTCTTGAGCGACGGGAAATCTCCGATGCCGCATCATCGTCAATAGGTACCTGGAGGATATGGGCTGAACGTTCGATGATCCTCTTGAGCGTGTCTGGGTCATAGTATTCTAAATGGAGGTTGATACCGAATCGGGCCCTTAACGGAGCTGTGAGCAAACCGCTTCTGGTCGTGGCTCCGATGAGCGTGAATGGGTTTAGGTCGATCTGTATGGACCTGGCCGAAGGACCTTTATCGATCATGATGTCAATGCGGTAGTCTTCCATGGCGGAATAAAGATATTCCTCCACTACTGGAGAGAGGCGATGGATCTCATCGATAAAGAGTACGTCATTGGGCTCCAATGAGGTAAGGATACCTGCTAAGTCACCGGGCTTGTCCAACACCGGACCGCTGGTAATCTTGAAACCTACCCCTAACTCATTGGCAATAATATTGCTCAGGGTGGTCTTTCCAAGTCCTGGAGGACCATGGAGCAACGTGTGGTCCAAGGGTTCTCCTCTGTATTTAGCAGCCTCTACAAAGACTTCAAGATTCTCTACTACCTTTTTTTGACCGCAGAAATCGGCGAACTGAAGGGGTCGTAGCGCATTTTCGAATTCTTTTTCCGAGGATGATAAGTTTTCTTCTCTGATATCGAAATCGTCCATGATAGCTTTTACTCTATGATGATGCAAAGGTAATAAAATAAAACCACAAATCAGGATATGGTCTTGTAATTTTTATAGATCATGGGTCTTCACTCAATGCCATGATCCTATTGCCTGTATCCAGGGTGCTACCAGGCTGGGCAATCTGGAGTGGTCTATTGGAACTTTTCCCCGAGACGCTGACGGCAATCCTCTAAGATACGTGTCAGTTCCTCTGCGGTATCGGCCCGCAGCATGGCTATCCGGGTCTGACGGAAGTCAGGGATGCCCTTGAAGATGGGACTGGCGGCCAAATGTCGCCGAGTATGCAGGATTCCGCGATATTCATCGATCCTCTCAATGTTGATCCTGAGCTGTTCTTCCAAGATGTCTATCTTCTTGTTTAGGTCAAGGGAGGGATCTGGCGCTTTCCCATCGAGGTAATCTCGGATCTCCTTGAAGATCCAGGGACGTCCGAACGTTGCTCTCCCGACCATCACCGCATCAACGTCATAGTTCTCAAAGGCCTCTTTTGCCTGTTCTGGAGAGGTGATATCCCCATTGCCGATGATCGGTATGGTGATGCGGGGATTCCGCTTTACATCTCCTATCAGCGTCCAATCCGCTGAACCTGTATACATCTGGCTGCGTGTCCTACCGTGGATGGTGAGAGCTTGAATGCCACAGTCTTGTAACTGTTCAGCAAGCTCTGTGATGATCAGATGGTTCTGATCCCATCCCAAACGTGTCTTGACGGTGACTGGCGTATGCACGGCTTTGACTACAGCCCGCGTGATCTCTAACATGAGCGGGATATTCTGGAGCATGCCTGCGCCCGCTCCTTTTCCTGCCACCTTCTTTACAGGACAGCCAAAGTTAAGGTCGATGATGTCGGGATGTGCCTCTTCCACGATCTTGGCGGCCTCGACCATCGAATCGACATCCCTGCCATAGATCTGGATTCCCACTGGGCGTTCCGCATCACTGATTGTCAGCTTCTTCAAGGTTGCCTGTATCGACCTGACCAATGCCTCTGCACTAACGAACTCTGTATAGACCATAGAGGCTCCGTATCGCTTACAGAGTAAGCGAAACCCTATGTCTGTGACATCTTCCATGGGTGCCAGGAAGACAGGCTGATGCCCGAATTCTATATTTCCGATTTTCATTTTCGTTGCAAAATTACAAAAGATCTCTGCTGAATCCCTCGTTATAGATAGAAAATGGCTTCGTTCCCTTCATTGAAAAGCAAATCTAAGATGCTGAGGTTGGCAACGAATCCATATTTCTGCCCATACACCTGATAATACTTGCGAGGAAGGAAGCCTTCGTCAGGAAGGGGATGCTTGGGGCGGATGACATCCCGGAAGTCATGACGGCATGGCGCGAGATATTCATCAGTAGGTTCTATATGGGGGCGTAGATCTAAAAGCTCACATACCTTTTCCGTGATCTCCCAATTGAAGTCGTAGAGATATTTCCATTGCTTCTCAAAGAAAGGTCGAATGTCATCCGTGTAGAATTCAAAGAACGGACTCTCTCCGTAAGCCGACATCAACGCATTCCAATGGAGATGTTTCCAGTTGCCATGGTCGCTGATCCTCACATCTTTCATAGGGCACTTTAATGCCTCAAATTTCTCGATAGGAACGGTCAGGCTCTGTGGTCCTTGGGTCGTCATGATGATGCAACGGTTACGATAAGTTTGCTTGACAAAATGATCGTATCGTTCAATCAGGCATTTGTCGTAACGGTTAAGCTTCTGGTACCACTGCACAGGTCCGAAATAAGCGGAAGAAAGTATGGCTATTTCCATAATTCCAAATTAAATAAACGATATGCTTTCCCCACCATTTTATGGTAAGGGACTAACGTAGACATGTCCCCTACCACTACTAAGTAATTCCTGCATACCTCGCAACGGCAACGAGAGCAACATCTTGTCGGGAGGATATATTGATTCCCATAGCATTTCACGGTATCTCCGGGAATAGCCTTGATCTGTCCGATAAAGTTCTGGCCCTCGCAGAATACAATGAGATCTCCCACATGGAAAGAGTCGCGTGCAAGTTTGTTTACCATCACCCGGTCACCGGCTTTCAGCGCTGGTTGCGCGATGGTGTTCGGTACGGTATAGATGGTAATCGCATAGGTGCGTACAATGAATATCACCAAGGTTGTGACTGCAAGCACCAGCACAAACTTGATCGCTTCTTTCATCTATTATTTGATATTGTCTACGAATTTGAATAGGCGGCTCCACCGAATGCCACTGAACCCTGGACGGTCTTGGTCGTGTGACCACCAGATAAAGATAGGCTTCCCGACAATATGGTCTTCTGGGACAAATCCCCAGTAGCGGGAGTCGGCACTGTTATGACGGTTGTCTCCCATCATCCAGTAGTAGTCCATCTTGAACATGTACGTATGGGCAGGTTTGCCATTGATATAGATCTTCCCGTTCTTTACCTGTAAGTCATTGCCTTCATAGACGCGGATAGGGCGTTCGTAGATCGGCAGATTCTTCAGGGTCAGGACAATGCTCTTTCCTTTCTTGGGAATCCAGATTGGACCGTAGTTGTCTCGGGTCCAACCTGTATAGGAATTCAAGGGATACAGGTCACCGATGGTGGCATCTGTGTTCAGGGTGATGCTGCTCACGATGTCCTTGCGTGCTTTCAAAGCCTTTACGGCCGTGTATGTCAAAGGCATATAACCATTCTCATTGAGACTCGTTAGGTCTTCCATGGATATGCCTAATTGATGCATCAGATCTTCTGGAATATCTTGCTTGAGCTTTACGTAATAAGTGTATTGCACCTGGTCGGGTTCCTTGTTAGGCTTCCCGTCTAAATAAACGATCCTGTTCTTGATCTGTAAGGTTTGTCCAGGCAATCCTACACAACGCTTGACATAGTTCTCGCGCCGGTCAGTAGGGCGGTGGATGATAGCCCCGAATTTTACGGGGTTATCTACGATATACTGCCTTCCGATAGCATAGAGCTTGTTGAAATAAGAACGCTGCTGCAAAGGTGTCAGGGTAGACTCGTCCACAGGGGCATTCTGCTCTTCATAGATCTGCCGGCCAAAAGAATATACCATCTGGTAATAATCTGCAGCCTGATAGGACTCTTCATCCACTAAGGTGTCACCGGCTGGATAGTTGAAAACAACAATGTCGTTTAGCTTGACATGCCCCAATCCCTTGACACGTCTGTATTCCCAATGCGGCCATTCGATATAGGATTTGCAATTGAAAATAGGGAGGGTATGCTGCGTGAGTGGCATAGTCAAAGGTGTCTCCGGGATACGTGGCCCGTAGCTTACCTTGCTGACAAACAGGTAATCGCCTGTCAACAGGCTCTTTTCCAAGGAAGAAGAAGGGATTACGTAATTTTGGAAAAAGAAGAGGTTGATGAAGTAGACTGCTACCAAAGCAAAGACTAAGGCGTCAACCCAACTCATGATGAAGCGCACAGGACGCTCTGCGTCTTTCCACCATTGCCAGCGAATCTTTTTGGTAATATATACATCATAGATGAACGGCACAACAATGAGCCCTAACCAGCTTTTCACCCATAACAGGAACAAAAGATAGAGTGCAAGTACAATCAGGAATTTCCGCCATTGTACCTTCATGTTCAACTGTGCTTTTTGCTTATCAATCATTGCAATTAGAATTTAAACAGATCACTTGTAGTCAATAACCCCTGATGGTTCAAGGTATATTCTGCGGCTAGTACAGCTCCTAAAGCAAATCCCTTGCGGGAATGTGCATCATGCGTAATGGTAATTTGGTCTGCCTCGCTGTCGTAGGAAATGCTGTGGATACCCGGTACTTCATCCCTTCGAATGCTCTCAATGGCGATCTTATCTTCGGCAACGTCATTACTGCCGGTTATTGTGCCGTCTGCATGCCGCTGGACACCTTTCACCCATCCATCCTTGCGGTCCAGTCGGTCGATAATATCCTCAGCAAGGGTAATGGCAGTCCCGCTTGGGGCATCAAGCTTATGGATGTGATGAGTCTCAACCATTGAAACCTGATACTGTGGGAACCCATTCATGATCTCTGCCAACTTTTTGTTGATGGCAGAGAAAATGGCGACGCCCACAGAGAAGTTGGAAGCCCAGAACAACGTCTGTCCACCTTCCGCACACATCTTTTTGACATCCTCCCCATGGTCTTTCATCCAGCCGGTAGAACCGCTGACCACCTTGACATGGTGCTTAAAAGCCCTTAAGTAGTTTCCGTAAGCAGCTTGCGGCGCGGTAAATTCAATGGCAACATCTGCAGAAGCGAATGCAGGAGAATCAAAGTCTTCTTGATTGTCAAGATCGATAATACTCACAATTTCATGACCACGACTGAGGGCAATCTGCTCAATCATCTTACCCATTTTGCCGTAACCTATCAAAGCAATTTTCATAAGAACTCGAATTTATTTCCCGCAAAGGTAAGTATTTTTACCCATATTGAGTTGATTTTCAGGTCAAAATATACAATTTATACGTTTCTTTAGTACTCTTTTCATGGTATTCCAGATTAATTTCGTATTTTTGCCACCAGAATAATACCACTATTATGGAACAATTATTACATTACTGCTGGAACCACAAATTATTTCCGCTGGGAGTACTAACTACTACAGATGGACAGCTGGTTGAAGTGATTGACACGGGACTGTATAATCGAAATGCAGGTCCTGACTTCTTTAACGCCAAAATTAAGATTGGCGGTACAATCTGGGTGGGGAATGTCGAAATCCATGACAAGTCGAGTGATTGGTATTTGCATGGTCACCATCACGACCCTCACTATGATAATGTTATCCTACATGTTGCAACACTCATTGACGCAGATGTGAAGACATCCTTGGGTAGGGACGTCCCACAACTGCGCTTGGACGTGCCCGACCGGGTTAGGAGCCATTATCGGGAATTGATTACTACCGACCAATACCCACCCTGTTATAAGATTATACCGACCCTCACGCAACTGATGGTTCATAGCTGGATGAGTACACTGCAAACAGAGCGATTGGAACAAAAAACGACTACAATCTTGGATCGCGTCAAACGATGTGGAGGATCGTGGGCGTCTGCTTATTTTGTTACCTTGGCACGGAATTATGGGTTTGGCATCAACGGAGATGCTTTTGAGGCATGGGCCCTGAATATTCCTTTGGCATCCACTGCTCATCACCGAGATAACCTTTTTCAGATAGAAGCTTTTTTCTTTGGTCAGGCAGGACTCTTGGAACTGAATTCCATTCCTCAGAAATATCAGAAGGAGGCTCTCAACGAGGGCTATTTCTCTCGACTACGTTCAGAATATCAATATCTTGCCCATAAGTTCCAGCTTAAGCCCATTGATGTAGCTTGTTGGAGATTCTTACGCTTGCGCCCCCAGAATTTTCCGCATATCCGTATCTCTCAGTTGGCCCATCTCTATTGCTCCCGCCGAGCTGGCCTTGACAAGATCCTTGAATGTGCGACGGTCATAGACATCATGGATCTTCTCCACACCCAGGTAACACCTTATTGGGAGACCCATTATACCTTTGGATCCATCAGTGAAAAGAATGAGAAACACCTTTCTCCATTCTCTCTCAACTTGCTGATGATCAATACTGTTATCCCGATTCTCTTTGCTTATGGGCGGTATCATGGGAATGAGATATTATGTGACCGCGCTTTTGACTTTTTGGAACAGTTGAAGGCTGAAAATAATTATATTGTAAGGATGTGGAAAGAATGCGGGCTGGATGTGCAATGTGCAGGAGACAGTCAGGCATTGATACAATTGAAGAAGGAATATTGTGACAAGCGGGACTGCCTCAGGTGCCGCATAGGATATGAATATCTAAAAATGAAATAAGATGGAGTATATTTTTGAAACAAAAATGGAAGTTCGCGATTATGAATGCGATATCCAGGGTATTGTCAACAATGCCAACTATTTGCATTATATAGAACACACCCGTCATCAGTTCCTGTTGTCAACAGGACTTAGCTTTGCCCAGATGCACGAGAAGGGCGTTGATGCCGTGGTGGCACGGATGAACCTACAGTTTAAGACACCACTCCGTTGTGATGATATTTTCATCTCTCGTCTGGCATTGGAAAAAGATGGATTAAGGTATGTCTTCCATCAAGATATCTATCGTGCCAGCGATGAGAAACTTTGCTTTCGTAGTAAAGTGGAATTGGTATGCTTGATCAACGGCAAGTTAGGCAACAGCGAGGAATATGACCGTGCTTTTGCCAAATATCTTCAGCATGTATGACATGGATGCCCAAGAGATTATCAATACCATAGCACTCACCCGGATCAATTATTTTAACCTCGTGGGATTGGTAGAGCTGTATCGGCGATTAGGATCGGCCACAGCGGTCATGGAGCACCGGGAGGATATCCGGGATATCCTTCCTGATGCTTCACCCAGACTGATAGAAGTTTTCAGGGATGTCCACGAGCCTCTGCGTCTTGCCGTCTCAGAATATGAGTACGACCTGCAGCATCATATCCAGCCTTTGTGCATGAATGATGACCGATATCCGCAAAGGTTGCGGGAATGTCCTGATGCCCCATTAATGTTGTTTTATAGAGGCAATGCCGACCTCAATCAGGCAAAGGTGATTAACATTGTGGGAACGCGCCATTGCACCTCTTATGGGGTGGATCTGATCCGCCACTTTGTCCAAGATCTTAGGCTCTATTGCCCACAGGTACTGATCGTCAGTGGATTGGCGTATGGCGTGGATATCAATGCTCACCGTAATGCATTGAAGAATGGCTTTGAGACCATTGGCGTTTTAGCACATGGATTGGACTATCTTTATCCTTCTGCCCACAGGAATACGGCCATAGAGATGGTCTCACACGGGGGGTTGTTGACTGAGTTTATGACTCATACCAATGCAGACAAAATTAACTTCGTTAGGCGGAACCGTATCGTTGCGGGAATCTCTGATGCTTGTATTTTGGTGGAGAGCGCTGCTCATGGAGGAGGTCTCATCACGGCAGGCATTGCAAGAAGTTATGACCGGGACGTATTCGCCTTTCCGGGAGCTGTCGGTGCTACCTATAGCGAGGGTTGCAATCTGCTTATCCGCGACAACGGAGCTGGATTGATCACAAGCGCTGATGATTTTGTGAAAGGTATGGGGTGGATGGATGATCAGCAGTTGGAAAATGCCAGGCAACAGGGGATTGAACGGCAACTGTTTCCTCAACTCAATGTAGATGAGCAACGTGTCGTGGATGTCCTGCAAAAGAATAACGACCTGCAAATCAGTATGCTGACAGTCCAAACAGGACTCCCTATTCATAAGTTGACCGTCATCTTGTTTAACTTAGAGATGAAAGGTGTACTCAAAGTCTTGGCAGGGGGAAATTATCATTTGCTGGTATGATTCCATTAAAATAGATCGGCACGTTTGTGGAGGAAGCTGCATGGCTATTTGTCAATTCACGGTATATTGAAGTTGATTGTGAAGTTGTTTCCCTTTGATTGTCAATAGGATACGGTATAGGTGCGCTCCCCACATCTTGGATAGGGTCGCATCTAACATTCCACTGATATCCTCAACCGTTGCCTCCATTTGTTCCTGATTGTAGCGTAGGGCATGACCGTTTATTCTGATGGTTCCTTGTTTGGAAAGATCGGGCTTATATGGAGTCATAAAGGTCAGGGTAGAGGGCTTAGCATAGCGATCCAACTGATAGCTTTCTGTGATCGTGACCTTCTTCCCCATTCGAATGGTACGTACCCATTTCTTGACATGTGCATCTTTAGGATAGGCTTGGCTAATGTCCATGGTGAGAATCCCGTCCTTGAACATGACATTCCTTGCCCCGAACTCCTTGCCGTTTTTTTCCATTGTCCCGTTGATGGTGGGAAGGTTATGATAGGCAGATTGCATGGTCCATATCTCATATCGTCTTTTGCTGAATGTTTGGGACGTGTAGTCGCCTACGGCAGGATCAATCAGCAAGGGCTCATTATCTGCATAAACAATGAAGGATCCAACATCATTATGGTTATGGCTCTCTCCATTTGTCCCTCCTTTTGCTGCGAGGAAAAGTCGTCCTCGATGTAGTGCCATGATTTGCAAGTCGTTCAACCAGACGTCCTCTTGTTTCTTTGGCTTTTGATAGGAAGGAATTCCGTATTTCTGTATGCAACTTAGGAAGATAAGCTCTCTTCCAAGGGTGGGCCAGTTCCCGCTATTCTCATAGCATTGTGAGGGGTGGTCCTTCCATTGCAGGTCGGTAAAAAGAGATGAGACAAACGCTTGCATGGCCGGTCGTGGGATGGCTAGTGACAAAGGATAGACGATGTTCAACTGTGCCAGATTCCTGTTCGCATGGGTATCTGCAAAGTCCACGAACCACCCGTTTCCAATATACATTTTGTAAATATAGCTTATCATGGCTTCGATCTTAGCATTGCCACGAACGTCCACCTTGTGATTCGTGGCTTTAAATAGCAGGTTTAGGCACTCAAAAAGGGATGCTGATGCCCGATCCCAATATCCGGCACCTTCATCGCATCCACCGTCTGCAGGGTAAGCTTTGATGAAATGATCCATGCAATCTATAATCTGGCATACTGCGTCAACTTGTTCCTGTCTGTTCCCCTCGCAGAACAAGACACAGGTGAGCCAGTTAGAACATATCCAAGGATTCCAGTTCATGCCAGCAGTCTTCCACCAATAGTTCTCATGAAGAGCGGGGATGAGAATCCTGCGCTTGATCTCTTTGTCTATTCTTTGGCAAAGTAGGGGAGAGATGGAGTCAAGTTGAGGCTCAAGCATGTATTTCGTCCAGGCGATCATACTGCTTGTCTCAGCGTTGAATAGGTCAACGACTTGGTTGTCATCGACGGGATAGGGGTTGGCTTGATGTGCGGGTAACCCCCACCAGGTCTCTTCTAAGGTACTTTGTAGTCCATTGACGATGTCTGGCAGGAATCTGCCCTTGCCTTCAAGTATTTCTGCTAAGACGAGTTTGGCAAATTGCTTGCGCTTCCTGAAATAAATGGCTTCATATCCAGACCTATTCCCATCCCTTTTATATCGGGCAAACTCCCATGCAGGGAGGGATATCCATGGCTTTCCTAAATATAGCTCACCATCATGGATATAGCTGGAACGGTATTGCAGAAGATTGGCTCGTTGCCAGAATGCATTCCCGGCTTGTGGAACAGGGTAGAATTTCTCAGGAGAGACAAGGTTGTCTTCCATGAAACTGTACGTATATTGATCCGACAACAGGGTATTGGCAAGGAGGTTATTGGCACATAGGAAGAACCATAAGATGAGCAGATGTTTCATAGGGTATCATGTTATTTGAAAATGAGGGTTGTCAGTTGGTCTGGAACAAAGAGATCCTGAGCCACTTGTTGAATCTCATCGGCAGTGACCGCGTCTATCTGTTGAAAAAGGTGGGCAATATCTTTTTTCCAACCATAGTGTAAGAAACTCTTCCCGAAGTCTAATGCAAAATTCTCGCGATTATCACAAGCCACGGCAATCTGGCCTTTGATTTGTTTCTTGGCTGCACGCAATTGCGTCTCTGTCAGAGGCTTTTCCATCATCTTGTCCAGTTCCTTCCGTACTAATCTTTTACATTTGCCAATGTCTTGGGAGTCACATCCAAAATAGATGCCCCATACCCCTGTATCGCAATAGTTAAACATGATCCCTTCTACCGTATAGACAAGGCCGTGATGTTCCCTTAGCGATACGTTCAGGCGTGCTGTTGAACCGGATCCTCCTAAAATATTGTTCAATAAGTATAGGGCTATCCTTTGGGGATGGTGTGCGCCATAGCCTCTGTTGCCAATCATGACATGTGTCTGGTGGGTGTTAACATCTTTGATGACCTCCTTTGGCTGATAAGGAGGGAAGACCGGAAGGACATTTGTTGTTAATGACGGGGACGGGCATAGGTCTATCGTCGCGCTCTTTAACAACCTGATTATTTTCTTGAAGTCTACATCACCATATACGAAAAAAATGGCATTGTCCGGTCTATAGTAACGATGGACAAATCGTAGGGCATCTTCTGTCGTGTAGTGGCGGATCTGTTGGGCTTCACCTAAAATGTAATGCCCTAAGGGATGTCCTTCGAAAATGGTATTTTCAAATTCGTCATAGATCAGGTCGGCAGGAGAGTCCTTGTAAATCTCGATTTCATCGCAGATGACTTCTACTTCTTTGTCGATCTCGTTTTGAGGATAGGTACTATGAAAGGTCATGTCTGTGAGTAGGTCAATGGCACGCCCAATATGCTCTTTTTGGATCGTAGCATAGTATACTGTTTCCTCTTTGTTTGTATAGGCATTCAAATTACCACCTACGCATTCTAAGTAGTGCAGGATATGCCATGCCTTACGGCGTGAGGTTCCTTTAAAAGTCATGTGCTCACAAAAATGCGCCATGCCTGCTTCTTCAGGATCTTCATCACGGGCTCCTGCGTTCACTTCATATCCACAATAAACGACAGGGGAAGCGCTTGGTAGATGGATGATGCGAAGTCCATTATGTAATGTACAAGTATTATATTCCATGATGGATGCAAAAATAACAAATTTTACTTTGTTATTTGATTAAAAATGATGATATTTGCAAATCAAACATAAAAAGGATGCGTAAAGTAATAGGTATTGGCGAGACTGTTCTCGACATTATATTCAAAAAAGGACAGCCGATAGGGGCTTATCCGGGTGGCTCCACATTTAATGGGATCATCTCATTGGGTCGTTCTGGCATTCACACCACTTTCATTAGTGAGGCAGGTAATGACCGTGTGGGTAGGTATGTGATAGGGTTTCTGAAAGAGAATGGAGTAAATGCAGATAATGTCAATATTTTCCACGAAAGTAAGTCCCCGATCTCACTTGCCTTTCTGGATGATCACAATGATGCAGAATATCTCTTTTATAAAGATCATCCTCATGACCAACTGGATTTTGTCTATCCGGATATTGCACAGGACGATATTGTGATCTTTGGCTCTTATTATGCGGTCAATCCGGTAATCCGCCCCCAAATAACAGGATTGTTGGAATATGCGCGCAATCATGGTGCCATCATCTATTATGATGTGAACTTCCGGTCAGCACATCGGAATGAGGTCATGAAGATCACTCCGAACCTCCTTGAGAATTTTGAATATGCGGATATTGTCCGTGGTAGCAAGGAAGACTTTGATGTATTGTATAAGATGGATGATCCGAATAAGGTCTATAATGCTGAGATTTCATTCTATTGCAAGAAGTTTATCTATACCAACGGAGCAAAGCCCGTCGTTTTAAGGGCTGATAGTGGATTCCAGAAGGAATACCCAGTGCTGGCTACGGATACAGTCAGCACGATTGGAGCAGGCGATAATTTCAATGCTGGTTTTATCTATGGACTTCTGAAATACAATATTACTCGAGATACGATTGAGCAGGGACTGACTTCAGAGCAATGGGATCATGTCATGCATTGTGCCTTAATGTTCTCCTCTGAGTGCTGTAAGAGTATCTATAATTATATCTCCCCAGAGTTCGGAGAAAAAATGAAAGAAGAATTCAATAAATAAGATATACGTTATGATCGAAATTACAAACAAAATCTACTATGTAGGCGTAAATGACCGTAACAAGAGTCTCTTTGAGGGATTATGGCCTTTACCGGATGGTATTTCTTATAATTCTTATCTGATTGACGATGATAAGGTTTGTCTGATAGATACCGTGCAAGTTGATTTCTTCACCCAGTTCTTAGAGAATATCCACGAAGTAATTGGTGATCGTCCCATTGACTATCTGGTCATCAACCACATGGAGCCAGATCATAGTGGGTCAATTTCCTTGGTCAGGAAATATTATCCGAACATTCAGGTCATAGGAAATAAGAAAACCTTTGGTATGATGGAGGGATTTTATGGCGTGAAGGATCAGGAGGTTGAGGTGAAGAACGGGGATTCCCTTGAACTGGGGCATCATACCTTGAATTTCTTCCTCACGCCGATGGTGCACTGGCCAGAGACGATGATGACCTTGGATGTGACAGACCATGTGCTCTTCTCCATGGATGCGTTTGGTTGCTTTGGAGCTTTGAACGGTGGGATCATTGACAGCGAGATCAACAGTGATGATTATTGGTTGGATATGGTTCGCTATTATAGTAATATAGTTGGGAAATATGGCATTCCCGTGCAAAATGCGCTGAAGAAGTTGGCGGGTGTCAAACTTGATTATATTTGTTCTACTCATGGACCTGTATGGCATGATCATGTTCAGAAGGTGATTAGCATGTACGAAAAGATGAGTAAATATGAGACGGATCCTGGGTTGGTTATATGCTACGGTACTATGTATGGCAATACGGAACGTATGGCGGAGGTCATTGCCCGTGCGGCAAGTCAGGCAGGCGTGAAGGATATAAAGATGTATAATGTTTCGAAGACCCATCATTCCTATATCCTTCGTGATATCTTCCGCTATCAAGGGCTTATTGTCGGCGCACCTACTTACAACACGGGTCTTTACCATGAGATGGATGTGTTGCTGGCAGAAGTGGCGAATAAGGATATTAAGAACCATCTCTTGGGTTGGTTTGGTAGCTATGGATGGGCAAGTAAGGCTGTCGCAAAGATTCAAGAATGGAATGACACTCGTTTGCACTTCGAGGCAGTAGGTACTCCTGTAGAAATGAAACAAGCACTTACTCCCGAAACAAAAGCCCAGTGTGAGGCATTGGGGAGAGCGATGGCTGAACGTTTGCTGCGAGAATAAGTTTTCGTAATATTTAATTAATAATCTAAGCATGAAAAGGGTAAAGTTCGGTTTACTGCCAAGGATAATTGTTGCGATTATCCTTGGAGTACTCTTGGGCAATGTTTTGACCTTGCCGTGGGTACGGGTTTTTGTCACGTTCAATTCGCTGTTCAGTCAACTGTTGGGCTTTTTGGTCCCGTTGATCATTATTGGATTGGTGACTCCTGCCATTGCAGATATCGGTAGTGGCGCGGGTAAGCTGTTGCTTGTGACGGTTGTCATTGCGTATGTAGATACAGTGTTTGCCGGACTTTTGTCATATGGGACCGGCTCCTGGCTGTTCCCAGATATGGTCGTATCCACCTCTGCAGAAAATGTGACCAAGCCAGAGGATATTTCCCCGTATTTTACGGTTGAGATACCGGCTATGGTGGAGGTAATGTCTGCCTTGGTTTTTTCTTTTGTTGTAGGCTTGTGTATTGCCAATTGTCGGTTGGCGAAGTTGAAAGGTATTTTTGACGAGTTCCAGGTGGTGATCAGCAAGACCATTGAGAAGGTTTTGATCCCCTTATTGCCTTTGTACATTTTTGGCATTTTCCTTTCAATGACAATGTCTGGACAGGTCTACCATATCCTGACGGTCTTTGCCAAGATTATCTGTGTCATCGTTGTCCTGCATGTCGTGATACTAATTTATCAGTTCTGTATTGCGGGAGGGATCGTCAAAAAGAATCCTTTCCGCTTGTTATGGACCATGTTGCCTGCTTATATGACGGCTTTGGGTACCTCTTCTTCTGCGGCAACGATTCCTGTGACTTTAAGGCAAACAGAGAAAAATGGGGTTAGTAAGGGCATTGCTGGGTTTACGATTCCTCTTTGTGCAACCATTCACATGTCAGGTAGTGCTATGAAAATCACGGCTTGTGCCTTGACGATTTGCCTGCTTAACGGCTTGCCGCATGATTTGGGCTTGTTCCTGAATTTCATCTTGATGTTAGGCATTTGCATGGTGGCAGGTCCGGGTGTCCCTGGTGGCGCGATTATGGCAGCCTTGGGACCTTTGGCTTCTATTCTCGGCTTTGATGCGGATGCGCAGGCATTGATGATCGCCCTTTATATTGCGATGGACAGTTTCGGTACGGCCTGCAATGTAACGGGAGATGGAGCCATCGCCTTGGTCATCGATAAATTGTTCAAGGGCGAAAGAAACGGTAAGGCGAGTCCTATTCCTCTGGGAGAAGACAAGTTAGATGCTTAGCCTAAAAGCTGTTGAAGCTGTTCCAGATTCGTGGCGATTCCTATTTGTTGGTGGTAGTCGCCCCGAATCATGCCGCGGTTCTGCAGGTCATCAAGCAGGCCAATGAGAGCGTCCCAGCATCCTTCTATGTTATAAAGTATCACCTTCTTGTGGTGATAACCGATGGTGTTGGAAGATGCCAAAGTGAAAATTTCATCCAAAGTGCCGATACCTCCGGGAAGGGCAATGGCAATGTCACTATGACTTTCCATCAGGTCTTTCCTGTCACTGAGATTGTCACAGAGGATGGTGACATCTACGAAGTCAGAGATCCTGCCCCCTTTTTCTATCAAGGATGGAATGACACCAATCGTCGTGCCACCAGCCTCGTGTACGGCTTTCCCAATGCATTCCATCAGTCCTGAGTTACATCCTCCGTATACTAAGGTATGACCGTTCTTTGCCATCCAATGCCCCAGTTCTGTTGTTGCCTCGAGATAGGGAGGGACGATCTGGTCGTTGGCAGAACAAAAAATTGCTATTTTCATGTCAATGTCTTTTCTTTTTGAAGGCATAAAGATAAAGGTTTTCGCTAAAAATACAAAATAAATAATGCTAAAATTCTGTAACTCATTAATTTTCACTACCTTTGCACTCGAATTTATATATACACTATTTGAAGACATTTGAAGAATTGGGCGTGAGCGAAGAGATTCGCCGCGCTATTACGGAGCTGGGCTTTGAACGGCCTATGCCCGTTCAGGAAGAAGTAATCCCGTATTTACTTGGTGAAGGAAATGATGTAATTGCATTGGCGCAGACGGGTACGGGGAAGACGGCTGCGTTTGGTATCCCTATTTTACAGAAGGTAGATCCTTCTCAAAAGGTAACTCAGGCTCTGATTTTGAGCCCTACCCGCGAACTCTGTTTGCAGATCGCGGATGATCTCAATGATTTTGCTAAGTATATTGATGGAATGCACATCGTTCCTGTCTATGGAGGGGCTTCTATCGAGACGCAGATCCGTACCCTCAAGCATGGCGTACAGATCATTGTGGCCACACCAGGGCGATTGATCGACTTGATGCACCGTGGTGTAGCTCAATTGGGGGCTGTGAATAATGTCGTGCTTGATGAGGCGGATGAGATGCTGAACATGGGCTTCTCTGATAGCATCAACGAAATTTTTGAGGGACTGACGGGTGAGCATAATACACTTCTGTTCTCGGCTACCATGAGTAAGGAAATCGAGAAGATTGCCGTAAGCTATCTCCATGATTATAAGGAAATTGTCGTAGGAAGTAGAAATGAGGGGGCTGAAAATGTCAACCATATCTATTATCTTGTCAATGCCAAGGATAAATACTTGGCTTTGAAACGGATCGTTGACTATTATCCAAGAATCTATGCTATTATCTTCTGCCGTACCAAGATAGAAACACAGGAGATCGCTGATAAGTTGATCAAGGATGGCTATAATGCAGAGGCTTTGCATGGCGACCTTTCCCAGCAACAACGTGACTTGACCATGCAGAAGTTCCGTCAACACCTGACCCAGTTATTGGTGGCAACGGATGTCGCTGCCCGTGGGTTGGACGTGGATGATCTTACCCATGTCATCAATTACGGTCTTCCAGATGATATAGAAAGCTATACCCATCGCTCAGGAAGAACAGGCCGTGCCGGGAAGAAGGGTACTTCTATCTCTATCATCCATACACGTGAGAAGTTTAAGATCCGGGCGATTGAAAAGGAAATCGGGAAAGATTTCATTGATGGGACTCTCCCTACGCCACAGGAAATCTGTACGAAGCAACTTTATAAGGTGATGGACGAGATCATGAAGGTTGATGTAGATGAGGAACAGATCGCTCCTTATATGCAGGATATCATGCGCCAGTTCGAATATGTGGACAAGGAGGATATCATCAAGAAAATCGTCAGCATGACCTTTGGTAGGTTCCTTCAGTATTATGCCAATGCGCCAGAAATCGAGAAGCCGGTGTCTGGGCGTGCTAAGAAAGAAAGCTCCAAAGGGAAAGTATCTAATGGGCGACGGAAACATGAGGCAGAAGCTGGCTATACACGTCTGTTTATCAATTTAGGTAAGACGGATGGTTTTTATCCCGGCGAGATCATGCAGTATCTTAATAAGCATGTCCGCGGCCATCAGGAAGTGGGACATATTGACTTGCTCAGCAAGTTCTCCTATATAGAGGTTCCTGAGGAGGATGCGCCTAAAGTGATGAGGGCACTGAATGGAACTACCTACAAAGGAAGAGAGGTCCGCTGTAATGAAGCTGACGAGGCAGGACACGGAAAAGAGAGCGGAAGGCGGACCACCCGTAGTGGAAAGACTGATCGGGGAGGTCGGTATGCTGATGAGCGAAAGGGTAAAACTTCAAGAAGGAATGCGAATGCTGGCAGTCGGTCTCAATCAGGCCGTGCCGATCAAGGCGATTGGCGCGATCTGATCAAGGGAAAGCCATTTAAGCTGAAAGGCGAGGAACCAGATTTTAGTGAGGAAGGATGGGCTCGCCGTAAACCAAGGAAGAAAAAGGAGTAAGCTAAAAGGATGAAAGTTTGGAGGATCGTGATCGTGTCCCTCTTCCTTCTGTGGGCATGGAGAGGGATGGCTATGAGTGTGGAGGATGGCGTCTCATGGGAACTGGCTCAGTACCGTGCGACTCATCTTTCAGGCATTCGGTATGAAATAGCCTTCTCTATCCCTGACGGTCGTTCCGGGGATGTGACGTTTGAAGAGACGATCATCTTTGACTATCAGGGGGATGATGACTTGCAGATGGATTTCCAAGGGAAAGGCTTGGACCCGGTGGGGAAGGTAAATGGAAAGAAATACCCTTTGTCTGTTAACCATGAGCATGTTGTCCTTCCGAAACGTTTTTTGAGAAAGGGCAGGAATGTGGTCAGGTTATCCGGTATTTCTGCCGACCAGTCTTTAAATCGGAATGTGGATTATCTCTATACGCTTTTCGTGCCTGCCCATGCCCGGAGCGTCTTTGCTTGCTTTGACCAGCCTGACCTGAAGGCTCGGTTTACGTTGTCCTTGACGATGCCATCTGATTGGATAGCGATCAGCAATGCTCCTATCCTGCATCAGAAAAGCAAGAAAGAGAAGCAACTGCCAGCCCCGTTGAAGCGGGTGAGATTCGAAGAGAGTGATCTCCTTCCCACGTACTTGTTCTCGTTTACGGCTGGGAGGTTCCAACATCAGGTGGCTGAACGGAATGGACGACAGTTGGAAGCTTTGTTTCGCGAGACGGATTCCTTGAAGGTCACCCAGATGGATCAGGTGTTTGATGAGATTGCCCTATCCTTGGATTGGCTGGAGAAATATACGGGGATCGCCTATCCTTTCAAGAAATATGGCTTCGTGATATTGCCGGGGTATCAGTTCGGTGGTATGGAACATCCTGGGGCTATTCAGTTTCGGGATAAGAGCATTTTCTTGGGGAAAGACCCGACACCGGATGAGGAGCTGAATCGTCTGGAGTTGATTGCGCATGAAACGACCCACATGTGGTTTGGCGACTTAGTGACGATGCGTTGGTTTAACGACGTTTGGACGAAAGAGGTCTTTGCGAATTTATTGGCAGACAAGATCAGCAAGGAACAATTCCCCCAGGTCAATCACGACCTGAACTTTCTGAAGGTCTATCAGACACGGGCCTTGGCAACGGACAGGACGGAGGGGACACATCCAATACAGCAACCCTTGGATAACCTGAACAATGCAGGTCTTCTTTATGGGAATATTATTTATGATAAGGCTCCTGTCATGATGCGGAAATTGGAACAGCAAATGGGGGCAGAAGCTTTTCAAAAGGGTCTCCAGACCTATCTTCGGCGTTATCGCTATTCGAATGCAACATGGGATGACTTGATTGCAATCTTGGATTCCATCCGACCGGATGCAGACCTCAAGAATTTCAGCCATGTATGGGTGAAAGAGAAAGGAATGCCTACAATTTCTTGCCGTTATAAAGATGGCAAGATTCTTGTTGATCAGTCGGATCCCTTCCATCGTGGGTTAGTTTGGAGACAAGAGTTTAAAATAGGATGTGTGAATCATGGGGTATTAGCGGAACTGACGGATCAGGTGGAACAGGCTCATGAGGAACTTCCTTTTGCGATGTATCCGCAACAATTATACTTGAATTACGATGGTTCTGGGTATGGGCGTTTCTTGATGACGGAGCCTGAACAGAAGGATGCTTTCCATGATTGGTATCATCTTCCGGAAACGAATCGCTTCGCTGCTATGATGAATATCTATGAGAATTATCTGGCTCATAAGTTATCGGCAAAAGAAACGTTCCATGACTTGATGGATGGACTTCGGCAAGAACGGAATGACCTGATCGCTTCTACTTGCATTGATTACCTGATGCAGGTAAGGTTTGATCTGGATGGGGCTGCCCAGAGGGATGCGGAAGTCTATTTGATGGACTGTGCCTACGATCATCCGCTGAAGTCAGTCCGCTTGAAAATGTTGCGTAATATGGGTTCTACCGCTGTCGATCCAGAGGTCTTGGATAGTATCTATGGCATTTGGCGCAATCAGAAAGATTCGTTGTTGACGGTCAATGACTATAATGCCATGGCTTATCATTTGGCTCTCATGATGCCCTCCCAGTGGAAACAGATCTTAGAGGTTCAGCGGGCAAGGCTGAAGAATGAGGATCAGCAGCGCGAATTTGATTATATATCACGGGGTTGCAATCCTGACGTGGAGGTCCAGAAACAGTTGTTCTTGGGTCTTCTGCAAAAGGAAAACCGGCGGGTAGAGCCATGGGCACGTAGTCTCTTGGCACTTTTATGCAGTCCGATCCGTGAACCTGATAATAATGCTTATCTGAAGCCTGGATTGGATGCCCTTCAGGATATACAGCAGACCAGTGACATCTTCTTCCCTGGGTATTGGCTATCGGCTTTGTTGTCGGGGCATAAAAGCCAGGAAGCGAAAGACATCGTCAGGGCATGGATCGGCTCTCATCCAGATTATCCCGCGGCGTTGATGAACAAACTAAAAGAGAATGCCTATTATCTCCTGAATCGATAATAGGCATTCTTCATAAAACCCTAAGGATGAACCTCAATCTTGTCAATGTCTGGTGACCAATTATAGGGATTGCCGATACTGATCTGGTTGAATCCTTGTTTTAGTCTGATATCCAATGAGAGTTGCGCGGTTCCTTTCACAGGCTGACAGGGTATACTCTTGATCTCTTCTCCATTTACATAGACGAACATCGTCCTGGTTTCTTTCTCATTGCTATAGGAGATGGTCAGGCGATAGTTGCCACCTTGCTTGCTGTATACATCATTCCATTGGATGACATTGTCTTTCGTCCCCCCGATATGGATCACTCCCATGCCTCCACTGGCACCTTCCATAGGTGCAGCCATAATCTGTTTCTTGCGGATGCCTAAATCATCATATAAAGGAAGGAATGCCCATTCTGCCTCATAGCGCGTGGGCTCCAGCCGTGTTCGTGCTGTGAGCTTGAGGAAAGTGCTTCCATGCGGGGCTACCTCTATGATGATGCTGTCTTTGGTCGTCTTTAGATTCCGGTGGCGGAGTAGGTCCCTGACCTGTGTTTTCCCAGCTAATTCCAATGTGCTCAGGGCTACGCGGAAGGTCTGCTGCTTGTCCGACGGGTTATATAATGCCACTGCCCTGGTCGTTCCCTGCGGTTGGAGAAGGTCTTTGGCAAGGACATAGGTGTCACCCTCGTGTTGGTAGACACGCGCTTGTAAATGCAAGGGATCTTGATTGATGGCAATCAGTTCCGTGTTTTTTAGGAGAGCCAGGCTTTGAGGCTGGATCTTGTTCAGGTCGCAGCCAATCAACAGGGGGCTGCTCATCATGCACCATATTCCGAAATGTGTCTCGTCCTCTGTGTCGGTAAGTCCTGTCCCTTGCAGTCTTTGTGGACCTTTCATGCCCACAATGAGCATGTCCATGTCGTTGTATTTGCCATTCCTTGCAAAGGCTGACAGGTAAAGGTTCTTGTCGATGACATATTTCAATGATTTCCAATTGGTATTGATGTCACCACTGATACGCCAGGAGTCTGCTACCTTCTCTGCCCATGTACCCGGAAAAGCCCAACGGCAGATATTGTATTTTACATCTGGTCTGCCATATTGATGGATAGACTTGGAGATGGAGCTGTACCTTTCCCTTTCATCTAATCCTAAGTCTTGACCTCCACAGAAATCGACTTTGATGAAGTCGAAGTTCCAATCGCGGAAGAATACCTTGCTGTCACTTTCTTCATGGCCATAGAGCCCTGCTGTCAGTCCATTCTCATCATGGTCCCAAATCGAACCGCAGGTCCGTGTTCCGGCATCAGAATAGATGCCTGCCTTTAGACCCAAGGAATGGATATAGTCGGTCACAATGCGCAATCCATGTGGAAATCGAGAAGTGTTGGGAATAATGCCATGCGTTGGGTCTCTGTATCCGAAGAATCCATCATCGATGTTTACATACTGGTATCCTACTGCTTTTAAGCCCAGGCTGTCTAACAGAAACGCCTGCCTTTTAATCACTTGCTCACTGATGTTTACCCGAAATGCGTTCCATGAACTCCATCCCATCATGGGATTGTTGTCGGCTGAACTTGGAATAGCGGTCATGATGCAGAATCCAAGTATGGTTAGGCTCTTTTTCATATTTGCTTGAAATTGATTGATATCTAATCATTAGGAATAAGGATCCTCCCCATGGAGGAAGTAGTTGTTGCCACAAAAGTACGTAAAAGTTTCCGTTCTTCCAAATAAATGGCTTTCGTTTTGCCTTGCCTTCCTTTTTTTAAGGGATTGGATATCAATTTGTTGAACCTCAATATAGATTTTTCCTATGGGACGATAGATTTTATCTGTTGTGGGGAAGAGGGAAGATTCCTACCTTTGCAGCGTAAAAAATAACATTATTCACAATTAAAATAGAAATCAATATGCAAACGATTATCAATCAGCACGTACCAGAGTTCTCCGTTCAGGCTTTCCAGAACGGTAGTTTCAAGACTGTATCCAACCAGGACATCGAAGGTAAATGGGCTATATTCTTCTTCTATCCAGCTGACTTCACTTTTGTTTGCCCAACGGAATTAGAGGATCTCTCCGAGAAATACGATGAGTTAAAGGCAATGGGCGTAGAGGTGTTCTCTGTCAGCACGGACACTCATTTCGTTCACAAAGCATGGCATGACACTTCAGAGCGTATTGCGAAATTGAAATATGCGATGCTCGCTGACCCTATTGCGGTCCTCTCCCGTGGTTTCGGCGTGTATAAGGAGGATGAAGGTGTGGCTTACCGCGGTACGTTCTTGGTAGATCCTCAGGGTCTCATTAAGTTGTGCGAGATCCAGGATAACAGTATTGGTCGTAATGCAGACGAACTTGTTCGTAAGGTGAAGGCTGCGCAATATGTGGCTTCGCACGATGGTGAGGTATGCCCTGCGAAATGGAATGAGGGTGCAGAGACACTGAAACCGAGTATCGATCTTGTAGGAAAACTCTAAGCCTATGTTGGATCAGGAAACACTCAAACAGGTAAGGGGCGTGTTAGAAGGGATCAACACGCCCCTCACATTGCTGGTCACTCGTGACAGGGAGTATGTCCACGCGGATACGTTTAGCCAGTTCGTAGAGGAGGTCGCTTCTTGCTCCAAGTACATCAACGTTGAATACGAGCAGGGTGAGGCTTTTTCCTTCCGGCTCATTAGGGATGGGAAGGATACCGGTATTGCCTTCCGGGGTATTCCTAATGGCCATGAGTTTACATCATTGCTCTTGGCTTTGCTGAATGCAGACGGGAAGGGTCGTAACCTTCCAGACGAGGCTTTACGACGCCGTATCCAGAATTTAAAGGGTGAGGTGAAGCTGTCTACTTATGTTTCCCTTACTTGTACGAATTGCCCGGATGTAGTTCAGGCCCTGAATGTGATGGCACTTCTCCATGAAGGGATCAGCCATGAGATGGTAGATGGTTCTCTTTTCCAAGAGGAGGTGGACAGGCTGGGCATTCAGGCGGTGCCTTCCGTTTATGCTAATGGCAAACCCTTTCATGTAGGTAGAGGGGATCTCGGTGAGCTGTTAGGGAAGTTAGAGAACCTGATGGGCACTTCCAACCAGGCAGACGGGCACGATCTTCTCTATGACTTTGACCAAATCGTCTTGGGAGGCGGACCTGCAGGTGTTGCTTCTGCCGTGTTCTCTGCCCGCAAAGGATTGAAAGTGGCTGTCGTGGCACAGAGAATCGGTGGACAGGTGAACGACACGACTGCTATCGAGAATATCATCTCAGTTCCACGTACCTTGGGCACACAATTGGCAGCCGACCTTTTTCAACAGTTGGAGTGCAATGACATTGAGGTCTTCGTCAATCGTACCTTCCTGCATGCTGACCTTGACGGTAAGGTCAAGACGATTACTGTAGAAGGTGGGGAACAGTTTCGTGCCCCGCAGGTGATCCTCGCCACAGGTGCGAAATGGCGCCGACTGGGTTTGGAGAACGAAGACCGCTATGTGGGGCATGGCATTCATTTCTGCCCGCATTGCGACGGACCTTTCTATAAAGGGAAGGATGTGGCAGTGATCGGCGGTGGCAATAGTGGCGTTGAGGCTGCCATCGACTTGGCAGGTATTTGCCACCATGTCTCTGTCATCGAATACTCTCGCCAGATGAAAGCTGATGCCGTGCTTCAGGAAAAATTGAAGAGCCTGCCTAACGTGGATATCTTTTATGAGAAACAAACATCGGAGTTGCAAGGTGATGGCACACGACTGACGGGCATCATGGTGAAGGATCGGCAGACAGGAGAGGAGATGGCGTTACCAGTGGATGGCGTGTTCCTTCAGATCGGGCTTCAGCCTAACTCTGACCTTGTCAAGGGAACAGTGGCGACGAACGCACGCGGAGAGATTGAGATCGATGGGCATAACCGCACGAATATCCCGGGAGTCTATGCCGCCGGGGATGTCTCTACCATTCCTTTCAAACAGATCATGATCGCCATGGGCGAAGGGGCGAAGGCTGCTTTGGCTGCCTTTGAGGATAGGATGTATGCGCAATAAACTGAAGACCTCCCTCGTTTACGAATCAAAAGAAAGGCGTACCGTTCAAGTTGGAAAACTGAACCGGCACGCCTTTCTTGTCGTATGGCATCGTAGGTTATCTGATCATGAACTTCTTTCCATTGCGGATATAGATGCCAGGAGGCAGGACTTTGGGATCCTTTCCTACGAATCGTCCCATGAGGTCGTAGATCTTTTCATGGGCTCCGCCCTCCTTTTGCATCGTCTCTCGGATCTCTTGGATGCCTGTCTCCTCACCGGAGAGCTGGTAAGCTTTGATCTCGCAGATCGCTAACCACTTCGTGCTGCCATATTGTGATCCCGTAAACTTCAGTTGGAAGTATTTCTTATTGATGGGAACGGGCAACCTCACGGTGCTCTCTACATAGAAGGGTATCCGGATGGTCTCTATACTGTCCAGGTGTGCCTTGTCATCTCCAGCATAGATCACCATGTTCGCCGCGTCATAATAGGATGAGGTGGCTCCATGGTCACGCTGAACCAAGGTCAGGGCATCAATGCGTGAGCCCGTAGGCTGGCTCAGCGTGATGCTGTGTGGATAGCCTATGACGGAAGATGAATAGTGGGAATGCCAGAATGTAGTGACATCATTGTCGACTGCATATCGTCCCGGTGCTGTTTCTCCATTCGTCTCTTCGTCGGAAACGCTCTCATAATGAAGCGTGACGGGTGCCTTCCCTGACAGCTCTTCTTTCTTCCCGTAGAATGAAATGTCGTTGATGGCCATTAAATTGCCATTCGTAGCTCCTTTCAGGAACGTGATGCGCAAGTAGCGTTGGGTGCAGGGCTTTTTGAATACAAGGACCGGACGCTCCATGTCAAGGAAGGTATGCTCCTCATCCAAGGTCTCCCACTTGATGTTGTCTGCACTCTGCTCGATCTTTGCAGAGACCGCGCGGTAAGAACTCTCACGTGCAAAGTAAAGTTGCATACCCTCGATCACGTCATTGGTTGTCTTGTCAATCGTGACGGAGTGGGGGTAGGGCTTTTCTCCATCATGATAAGCAGTATGCCAGAATGTACTGGGGTCTTCATCAAAGGCCTTTTCTACCGGACTGTATTCAGAGAGGGTTTCTTCGTCACTGACATTGACGATCCGGTAAGCACTACGGTCCAAGGCACTGCCATGGTTTTCTAAACTCTCTGATTCTGTCTGCGAGGCAGTGACGGTAACAACGGCTGTCTTTGTTAGCTTCTTGCCCTCTGGGGTGGTCACGGTCAGCGTCACATCATGGTCGCCAGTTGTAGAGAAAGCGGCAGCTGCGTTCTGGGTTATAGCGGTCTGGACGTTGGCCCCTTGCATCGTCCATTGATACGTACAGCCTGGTGCCCTGTTCTTGGACAGGAAGGATGTGCGCTCCCCACATTTCGGTTGGGTGTTGGTGATTTCGAAATCTGCAGTGGCAGTCGCTTCCTTCACGTGGACAGTTTGGGTCAGGGTAGAGGTGACTCCATCTAATGAGGTTACTACCAAGGTGACGGTCTGCTCCCCAGTCTTGCTAAATACGAAGGATGCCTCGGATGCTTGGGTGGAGGCTGGCGTGGCATGGGTTGCTGTCCAGGAGAACGTAGCTACGTCCAACCCTCCTTGTAGGACGTATTTGATGTTCTCTCCCTGGAGTGCCTCGGATGCGCCTTTGAGAGAGGCGATGATATTATCGTGATGGCGAAGGGTGGTATTGGTTTCTGCGGTTGAAGCACTGTGGTTGCCATTGATGAAGATCGCATGGTTACCATGCGCGCAATCCTGTAGTCGCTCTGCTCCGTCAACCGTGATGGTGTTCATCTTCAAATAAGCCAAAAGGCCTGGTGTGGTGGCGGGAGAAGCGATCGGACGGGTCTCATTGTCCTTGATTTCCTGGGCACTTCGAGCCACATCCCATACGCGAACTTCGTCTATCGTGCCAAAGATTCCATTGTTAGAACCGGAGGCATACCCGATCAGGAGCCCATTGCTGAAAGCGGGGAACCCGGAATAGCTTGAGGATGTCACCGATCCTTGTGATTCACCGTTGGCATAAAGCGTAGCTGTGTTCTTGTCCACGACAACGGCAAGGTGCGTCCATTGACCATTGTGGAGGATGGCACTCGTCAGCTTTCTGTTATAGGTATCCCATCCAAAATACATGGTCCCATCGCTATTGGCATGGAGGAGGAAGGATCCCCAAGGTCCTCCGATCTGTTGGTTCCAACTCTTGATAGACGAAGGCTTGAGCCAAAGCTCGAGGGTGAACTGGCTGTGACGACTCTTGGTGATGTTGGGGATCCGGAATCCGCCGTTCGAGAAGGTCTGCGTGATTTGGTCGTAGGCACTTTTTGCAGTCTGGGCGGTGGCAACGCGGTTGCTGGCAGGGGAGAGATGAGGGGCTCCCGAGATCGTATACAGGGCTTTGACCGTATAGGTTCCCTCTGCTGTTGTCTCGTAGGTGGTATTCGTCGTGCGTGCGATTTCCTTTCCGTCCTGATAGATGACGTATTCCGTGGGCTGATAGGCAGTGCCTTGAGGCTTGTCCCAAGAGAGCGTGTTCCCTGTCTTCGTCAGGTTGGCTGGCGGGTTCGTCGCTTCTCCTCCCACAACGACGGCGATCACCGTCGACTTTCCTTGGTTCTGGATTTGCACGTTTTTGGGAGAGAAAGGAGTCTCCGTCCCTAGGCTGTCGAAGAGGTAATCGATCACGCTTGCTGTGCAAATTTTGCCGATTCCATCGGCAGAAGACTTGGACTGGATGGTCAGGAAATACTTGATAGGCTTGGTCACATCAAAGTCTTGGCTCAGGTCGGTAAGGTCGATGCCGAACTCCATCGGCTCCGTATGCATCTTCCCGTCTGCCCACCTGCCTAAGAGTGGCGTCTCTGCATCCGTACCGTTGCCATCCCCGTCACCTGTATAGTTTATGTAACGGAACACATATTCCTTCTCAGGTCGTGTGGATGTGGTGTCTTGTGAGGCACCTGCCACGACACTGATCTCAGATCTCTTGCTGTATTGCATGGTGACCTTCATCGTGCGGGTGGGCTTGTAGTTCTGGCGGAGGTAATAAATCTCTGGATACCAGCCTCCTGCCTTATCTTGATAGGCGGTCTTTCCTTCCTTCGTCGTCACTTGCTTGCTCAGTCCGCCAGCCATGGCATAGGGGACATAGAAGAACCCTTTGTTGCCCCAACCTGTACCCCATGAGTTAGCAACGATCCAGGCTCCCTTCTCATTTTGTCCTAATTGGTTGTTGGATTCCCCATATGTTCCATTGCCATCTAAGTCGAACTCGATGCGGTCATCATATCCTACCAAGGTGATGGCATGGTCGACAGAACCGGTGTTCCAATGTGATAAGTACACCTTACCGACAACACCTAATTTGTTGTTGGTGGCAGTTGACCCGATCTTAGATGTCGCGCTATGGGCTATCCCGCAACCCAATCCGCAGATTCCACCGACAATATGCTGACCGTTATCATCCTCTATGACCGGCCAGGAGGCATCTCCATTATGGTTAAAAAGCCACCATTTGATCGCTTCTGCCCCCTCTTCAGTGAGAGAACTCTTGGGGAAGTTCGCCGCGGCGATGATGCGGTGTAGCATGGCATTGTACCAGTTGTCGTAACCTTGCATCCATCCAGCGTCATTCGATGTGGTCTCATACGCACCATATGTGCTGCTCACATCCGATCCCCCATAGTGTGTACCATCTGGATAGCCTACATAGATGGCCATTTGGTCTTTGGATAGCCCGTTGTAAGAGAAAGGGTATTCAAAGTGGGGCGGAAACCGGTTCTCCAACTGGGAGGCATTGCTCCCGTGGAAGGCGTTCCACTCATAGGTCATCATATAGCCTATCCGGGAGGACGCGCCACAGGATCCTCCCACTTGGTTGAAGATCGGAGGGAACCATAAAGCAGCTCCATTGTTGACATGGTCGGGCAGTCCTTTTGCCGACTTCGCCTTTCCTTTTGCCTGCTTGGGTGAGGTAGGATGTTGCATCAGTCTCGGATCTGGCTGGAAAAAAGGCTGATAGTCGCGGTATAAATTCCGGTTGACGTCAGTAAAGATCTGTGCCTTCGTCCCTATTCCAAAGATCAGACAGGCAGATAAGAGTAACAATTTTTTCATGTATATGAATGGTTTTAGATGGTGAGCCCTCTGTTCTTTCATGAGTGCTCCTGATTGTTTTCTCTTGATGTTCAATCATCGTGCAAATATACAATTTTTTTAGATAGAATCAAATAGAACATGGATTATTTTTGCAAAAAATGATTCGAAATGCCCTTCATTGCCGGTAGGAAAAGAGAAGGTTACCTTTTGTCTTGTAACAGATGACCTTTTAAGGGCTGAAAGATAACCTCACGCCTTGCGAAAGATAACCTTTAGCGAGACAGGAGGTAACCTTTTGAAAATTAAGGGCGTGTCAACCTCGTGTCAACCTTTGTCAACCTCAAAACAGGTTGCAAGCCCGATAAACACTGGGTTTTGACAACCTGTCAACCTATTTGCGAAAAAATCTCATGTGTATTCCACTCAGCTTGCAGTATCTTTGTAGCCGGAGAGGTTTACGGGTGTCTTGCCCACGAATAATTAAAAGGAGGCACTGAGTATCTTGGAAATATCTTATGGCATGCGTTGCGTAAATAGGACGGGAAGCAAGATTGATATCTTGAACAGGCAGTAGGTCTCTATACTTGTTATTTATTGCTCCCATAGGTACCTGTTTCAAGAATAATTTGTATATTTGCATTGAATTAAAAGTTGGACGTATATGAGAAGGATTATATTTTTGATGATGATGATGCTCGCCACCATGGTGGCTGACGCGCAGACTGCATTGAAAAAAGTGTATGATGAGAGCATTGACCCGATGGAACAGATCGACAAGGCTCTGGCTGAGGCTAAGGCATCACAAGGCAAGAAGTATGTGATGTGCCAGGTGGGTGGCAACTGGTGCCCATGGTGCTTGCGCTTTGCCGACTTTATCAGCAAGGACAGTGAGATCGCTCAAGTTGTGGCAGATCATTTCGTTTATATCCATGTCAATTATAATCCCCGCAAGTCAGGCGGCGAGGAACAGGCGAAGGCAGCTGCTGCCCTGATGCGCAGGTTGGGCAATCCCCAGCGATTTGGCTTTCCTGTGTTTGTGTTGCTGGATGCCAACGGCAATGTATTGCATATTCAGGACTCCAGCTTCTTGGAGGAAGGCAAAGGCTATAGCAAAGAAAAGGTTCTTCGCTTTTTCAAGGCTTGGACCCCACAGTCTGTCGGTGATGGCGTTTCCAGCATGGCTACGGCTTCTGCCGGTGATAACGATGTGGTTAAGACGATCATGTCGCGTCGCTCTATCCGTCAGTATAAAGACACTCCTGTTGAGCATGAGAAGCTCCAGCAGTTGGCTCTGTGTGGTATCCATGCTCCTAATGGCATGAACAGTCAGAGGTGGGCCGTTAGAGTCGTCGAGAGCAAACAATGGATAGACGGGCTGACAGCACTCTTCAAGAAAGCCAATCCCGATATGGTAAGCCGTGACAAGAACTTTAAGAATATGTTCAGGAATGCGCCAAACGTGATTTGCGTGGCTACTCCTGACGGCGCATCTACCGTGGATGCAGGTATGCTTGGTGAGAATATCATGTTGGCTGCCCAGTCATTAGGTTTGGGGACATGCTGTCTTGGTGGTCCTGTACGTTTCCTAAATACCCATGCCGATTGCAAGCCCTATCTCGAGAAGCTCGGCTTGCCCGAAGGCTATCAGTTGTGCTTTATCATTGCCGTGGGTTATCCCGATGAGCAACCCAATGCAAGGTCAAGGGATCTCAACAAGATAGGTTACGTCAAATAAATGCATTATGGTTTGTGACATCGAGGAAAACCAGCAGTACGCGCCTCGAACGGATCGTGAACGGTTACCGAAGGAAAAGCATATTCCAACATCCAGTGAGTCGTTAATGAATTCTAAATAACAAGACTAAAGTTGGCGGTTTCGGATATTTTGCTTTACTTTGCATTTCATAAAACATGAAACATGATTTATGAAAAATATGATTAATAACCCGTTTGTTGTCTATGGGTATGAAGGGCCAGAATTCTTCTGTGACCGCAGGGAAGAGACGGATCGTTTTATAAACCTTGTCACGAATGGTAATAACATAGTTGTCATGTCCCCCCGTCGACTCGGAAAGACTGGGCTGATTCATCATGCCTTTCATATGATGAGAGAGCGAGATCCGGAAATTGCGTGTTTCTATATTGATATTTTTGCAACGAAAAGCTTAGAGCAAATGGTACAACTGCTTGCTGGGGCGATCGTTGGCAAACTTGACTCTAAGAAACAGAGTATCCAACGAAAACTTTCCACCATGTTTCGTTCCCTCAGACCTACCATGAACTTTGATGCTTTGGACGGTACTCCAACGGTGAGCTTTGATATCGTGCCAGAACAATCTCAGGCTACGCTTTCACAGATTTTCAAATATATCGAGCTGTCTGAGAAACGTTGTTATCTTGCCATAGACGAGTTTCAACAAACACTTTCCTATCCGGGACCCTCGGCAGATGCATTGATCAGGTCTTTTACCCAATTCATTCCCAACTTGACGCTCATATTCTCAGGGAGCCAGCAACATTTGCTCTCAGAGATGTTCCTTTCGCCCAAACATCCTTTTTTTGGTAGCGCAAGTTTCTTGTCTCTGAAAGAGATCGACGAAAAAGAATACCTTCATTTTGCCAACGGTTTCTTCTCAAAACAGAAGAGAAGTCTCTCCGCGGAGGATTTCCATGAACTGTACAGCCTTGTAGATGGTCAGACATGGTTTGTACAAAAAATCCTGAATAGATTATATTCTTTGACTGGTAACATTGACAATGGCAGCATCATTACTGTTGTGAACCAAATCATTGATGAGGCTGAGGCTGGTTATCAGCAGATTTGCAATTTGCTTACAGTCAATCAACTACAGCTGCTCATTGCTATCGCTGCAGCAGGAAAAGTCAAGTCCCCAACTTCTGGTGAATTTATCAAGAAGTACGATCTTCCCTCACCAAGTAGCATCAAGCTTGCTATTGACACTTTAGTCGATCGTGAGTTGGTCTATCGTACCACCGACAATATCTACATCGTTTATGACCGTTTCTTCAATATTTGGCTCAAGCGCAACTACTATGCGTTGCACCAACGATGAGATTCTCCTTTTATGATCTCTTACCTTTTCGGTAGTCATTGGGTGTCCTGCCTATTTTCTTCTTGAATAGGTTGGAAAAATAAGATACTTCCTCATAGCCCAATTCAAAAGAAATGCTTTTGACGGATAGATTTGTTGTAATCAGCATCAGCTCTGCTCTTTCCATTTTCAGTCGGATGATATAGTTCGTGGGAGTTTCGCCAAGTTCTTTGCGGAAAAGCCTGATAAAGTGGTCTTCTGACATGTAGGCATTGGATGCGAGTTTGCTGATGTTGATGGGTTCTGTGATGTGTTCGTGGATATAAGCGGCTGCATGACGAATGCGCTCATCTCTAATCTCCTGTTTGGGCTGTGCCTCCTTGAGAAATCTGGATAGGATAATGAAAATGATACCCCTTGACTCGACAATGTCCCAAAAAGGTCGTTGGTTGTTATTGGCTATGTTTTGGAGTAAAGTACTATGATTGTCGTACGACAAGGGATCCGACTCAGGCAGGCGCATGGCAGGGTTGATAGAGCATAGGCGTTGGAAAAGGTTCTTGTCTTCTTCATGGGCAATGACCTCGAAGGGATACCGTAGGTCTTCGAGAAAACTGAAACTATCCGGATTTTCGTAAATATGGATATAATAGTGGCAAAAAACGCCAGTACAGATGTTTGAGTGCCTTGTGTAAGGAGGAATCATGTAAAGATGATTAGGCACAAGATAAATCTGTTGCTTATCTATCTCTACCCACGCCTCACCTTTCGTGACATAATACAAACGTGCGAAAGGACTTCTCACATCCTTCCAGTTCCAGTCTTTGTCGTGTTCCGCATATCCTGTATTTAAGGTGAGGATATGCAATGATGAAATATCATAATTGTTCATGACTGCAAATATATGGGATATAACGACAAAATGCAATTATAAAGCAATAAATTATAATGTTGCGATGCAAAATAATCCATAATAATCACTTTTGTAATTGCGACTGAATAAATCCATCAATCTTGTGATAACGAGCTTCAAGGTCTGATGGGCGTTTCTGTTCTGACTTTACGTCAATGAACATTGTAGGTGGCACCTCGCCATCGCTGTTGTAAGCATCCCACTGCGGTAATCCCAAGCCGTTGGGATTGCCAGTCTTGACGAAGTTGACATACATCTGCTGGAATATCTCCGAGACGGCATAATCGTCAGCCTTCCATGAGAAAGCACTGTTTGTGGAGAGGTTGCCCATGGCATACTCTATGTCAGCGGAATGTACTGCACCTGGATTTGAAGGAATTTTTGGAGCGTTGGGGGCAACATCTACCGTGCCACCTGCAAGCCCTGCTGCTTTGCCTTCAAGCTGGATGTCGGGGCGAGGGTGGCAATAGACATATCTGTAGACGGGCTTATGGCTCGACTGTCTCACCATATCTGCCCATTTCCAAGTGGCATATACAATGAACATATCGCCGCCAAGCTGATAACCTTGCAGTTTGAATATGTCATTATTGCTGTGGATGCCATAGAGTTCGTAAATGGTATTGGCATCCACCCCAAAAGTAACCGAAACCATCGGAGCCGCTTTTTCAAGAGTAGCATCCAATCCACCGCCGAAGGCATATAAGGGCATCTCGGCATTGTTGCTGCCCAACAGACACGGCACCTGCGCCTGTCTGCCTTCCGCAATTACCTTGTTAGGGTCTTCGTTCAGAAATATTCCGTCAATACACTTCGTGCCTTCTCCAAAGGCAGGTGTCTCAAGCTTAAGTAGTTCCTCAGCCGTGAGCTTCCGCAAGTCTGTAAGCTTCTTGAAGCCGTTTTTCTTCGCCCATTCTTCACCAATCTTCTCCGACTCTTTCAGGCTGATAGGTGAGGCGTTGGAGACTATCGAGCCGCTGGAGCACATATAGCCAGCGATAAGGTCTTTGGAAAGGGGTGATACCGTCTGTGCGCACACCGACTGCGAGCCAGCCGACTCGCCGTTGATGGTTATGCGGTCGGGGTCGCCGCCAAAAGCGGCAATGTTGTTTTTCACCCATTTTATTGCAGCAGCCTGGTCGAGCCACCCTTGATTGCCATTGCAGCCGCCTTCCTTGGTGAGCTGAGGATGGGAGAAGAACCCGAAGATGCCCTCACGGTAGTTAGCTGTCACCACGATGATACCACGGCGGGCAAGCCGCAAGCCTTGATAGCGTGGTTCTGAGCCGCTGCCGGAGACCAGTCCGCCTCCGTTGAAGTAAATCAAGACAGGCAGCTTGTCGAATTGAGAGTTGGGATTTGAAGTTTGAGAATTAAGTTTCGCAGGTGTCCACACATTGAGGTACAGGCAGTCCTCGCTTTGCCCGTTACCTTCGAAGACCATATCGCCAAAGGCGTTGTATTGCATAGGGTCGTGTCCGAACTTCTTTGCCTCCCTGACTCCTTGCCAAGCCACTACTGGTTGTGGGGCTTTCCACCTCAGTTCGCCGACAGGCGGAGCAGCGAAGGGTATTCCCCGAAAGATACATACACCGGATGAGTCAATGCCCTCGATGATTCCACTTTCTACCTTTACCTGTGGTCCATGCTGTGCTATTGCCACAGCACACGTCATGGATACGATGATTGATAAGAGTATCTGCTTCATGATATATAAGTTTACGAGGGCAAATTTACTATTTTATTCCCAATCAACAAGGCTTGACTTGAAAAAGTTCCATTAAAGTTTACGCCAGAGGGATGATTGGCAGGACAAGAACCGGCGATAAATATCCAAAGCCCCCTCCCGGCCATCCCCGGCGGGGGAGGGAGACCATGCCTTTTAGGCGACACCTGTCAGGCGGGGAAGCAGGAGAAAAAGCATATCGCTGAAGGAGCGGATACTCTCGCCCCAGATTGCCGCCTCAATGCCAGCGATGTACTTTTTAGCGTCGCTCTCCTCAGCAATGTCGGTATTGCTATTACCTTCATTACCGTTCTTCCAGTTCGCCTTTGACATTGTACGGGTTGCTGATAGTCTTGTCCTCATTGACGTGGATGCCCGCCAAGCTGTAGTCGACATTGATGGCAAACCGTCCTTGCTCAGCCATATAGCGGCAGCACACTTCTTGTGCTGCGTTAATGCGTGAACTGGTCACGAAGCCGCCGTGGATGTGGACGAGGAGGGGGGGTGTGGAGGGGCTTTTATAGAATGCGTCAAGCTTCAGCGTGTCTTTGCCGATGATGGAGAACGTGCGGGTCTCCAGCTTGACCGTGTTTTCCTGTGCGAACATCATGGTTGCGGAAAGCAGCAAGGCTATGGTGAAATAAATCTTTCTTATCATCGTTATGACGTCTTATTAGATTTAGAGGATGCATCAGAATTTTGATACACCCTCAGACTATCTGTCTACTTTGTTAGACTGGTACAAAAATAAAGCCTGAAAAATGGAAGAACGGACAAATAATCTGAAAAAAGCTTGGAAAAAAGGACAAAAACACCTAATTTTGCCTTGGAAAAACGGACAAGCTTATGATAACACGAAAAATAGACTCGTACATTGAGCATTTCTATGAGACCAGCAACAAGGCTCTGCTCGTAGATGGTGCAAGGCAGGTAGGTAAGACTTACTCAATCAGAAGGTTCGGCAACGCCCACTTCGATAGCTTCATTGAGATAAACTTCATCCAGACTCCCGAGGCTGTTACCATCTTCAAGAATGCTGCTGACAGCGACACCATACTGTTGCGTCTTAGCGCATTCACTGACAAGCCATTGATAACAGGCAAGACCCTTGTCTTTTTCGACGAGGTACAGAAATGCCCTGAGATAGTGACTGCTATAAAATTTCTCGTTGACGATGGCAGCTACCGCTATATTCTCAGCGGCTCACTGTTGGGTGTGGAGCTGAAAGGTCTTTCGTCCGCACCGGTAGGCTATATGGACATCACAACAATGTTTCCGATAGACTTCGAGGAATTTGCCAACGCACTGGGAACGGCGCCAAGGATTATGGAGACTTTACAGCAGTGCTTCTCAAGCCATACCCCCGTTGATAATGTCATACACAGCCGTATGATGCAGCTGTTCCGACTTTACTTGGTAGTAGGAGGTATGCCTGCAGCTGTTCAGAAATATATCGACACGCACAACCTGCGTGACGTGATGGACGAGCAGGCAGCAATAATCAAACTCTACAAGCTGGACATTTCCCAGTATGATCCCGATAACAGGTTCTACCTCGACGACATCTTCGATCTCATCCCGTCGGAACTCAACGCCAAGAATAAGCGGTTCATCCTAAAGCAGCTCAATGAAAACATGAAGTTCAGCCGTTATGAGAGCAGTTTCCTTTGGATGAGCCATGCGGGAGTGGCGCTGCCTACTTACAATGTGGAAGAACCTCTGCCGCCATTGAAGCTTTCAAAACTCCGTAACCTCTTCAAGCTGTTCCAGAACGATGTCGGACTTCTTGCCGCACAATATGCGGATGGACTGCAGCTTAAAATCCTCAACGGCGATAACAGTATCAACTTCGGTGCCATTTTCGAGAACTTTGTGGCTGAAGAGCTTCATGCCCACGGCTTCGACCTTTATTATTTCAACAGTAAGCGGCAGGGCGAGTTGGATTTTGTCATAGAAACTGGCGGACATACCGTACCTATTGTGGTGAAGTCTGGTAAGGATTATGAGCGCCATAACGCCCTCACAAACGTCATGGCGAATACAGACTATGCTATTCCGTTGGCGTACGTCTTCTGCAACGGCAATGTTAGACAATCAGGAAAGATTGTCTATCTGCCGATTTACATGGCGATGTTTCTGCTACACACCAAGTCAGAGCCAATGGTGTACGACATTGACATGGAGGGACTGAAATAGTAATGTGCATTGACTTGTGCACTTTACTATAGCGCGTTATGTACTTTCTGTTTACAGACTTTGAGCTTCAGAGTCACTGTAGCAAGGATGCGGCTGGAGTTGCCGATGCGGAAGGTATAGGTGCCGCCGTCCACAAACTCATCCATTGTCTTATTTTGGGCTTGCAAAACCGTGGTAAAGACTATTGCCAAAAGTGTTATCAGTTTTCTCATGTTGATATGGTGTTATTCAGTGAATGTTATCTTGTCCATCAATACGTCTCCCAGACCGGGCACATCCCAGTCGCGGTTCCAGACGCGCATCATGATGCGGTTACTGGAGACCAGCTTTGGTTCTTTGGCAATGTAGGGGCGACCCTTGTGACCGTCAAGAATTGCAGGCTTTCGCAACGTAATGTTCCCATTTGCCGGTCTTCTTCATATTTTTGTTCAGTTCCAATCGCGGTCGTGTTCTGCAGATCCTGTTTTTAGGGTGAGGATATGCAATGATGAAATATCATAATTGTCCATGGTTGCAAATATATGGAAAACATCGAAAAAGTGCAATTATAAAGCAATAAATTATAATGTTGTGATGCAAAATAATCCATAATTTTGCAGCCGTGATCAAAAAAGTCAATCAAACTAATTTGAAAACTTATGGTAAACTTAAAACAAATTGTATTTATTACGGCCACGGTTTTGATCAATAACATGGTCGTGAATGCGGGCGTGGTTTCTGCCCCCCCCATACCGAGATCTGCAACTCTAATCAATGTCAGTAGTACACTGCAGAATAATCGAACAGTGAAAGGACGCGTACTGGATGTCAACGGAGAACCTATTATAGGGGCAAGTGTAATCGTGAAGGGGACATCCCAGGGTGCCGTGACGGATTTGGATGGAAATTTCTCTATTGTTGGCATCGATCAAAGTGCCTATTTAGTAGTTAGTTACATCGGTTATGTAACACAGACGATCAAGGCGAGTGAGCAAGAAATCATGGTAAGATTGAAAGAAGACGTGACTACACTGAATGAGGTTGTCGCAGTCGGTTATGGTACGCAGAAGAAGGCTGACCTGACGGGCTCTGTTTCTTCTGTGACTGCGAAAGAGCTTGCGAATAAGCCTGTCTCAAGTACAGCGCAGGCTTTGGCTGGTCTTGCTCCTGGTTTGAGCGTCATCACTAATTCTGGCTTGCCAGGAGCAGGTGCAAATGTGAAGATTCGTGGAACAGGTACATTCTCCAGTGCGGGTACAGACCCTCTTGTGCTTATTGATGGTCTTGCCGGGAGCTTAGATGATGTGGATCCTAACGACATCGAAAATATATCATTTCTGAAGGATGCGGCTTCTGCCTCTATTTATGGAAATCGAGCTGCGAATGGAGTCATCCTTGTAGAGACGAAGAAAGGAAAGGAAGGCAAGACGACTATTAGCTATAATGGACAGTTTGGCTGGCAAAAGGCAACAGAACTACCTGACTTCTTGCCCTCTTGGGAATATGCCAGTTATTATAATATGGCTATGGAGAATATGGGGCGTCAGGATGCCTATACACAGGATCAGATTCAGAAGTTCCATGATGGAAGTGATCCTGATCATTATCCTAATGTAAATCATCTGAAATGGCTTCTCGAATCAGGCAATGGCTTCCAGCATCAGCATAACTTAAGTATTTCTGGAGGAAGCAGCAAGTTGACATATAATCTGTCCTTGGGTTATCGAAATCAAAATGGCATGACGGATAAGACCTATAATGAGCGTATGACGGCTCTTCTTTCCATGAAAGCTGCTTTGTCTAACCGCCTGAACTTGAGCATTAGCATTAATGCCTACAATAATAGGTATAAAGCTCCCCATGAGATTGGGAGTATGATTGGATATGCAGTTCGCGAAGGACCACAATTCGCGGGTAAGAAGAGCGATGGGAGTTTTGGCTATCAAGACAATTATAGTCCAGAAGCATGGATGGCAAGTGAATCTTTTGTGCGTAACATCGGAAGAAATATCAGTGGCTCAGCGCTCCTCACGTGGGATACTCCTATTCAGGGCTTGTCTCTGACCGGCAAGCTGGGAGGTAATTATTGGACATCCTACAATAAGACCTATAATGCCAACACTTATTTTGATGAGACAAAGACTGTAGGTCCTGCCAATCTTAATGTGTATTCTGCCAATAATAGCTATACAGATGTTGAGAGTTATGCCAATTATGAACATGTTTTTGGAAAGCATTCCATCAAAGCATTGTTGGGAACTTCTCTAGAGCGAACGAAAGACCGTGACCTGAATGGCTATCGTAATACTTTCCCTAACAATTATCTGTATGAGCTGACTTCTGGTGATGCCACAACGGCGACCAATAGTAGTAATCTGTCAGATTATACCTTAATTTCTTATTTCGGAAGAATTAACTATGATTACGCAGACCGCTATTTGTTGGAAGCAAATATTCGTTATGATGGCTCTTCACGTTTTGCCAGTGGTCATAGATGGGGCGTTTTCCCATCCGTATCTGCTGGTTGGCGTGTTTCCGAGGAGTCCTTCTGGAAGAATTCCTTCCTTTCCAATATTTTCGATTATTTCAAGGTGCGTGCCTCTTATGGAGTCTTAGGAAATCAGAATATTGGAGTTTACCCTTATCAGCAAACATATAATCTTGGATATGACTATCCTTTTGGCGGAACGCTACAAGCAGGTGCTGCCATGACGACTTACCTGAACCAAGACATTACCTGGGAGAAGACTTCTGTAACGGATGTGGGTGTTGACTTTCATCTCTTCCATGGTGCTCTTTCTGGTACGGTAGACTATTTTTACAAGTATACATCAGACATCTTAGCTCCTGTAGAGGTAGCTTCTATCATGGGTATGTCCGTGGGGCAATCGAATGTGGGTGCTGTTTCCAATAAGGGCATAGAAGTCAACCTTACCTATAATGGAAAGATAGGTCATGATTTTACCTATAGTATTGCTCCTAACTTTACATGGATCAAAAATGCTGTGGAGAAGCTATCAAATGGCTCAAAGGCCGAGATAAATAACAATCGTATTGTAGGACAACCTATTGGCATTATTTATGGCTACAAGACGGATGGGCTTTTCGTAGATCAGGCAGAGATAGATGGAGCTCCAGAGCAACTTGTTGGGAAAAGTAGCCTTAAACCAGGTTACGTTAAGTATAAGGATATTTCAGGACCCGATGGGGTTCCGGATGGGAAAGTAGATGCGAACTATGACCGTACGGTATTAGGCAGCACTACCCCGAAATATTATTATGGATTGAATCTTACAGCTCAGTATAAAGGCTTTGACCTCTCTGCTCTCCTCCAAGGGATGGGCGGCTATAAGCGCCTGATTGGTTCTTATATGGCTTATGCTTTTTATAATGGTGGACAAATCCAGCGCTGGCAAGCAGATCATTGCTGGACCCAAGAGCATCCCAATAAATGGGCAGAATATCCTCGGTTGGAAACCTTGAATATGAACAATCCTAATCTTCAGATTTCTGATTATTGGACCCGCAATGCCAGTTTCCTTCGCCTGAAGACTTTACAAATAGGGTACACATTCCCGAAACGGCTGGTAAAGAATTTAGGTATTGAAAACCTACGGATTTATGTAAGTGGTCAAAACCTATTTTCAATCAATAGCTTCTATAAGGGCTGGGATCCAGAGAATGAGATTGGTACAGGGGATTCTCCAAACTATTATCCTATTAATAGCATTTATTCATTTGGACTGAATGTAAGATTCTAAACATTGAAATGATTATGAGAAATATATTTGATACAATAAAATATGCAGGCATATCTTGTTTAACATGTATGCTGACTTTGGGCATAACGTCCTGTTCTGATGATCTTCTTGAGAAAAATCCACCCTCAGCTATTTCCAATGCAAATTTCTGGACGGGAGAAAGTGATGCTCGCTTGGCTTTGGTAGGCTGCTATCGTTTTGAGAGTGGATGGTCTCACGATGATTTCTTGACGCCGCAAGGATTGCTATATCTTGATTTCGCAGGTGGCAATGGTACTGAGAAGGAGAATTTTACCACCTTGATGGCAAGTTCTAATACGGTAGCTACCAATGGAAATCTAAGATGGTATTGGGCAAATGCATATTCGCATATCTCTCGTTATAACACCTTCTTCGAGAATATAGATGCTTGTCCTATGAATGATAAGCTGAAAGAGCAATATAAGGCGGAGGTAAAATGCCTAAGGGCGTATTATCTGTTCTCGTTGGCATTCTATTTTAAGGATGTTCCGATGCCCTTGAAACCCCTTACGGTAGATGAAGCAAATACGATCTCGCAGACTCCACAGCAGGAAGTTTATGATCAAGTAGAAAAGGATCTCAAGGATGCTATTGCCGTATTACCGGAGAAGTATGATGCCTCTGACCTTGGTCGTTATACGAGTGGCGCAGCCCGAACTCTTCTGAGCCGACTTTATCTGGCGGAAAATAAATGGACGGATGCCGCTGAAGTCTTGAAGAAGGTCATTGACTCAGGCGTTTATCAGATCGATAAGAGCAATGGGGCAGAAAGCTATGAGAAACTCTTCCAGATCGGCGGTGAAAAGAGCCCAGAACAGGTCTTCTGTATTACTTATGTTAAGGATAAGTTTACGACCTCGCGTTATCAGTATCTGTATCCAGAGTGTGCATATGGGGGATGGCACCAATTTGCTCCATATAATGAACTCGTGAAGTCTTATTTCTGTGCGGATGGTAAGAGTATTGATAAGTCTCCGACCTATAGCAACGATGATCCTTATGCAAATCGTGACCTTCGTTTGTATGCTTCCATCTTTTTGCCTCCACTTGGTAGCTATCGAGGAACGGTTTACAATGATATTGTATACGACTGTTTCAAAGGTACGAATACCTCTGACAGCTATAACCGCTTCCCACTTTTTGATGGCTATTGTCCTAAAAAAGGATGTGATCCATCCATCACCAATAATTTAGGAAGTACTTACACTTATACTCCAGTTATGCGCTATGCAGAAGTCTTGTTAAGTTACTTGGAGGCTCTTAATGAAGCAAGCCCCGCAGCCGTTACGCAGCAAGTTCTTGACCAAACCATCAATCAAATCAGGGGAAGGGTGAATCTTCCTGGATTGAAGAAAGCAGAATTGTCTACACAAGAAGATGTTCGTCAGGCTGTTCGTCAAGAACGTCGAGTAGAATTGGCTTTCGAAGGGTTGCGTTATTTCGATGTCCTGACTTCGTCATTGCGTACCCCAAAAGTCTTCGTCAAAGAGTTTAGCTATTTTCTGATGCCTTGCCATTAACATTGTTTGGGTGTAAACCTCCTTG
>ONBG01000001.1 GCA_900316015.1 uncultured Prevotella sp. | reverse complement strand
CCGTAACGGTAGCCGCATTGCTGTCCTTCACGCCAGCAAGCTCAGGATCGATCATGATACGTCCACAGTATTCACAAACGATGATTTTCTTGTGCATCTTAATGTCCAACTGGCGCTGAGGTGGGATTTTGTTAAAGCAACCGCCACAAGAGTCACGCTGTACATAGACGATACCCAAGCCATTGCGGGCATTTTTGCGGATGCGCTTGAAGCTCTGCAGCAGACGAGGCTCTATCTTTGCTTCCAGCTCCTTGGCCTTAGCCTTCAGCTTGTCCTCCTCATCCCTTGTCTCCTGCATGATCTCATCCAGTTCGCTTTTCTTCTCCTGAAGAGCCACTTCACGGTCCTTGATCAACGTATCCGTTTCCTCTAAGTCATGCTTTTTCTCCTCCACTTTCACAAGGGCTTCCTTGATCTTTTTGTTGCACAGCTCAATCTCTAGGTTCTGGAACTCGATCTCCTTGCTCAACGTATCGTACTCGCGGTTGTTCTTGACATCATCCAACTGCCTCTGATACCTCTCAACGCTGGCTTGGGCGGCAACGATATCATTCCTTTTCTGGGTCACGGCATCATTAAATTCCTGGATCTCGTTCTGAATCTTGCTGACACGAGTATTCAGTCCAGCAAGCTCATCCTCAAGGTCCTGTACCTCCAAAGGCAACTCTCCCCTTAAGGCGCGTTTCTCATCAATTGCCGATAAAGTGGTCTGAAGCTGATAAAGTGTCTTCAACTTCTCTTCGACAGATAATTCTGTAGGATCTTTCTTTGCCATAATGCTTATCTATTAAATATTCTCTTTTCTATAAGTAAATGATTGGATTCGTGTTCGTCTTTGTCAAATAGCACTTCACGCCAGGGCATTGCTCCTCAATGATAGATTTGAAGATTTCCTGCGTGAACTGCTCGCTCTGGTAATGCCCGATGACAGCGATCTGGATTTGTTGCTCATGATCGAAATACTCATGGTAATGCATTTCCCCCGTGACGAAGGCATCCGCACCCGCCTTGATGGCATCCCCAAGAAGGAAAGAGCCTGCCCCGCCACAAATGGCGACCTTCCGGATCTCCCGGCGCAAGAGCTGATTGCACATGACGCATTCTACGTCGAACGCCTTCTTCAACAAGAGGATGAAATCATCTGCAGCCATGGGTTCAGAAAAATCGCCCATGACCAAGGAACATCCATCCACGCCTTGCACGGTTTTCACTCCACCTACGAAATCGACATGCTGCAATCCCATCTTCTCGGCGATCTTGAAGTTAACCCCACCACGGGCATTGTCCATATTTGTGTGCATCGACACAATGGTGATATGGCTCTGAATGGCTTTCATGACCACTCGCTGTACATAATTCTCACCAGAGATATGAGCTAACTTATGAAAGATCAGGGGATGATGGGAGACGATCAGGTTACAGCCCAATGCGATCGCTTCGTCCACGACTTGCTCGGTGACGTCCAAACACAATAAAGCCCCTGAGACTTCCGCTTCTGTTAATCCTACTTGCAAGCCGGCATTATCAAAGTCTTCCTGCAAGGGCAGAGGCGCGAATTGTTCAAGGGCATCTACCACTTTTATTATTTTCACGCTAAATTAGCCTTAATATTCCAATGTGCAAAGGTACAAACTTTTTTAGCAACTTGCAAGGAATTATAGAATTTTATGATTTACCAATCGGCAAGACGTGCCGTTGCCTCAATCCTATTCTCCACGTTGTCTGGGAGTGCGGGAAAGAAGTCAATGCCTGTTCTCCGTTCTACCTCATCCACTGTTACCACACAAGCAGACATGTCCTGCTTAATACTGCGGTTGGGATAGATAAACGCAATCGCCTTTGAATCCTTACCATGGTAATAGAGCACGCATTTGAAGAAGGCATCAGGAACCCATACCTTGTTCTTGCCGATGGTCTTCTGGCGCCCCTTTCCCTCAAAGATCGGACCGCAGCAGATATCAATGGCACCATACTCCTTTGCCCATTCACGGCATTGCTGCTCCAGGTCATTCCATTCATACCTGTTGAGATTTTGGTTCTGGGGACAGATGTTCGTGAAATAGAACGACTGGAGCATGGCCTCTGCACTCCACTTATTATCGCCAGCAGGACACATGTGTCCACGATCATACCTGGAATTATAATAATCTGCATTCGTAGCCTTGGGGAATGGGACGTCTGGATCTTCTTGAAAGGAGACCTTGTTACGCTTGTTCTTTCCTGTCGTGTGCTGCTTGGTCAGATGCCAGGCCACCCAATTAGGGACTTTCCTCTCAGGATGGTAGGAGACCGTGTAGCCCTCCCTTTTGAGAATCAATTCCGGAAGACTTGATGGACTCTTCGGAATCTCAAAAGAGAGCTCTTCTTTCTGAGGATGGGTGTCCAATCGAGAGCCTGTAGGGACATATTGCTCCTCTACCCTGCTCTCGTTCCAGACCTGACCCACACGACGGGCAGTGTCACCACAGGACACGACCAACATTGTCAAGGCTAAGAAGCCTGCGAAGCATAACCTGATCATTCTGCTAAATTCTTGGGAGTTATATTCTTGAGTCGACTGTATTCATCAAAGGCATATCTCCTTGCTATCCATAAGGTCGCGAACAATGCCATCATGGACGTGCAGAAACAAGCGATGACAAGCAAAGCCTGGTATTCCACGGCAACGATGACACTGGAACCACTCAACAACATCGACCATATCACGACAGGAGAGAGACCCACCACAAGATAGCCCATCCGCGAGATATAAAACGTGGAAGTCTTTTCCAAAGCACGCTTTAGGAAAGAAGTCACTGCCTCTTCATGCGTGGCACCATTCCCTAACAGGAAGTAGTACAACTGCTGATGGTATTTCAGTCCCATATAATAAGTAGACAACGCCTTGTAGTTCACCTCTAACATGCTACCCGTGAGAAATCCCATAACCGGGATAAAGCACCGGGCATCGAAAGGGTTCTTCATGCCCATCACGAAAAAGAGGAAGAACAGCCCGAAGACCAAGGAGGATAGTGCCGTTGCTGCCAAAACTGGTACGATGAGCTTGGACACAGACAATCGTGCCTTGGACAAGGTGGTAAAGGAAACGACAACGGTCATCAGCAAGAACCACAGGATATTCACCAACACACTGTCCCATTCAAAAACATAGTAAAGGAAGATCCCCGTCAGACCCAGGCAAGCGAGCATCTTCATGAATGCCATCAACACCTTGCTCAACAGTCCCACCTTGAATCTGTACATGATATACAGGGGAATGCCTAAAAGAATCAATCCCAAACAAAATCCGATTACCGTCAATTCCATTTATTGTTCCATGTTTAATACAACCTGTTTGTCGCAATACTGCCCTTCCCTAACATCAATAGCCGTGGCAACCACGCACGATCCTTGACAGGCGAGGCTCCGGACCAATTGCCATTCCATGTCGCTCTGCGGATGATCAACCAAGAACACTTCCTTGTGCATCTGCAAGAAGACGGTCAGGAAGATCGCCCTGAGCACGGATATCTCCACGGCAGCGATGTCTCTCTTTAGGAATGCGGCATCTATCCCCACCTTCTCCCAATCCTTCATCAAAGACTCTTGGGAGAAAGAGGAAATCAGGTTACCCCTCAGGTGTGTCAGCGTCTCTATGTACTCCTCAACCGTCCCTTGTGGAAAGGTGAGGTCCCGGGGGAGATATCCCATCTTTTTGCGGAAAGATTCAGCAGAATCAACGTTGATCCATTCCCCGTCCAAGGTGATATATCCCTTTTCCACAGGACGCAATCCCAAGATTGCCATCAGCAAGGATGTCTTTCCCGCACCGTGCCCACCAACGACACACACCACCTCCCCCTCTTTCACGACGAAAGAAAGGTCGGACACGAGAGGCTGTCCCCCACGGGATAAAAAGACATTCTTCAATTCAAGCATACTCACAGGTTATGACTACTTGCTGCAAAAGTACGAATTAATTTCAATACGGCAAAAGATGTCGTGGAAATAATCATTCGACGATAGGTTCATTGATCCCTCAATTTCTTCTTTAATTTCTCAATGGCGCCCTCTAAGCTTTCCGTAGGCTCAATGATATTGTCCTTTCCCCAGAAATCAGGCGCATCGAACGATTCCACCTTGTCATAAAGCGAGCTCTTGGGACCAAACGAAGACCTCCCTTGGATAGGATGGACCTGGTCTTGTGGATACTGATCCGTCACCACCATTTCTGCAGTCACCGTATATCCTGAATGGAACAGCTTTCGCTTCCAGTCGCAATTGAACTTAGACATGCTTCTGACATAGCTGATGCGCGAGATGCCGTCCTCATCCCGTTTGTAATTGACTAACAAGGACATCTCCTTGGGCTTGAACCTCACCCCTTGCGGTTTCTTGACCAACATGCACCTTGTCGCTTTCTCCTTGTCCTTCATGTCCAACTGCAGTTCAATGCGCGAAAATGCCAAAGTAGCCCTGTCAATATACACCTTACCAAAATACAAGGCATCCTCCACGATTCTTCGAGGTGTCAAGGCAAGCACGATTTGCGGACGGTCATTGATGGATGTCGGGATATCCACGCTCACGTTATAGTTGTCCAGGTCCACATCATTAAAGAGGAATGCCGGGTCCTTCACGTAATCGATATAGATCGGGAGAACAGGACCACCCATGATCTTGGCACCTAAGGTGTCACTTTGCTTGGTGCTGATCATCCTTCGTGCCTTGTCGATCTCCACCCGATCCAGATAATGGTTCATCTTGGCATAATCAGTCTTATACATGTTTACGACCGCCTCAGCCACGTAGATATATCGACGACCGCGCTGCGTTGTCTCCCGATAGAACCCCCGGAAGAGCTCTGGCACCTTGCCAAAGTTATGGGGGATCCTCTCCATGGCAGCATAAAGGATGGAGCACCCTTCTCCTGCATCCACCAAGACCTCGGCAAGGGTAATTGCAGAAGGTTTCATCGACACTTTCAGGCGCGTGAGTTGGTCTTGAACCGCGTATCTGTAGGTACGGTAACCTACATGGGAGAAGACAATGACAGATGGCTTTCGTGCTGTCTTGAGGATAAATCCTCCATCCGAGTTGGTTACCGTACTAATATGTGTTCCAGGAACCGACACATTCACGTAAGCCAATGCTTTACCTGTCGCAAGGTCACGAACTGTCCCGTCCAAAGTTACATAAGCATCTTGAGCCATGACCGTCACGCCATAAAGGGCACAGCATAGCAAAAGAAGAAAAGCCTGTATGGGATATGACAAGTTCTTCATGATAACCTCCTTTTTAATGTTGAATAGAACATTGCAAATATAATCAAAAGGATTGACTTTCACAATGTTTTCAACAGAAAGTTATCAATACTTCATATCTTTTTCTTCCCAATAGTTATCTGCCAAGAACTTAAATGAGTTTGCCTCAGGGTTGACGATCTCCCCATAGAACTTCCCGGAGTATTGCGTGATCATGTTCCGTTTGACATCCACATCTTCGAAGGTTCTTGTGAAGAGGATATTTCCTGCCGGATCCATGGCATTGACGGTGATTTTCAACACGTCCGTATCTTCATGGGGGAAGGTGTAGATCTCGAAAGTCTTGCTTTGCTGGGACACCGTGCGCTCCTCTGTCTGCTTGGAATTGACACAACCGTGCCCAGTCACGGCATTGAAGGTACTGCTGCCGCCTGTATATTTAAACTGGAGTTTCTGAATTTGGCTGGGTGTGTCATCCTCGACCATCAACCGGAACATGGCTACCGCCCGCTTGAGCTCTACGGAATAGTCCTTGGACTCATCCACCGTGATTTCCTGATATGCATAAAAGGTATCTGTCACCTTCCCGTCAAAAGAGATCTTCTCAGGAGAGGTAATGGTCGCGGAGGAGGCTCCACTATGCGCAATGATCACCACTTGGAACGTCTTTCCCTTACTCAGTTCCACCTTCACCGTACCAAAGTCTTTGTCACCAGCCCTCTGGGCTATTGACTTCACCTTGGTGCCATTGCTGAACACAGCGAAATTAAGCCGTGTGCACAACTGCTCCACGGGCACGGCATCTCTCGTCACTGCAACGTCCTTCACGAACGGGACCTGTTCGAACTTATCTACATGGAAAACCAATTCGATGCCATCCCCGTGTTCCTGGGATTCTTCATCACTCACTTTAACTTTCTCGCAAGCTGAAAGTAACAAACACGCGAGCACGAACGCGCCCATTGCCATTAATTTGTTTTGCATACTAAACTGTTTTAAAAGGTTATATATAAGTTTACAAAAAGGTCTATATAATGGTTTCTAATGGTAAAGACCACGACAAAGATAGGAATTATCATTCAATCTTCCAAACGTTTTCTGTATTTTTTCCCATCTCGGTACGCAACAGGAAACATCAGGAAATATCAGGGTAGGGAATCTTACGTTAAGAATAGCATACAAGAAAGAACATAGGGACATCGTTGCCAACGAATGGATTTGTAGGAAATCGACAGGTGCCTGACCAGCTAAGGTTGACAGGAAACACACATATTCTGCTAAATTTTCTCGAGAATTTCATGCAATACCTATGCTCTTGCAGTGCAAAACCTTCACGATGGGAACAAATTCTCTCGAGAATTTTGCATGATCGCTTTGCTTTTGACTATAAGTTGTCAACCTCGTGTCAACCTTTGTCAACCTCAAATCAGGTTGCAAGCCCGATGTACAAAGGGTTTTGACAACCTGTCAACCTATTTACGAAAAAAAAGCTATAAGAAAAAGGGTAGTTGCTCACCACAACTACCCTTTTCTTCGTGGACCTGGAGGGATTCGAACCCTCGTCCAAACAGGGAAACCATACGCTTTCTACACGTTTATTCCAGCCTTTGATTTTCGTGTGACGGCAAGACCTGGACCACCAACCGGCACCTTATCCTCTAAAATTTCACCGGGCAAGCGAGGCATTGCCCGACTATTTCCGATTTACCTGCACCGCTAAGCCCTCAGATTCGGAACAACATCCTTGGAGCGATGTCTCGTCCCATCACCTTGTGACGGGATAAAGCCAGTAATCTACTGTACTTCGATTAGGCAGCGAGAGCGTAATTGTTTTCGCCAATTAATTTTTGACAACTGAGATTTAAGAGCCAATCATCGACGCTCTGCGTGCTTACGTACCATTCCAACCCGCTGTCAAATCCAGTCAAGCCCGAACGGAAGTGTTTGCAAAGGTATAAATTATTCTTGAATTCCCCAAGAATAATAGAACTTTTTATTACCTTTGCATCGATATTTATACTCACTAATAGATGATTTGGCATTTTAATAATATAGAGAATGCAACATTTTGCCTCATTTAGAGTTATAAAGACAAAGAGAAAAAGATGAAGAGAATCTTTATTTTATCCATATTCCTCATGTTTCTCATCCCTATGGAACTGAGGTCGCAAACGTCCATGACGGATTCTCAGGTGATGAATTATGTCATGAAGGAGAAGAAGAACGGTACGAGCAATGCGCAGATCGTCACCAAGTTAATGCAACAAGGTGTGGACATCTCCCAAATTCGGCGTGTTCGCAAGCAATACGAGCGTACCATAAAGGACAAAGGACTTGGCGTAGTGGCTGACGAAACCCAGGCAAAGGCTGAAAACCGAATGCGCAAGAACAACGAGCAAAAAAAGAAGAGCGACACGAAGCACACCGACCAGAAGCTGACTGACATTGAGAGCAACTATACGCATACCTACGATAAGGACGACCCAGACTTTGTCGCGATGAGCAAGGAATTGGGCGCTTTGTACTCCGATACCCTGAAAGTGGATGACAAGGAGAAAAAGCCCAAGGTATTCGGCAGGGACATCTTCAACAACAAACTGCTCACCTTCGAGCCCAACATGAACATCGCTACGCCCCAGAACTATCGGCTTGGACCGGGTGACGCGGTCTTCATTGATGTTTATGGAGCTTCACAACGCACCATCCAAGATACGGTCTCGCCAGATGGCACGGTGACCATTGAGGGATATGGTCCGGTAAGCGTGGCTGGATTGACCGTTGAACAAGCCAATGCCCGTCTCAGGTCCACATTAGGCAGCAGGTACAGTAGCAGTAAGATACGCCTGACCGTTGGGCAGACCAAAACCATCATGGTCAATGTGATGGGAGAAGTGAAGGCTCCAGGAACCTATACCCTTTCCGCATTTGCCACCGTCTTCCATGCCCTTTACATGGCAGGTGGGACCAACGATTTAGGTACCTTGCGCAATATCAAGGTTTATCGGAACAACCGCCTCGTCACCGTAGTAGACATCTACGACTATATCCTGAACGGTCGGCTGACCGGCAACGTGCGTTTAGCAGACAATGACGTCATCGTTGTCGGACCTTATGACTGCTTAGTCAATATCACTGGCAAGGTGAAACGACCGATGATCTATGAGATGAAGAAAAACGAGACCGTGAGCACGTTGATGAAATATGCTGGCGGATTCACGGGTGATGCCTATCGCAAGGCAGTGAGGGTATACCGTAAGACAGGTAGGGAATATGCTGTCTTCAATGTTGAGGAGTTCGACATGAGTTCTTTCCGGATCTCTGACGGCGACTCCGTGACCGTCGACTCCGTGTTGCCGCGCTACCACAATACGGTAGAGGTAAAAGGTGCAGTCTTCCGTCCCGGCATGTATCAGTTGAGTGGCGACATCTACAGCGTGCGTACGCTCCTTGAACATGCGGAGGGCATGACTGAGAGTGCCTTTACTAACCGTGGTGTGATGCACCGCATGAAGAAAGACCGCACGTTGGAAGTCATCAGCCTGGACTTAGGCGGCATCATGGATGGCACTGTACCCGACGTGCCCCTGAAAGAGAATGACGTCGTATTCGTGCCTACCAAGCCTGAGATACAGAACCAACAGACCATCACGATTCATGGCGAGGTGCAATATCCTGGCATTTACAAGTATGCAGATAACGAGACCATCGAGGATTTTGTTTTGCAAGCAGGAGGGTTGAAAGACCAAGCCTCTACGGTTAAGGTAGACGTGGCACGCCGTATTGTCAACCCCAAGGCGACATCTGCTGACAGTATCATCTCCCAAACCTATACGTTATCCCTTAAAGACGGCTTTGTCGTGGATGGGACGCCAGGGTTCAAGCTCATGCCTTTCGACGAGGTTTATGTACGCAAGAGTCCCGGATTCCATACGCAGCAGAATGTCTACGTAGCGGGAGAGGCTATGTTTGCTGGTACCTATACCTTAAGTAAGAAGGACGAACGCCTCAGCGACCTTGTCAAGAAAGCTGGGGGAGTAACCGATCTCGCTTATATCAACGGGGCAAGGTTGCTGCGCCGCACATCCCCTGACGAGCGTGCTAAGATCGAGAGCATTACACGTCTGCTGCAGGCACAAGTCGGCAATAACATGGCTAAGGACTCTCTGAACAAAGCCTTGTTGCAACTCTCCGACAGTTATCCTGTAGGCATCGACTTGGCAGAGGCTATCAAGAATCCTGGCGGCGATGAAGACTTAGTCTTGCGTGAAGGCGACCAACTATACATCCCCAGATATGATGGAACCGTCAAGATCAGTGGTGACGTGATGTATCCCAACACCGTGGTCTACGAAAAGGGACGTCGTCCCTCCTACTACATCGACCAGGCAGGCGGCTGGGGCAACAGGGCCAAGAAAAGCCGTGCGTTCATCGTATACATGAACGGCAAGGTGGCACGTGTGGCCCACCATGCCAAAGTACAGCCAGGGTGTGAGATCGTCGTTCCTTCCAAGCCCAAGCGCGACATCAATTCGGTGAGCCAGTGGCTCGGCATAGGCAGTAGCGTGGCAAGCATCGCCATGGTGATAGCAAGCATCGCGAACTTGATAAAATAAAAGTGACATACAAGCCTTCCTTGCCCCATGGCAAAAGGCACCTGATAGAAATATTGGACTGGATGGTCCAGCTGGGACGGTACTTCTGCGGAACCTCACGGAACCCCATGCGGTCGCACCTTCTCTGCTCCGTCGTCGTGACGGCAGGAGCCCTCGCCCCATGGTGAGGGGAGGAGAAGGAGTATTAAAAATCTCGATCTGATGCAAAAAAATCATCCAAACGAACTGATTATTAGAAGCGGAACAAGCAATATGAAAGAAGAAAATACTGTGCTTTCCACAGAAAGTCTTTTTAGACTTCTGCACTTGATTAAAACTGACTGGGTTTTATTTACGGCAATCATAACCTGCATAACAGGAGTTACCATTGTCTACCTGTTCAGTTTACCAAGATCCTATACTTCTACGGCAATACTTCTTCCCGAAAGTAATAATGGTCTATTGTCGGGCAATTTAGGGAATCTATCAAGCTTAGTGGGACTTAAAACTAGTAATGAGGAAGATGCCATTAGCCCCGATATTTATCCGAAGGTGATTTCAACATCTGTTTTCAAAGCAGAATTGATGAAACAAAAGATACTGTTGGGAAACCGTCAGGAGATTTCCATCTACGACTATTTTTCTAATCATCAGCAGAAACCTTGGTGGAATGTCAAGAAAGGACATCCCGTGAAAGAGGATCTTTCACGTTTAAATCCCACGCATTTCAATAAGCAAGAGGAAAAAATATCAAATACTCTCAGTTCAAGCATCTCCTGCATGGTAGACCAAAAGACATCGATGATTACCATCAGCTGTGAATGCCAAGACCCTGTAGTTGCCCAGCAAATAGCCACTATTGTCTTAACACGTCTGAAAGATTACGTCATAGATTACCGGACTTCCAAAGCTCGTAATGACGTCAAATACTACCAAGGATTGTTTAAACAAAGCAAGGAACAATACGAGAAAGCCCGTAGGCTATATGGAGCTTATGCAGACAAGAACGAGGATCTCGTGCTTGAGTCTTATCGCTCTAAAACCGAAGATTTAGAAAATGACATGCAACTGAAGTATAATATATATACTCAGATGATGACACAATTAGAGCAAGCGAAAGCAAAACTGCAAGAAAAGACACCTGTATATACAACAATCCAGCCAGCAACAATTCCCCTCAAGCCATCCGCGCCCAAGAGAATGCTTGGAACGATCCTTGCTTTCTTCATCTCTTTGTTCCTGGCTATTTGCACCATACTCTTTAAGGAATCTGTGAAAGATTACAGAAATAGCAAGAAATAAGAAACAAACGAAGTAAGGCGGAAGTGATGAAGAGTGACAAAGAAGAATTAACTGACACCTTTTTCCTTATCATCCTGCAAGGGGTCAACTATATTCTTCCACTTATAGTAATGCCCTATTTGCTATATGTATTACAGCCCAAAGGCTATGGCTATGTAGGCTTTTCATATTCATTTATCCAATATTTCACATTATTCGTAGATTTTGGGTTTAATCTCTCAGGTACGAAAAGAATAGCTCAGGCAAAGGACCAAGCAAGCCGTGACACTATCTTCTCAAATATCGCCTCTGCCAAGATCTTACTTCTTGTCTTGTCAACGCTCCTCATGACTATCCTGCTCTTTACAATTAAAGACTTTCAAATATACAGGGTGACAATATGGGCAACATGGCCGATGATCGTTGGCTCTTCATTAACTTATATGTTTTTATTTCAGGGGATTGGCAAGATCAGAGTCTTCTCCATGATCAATACGATAGCAAAAGTGATTTGCCTCCCTCTTATTTTCTTATTAGTCAAGCAAGAGGACGACTATAATGAGGCAGCACTCCTACAGTCTATTGTGTTTGTCTTTGCTGCCCTATTCTCTGACGCATATTTAATCAAGAAAAAATTAGTAACGATACAGTGCCCCACTTGGTATGGTATCAAAGAAGAGATGAGCAACAGTATCCCCCTTTTTCTTTCTACTGCTTCGACAAGCATCTACACGCAATTGTTCGTCATCATCTTAGGCTTCTATTGCACTACTGTCACCATTGGATACTATACCTCTGCAGATAGGATTGTAAGGGCTCTCATCTTTTTATTGTACGTTCCCATCAACCAGGTTTTCTTTCCAAAGATTAGTACGTTATCTGCTAAAAACAGATTGCAAGCAAAGCAAATCTTCACCCGTCTACGTAACTGGGTGTTTGGGATAATGCTTGTATTGTCTATTTGCATATTCCTAACAGCACCTCTACTTCCTTTGCTATTCGGAGCAAGGTATGATGGAGCAATTATATATGTGAGGATTTTGAGCATGATCCCTCTATTTGTTGGATTGGGAGGATGGTATGGACAGATGGGACTGGTTGCGTTAGGAAATGAACAGACTACAAATGCCTTTCGTAATGTTTACCTTACTGTAGCATTTTTCTCTATTGTGGCAGCTATTGCAGTTGCGCCAGTATTCAAATCTATTGGCATATGTGCACTGGCAGCCTTTAGCGAGTTTCTCGTCGCATTACTGATGTACATGAATTACAGGAAATACCAAACGGCATGATGGCTGGTGTCTTCATATTGCTTACCCTCATTGTCATTTTGGGATATTATTACTCAAAAGACGTGTTCGCCCCTTTTGTAATATCTCCATTGTCTTGGTGGTTCATCATCTTTATCTATCTTCTCACAGCGCAATACACCTTTAAGATCAACCATATCTTCCCTTTGTGTTTTACCATTTGGATCTTAGGGTTCTCATTGTCGTCTTATGTTACATCTTGCGCAACTCATTCTGCTTCACAAGATGCCCAAATCTTAGTGCCCAATAAGCGAGTGATATACATCTACACATTAGTGGTCAGCATTGTTATTCCCCTGATGAGTATAGGAATGATTTACATTGCTTACACCACGGAACCAGAGACGATGTTCAGATATTTGAGAATCATGAACACGGGTACTGATCCTTCCATACAACCTCCCGCTTTCATGAAAATAATATCCTATTTTATACCCTTATGCTTTACAAGTCTCTTCTTAGCACAAATATACATCAAGAAAACATACCTAACAATTTGGCTCGTTATCATCAATGTGATGACGGCAATCGTATCTATGTCGAAACTCACTTTCCTCAGCATATTCTTTACTTTATTATTTGTTCTTTATGCACAAAGAAAGATCAAGATAAGACATTTTATCATTGGCGGGACAGTCTTTCTTGGGTTTTCTATTCTCTTACAAATGATCCGTTCAGGTTCCAACCATGCAGATAGTTTTGATATTGCAGATTTTCTTAGCATGTATTTACTCTCCAGCATGGGGGCTTTTGACTATCATGCAATAGCTTGTTCTTCCATCAACTTCGGAGAAAACACGTTTCGCTTTCTTTATGCTATTAGCCACGCCCTTGGAGGAGATACGGCACCCATCCAAACGATTCTCCCCTTCGTTGGCACTCCAGCATATACAAATACTTATACCTGTCTATATCCTTTCTACACAGACTTTGGCAATATCGGAATCTTGGTGTTTTCCATTATCTACGGCGTAGCTTTCGGATACCTATATAAGAAATACAAAACAAATGGACAGCTATCAAATGTTTTATACACAATCCTTTTAAATAATATCACTCTTTCTTTCTTTGCAGAATTAATATTCTACAACTTCTCCCTTCAACTCCAATATCTCTTTTGGGCTTTTCTACCGTTTCTTCTAAATAAGAAAATAGATCATGCAAGACAGAATTGACATTGTTATGGCGGCTTACAATGGGGCAGAATATATCGCACAACAAATACGCTCCTTACAGAACCAGACTATTAAAGATTGGCATTTGCTGATCCATGACGATGGGTCAACTGACAATACAGTCCTTATTATCAAAGATTTCATCCGTGATGACCCAAGAATCCAATTGATAGAAGATGGTAAATGCCTCCATGATTCAGGCAGGAACTTCCTTCATGCCCTCAGTTTTTCTACAGCGCCTTTTTCCATTTTCTGCGACCAAGACGATATTTGGTTGGAGCACAAGCTCGAGGTATTGATCAATGCTTTTATGAAAGTTGACAATAGCATCCCCACTGCTATTGCCTGCAATTCATATATGTATTTTGACGACAAGGAAAAGATAGAAGGGAAAGCCACCATCTGCTTTCCTCGGAATTTAAAAGAAGAGCTCTTCATGAATAGTGGCATTCAAGGCTGTGCGATCATGTTCAATAAAGCCCTAAGGGATATATGCCTTAACACGCCAAAAATTATTGCCATGCATGATCATCTTGTAACACTGGCTGCGCTCACTTTCGGTAAATTATATTGTATCGACCAGAATTTGATGTTATATCGACGCCATAGCCACACAGTTACTGGATATAATGAGGAAAACAAAGTACAAAAGGCTAAGAAGTTCTTCAACCGAGGGAAAACCGTCTTGTCTTATTCCCATCTTAACGCAATCAAGAGTTTCTACCAGACAAACCAGAAGGTGATGGATCCATACACAGAAGAAATATTCGAAGACTTCTTTCTCATGGAAAAGCATGGTAGATTAAGGAATGCTGTCCATGCTCTTTTCCATCATTACAGCGTGATGAACAGCAAATGGATACTATTCTTTAAATTATTAATCAGACCCTTTGTATGATTACAGTATTCACAACTACATACAACAGAGCATACAGTCTTCCCAGGCTATACCATAGCCTGATCAAGCAAACGACATTTGACTTCGAATGGTTAGTCATCGACGATGGATCCACTGATGGAACAGACGCTGTCATCAAAGACATGATCAGACATCACAAATGCTCATTCCCAGTCAGATACTATCATGAATCAAATTCTGGCAAGGCTGCTGAAATCAACAAAGCAGCTCATCTTGCCAAAGGTCAATGGTTTTTTATCGTTGATAGTGATGACTGGCTACCGCAAGACTCCATCGCCACCATTATCAAGGAAACTTCCATGATACAGTCAAAGGATGTCGGTGTGGTATGCGGAATGAGGTTTTACGAAAACGGAATTCCAGTAGGAGCTGATCAATCCTTTAAGACTACAGAATGTACACACTTTGATTTTAAGTACAGGAACAAAGCCTCCAACCAAGGAGACTTGGCAGAGGTCATCAAGACATCTGTGTTAAAAGCATACCCTTTCCCCATATTCCCAGGCGAGAAGTTCTGTCCAGAGGCCGTGGTCTTCAATCGTATAGCCTTGAGATACAAGACCCGGTATTTCTTTAAGAACATCTATTATTGTGAGTACCAGCCAGATGGCTTATCTGCCCATATTACAAAATTGAGAAAGAACAATTGGCAGAGCGCTCTTCTCTGCTATGCAGAGCAAGCACACTGCCCCGTTCCATTGAAGATAAAGGCAAGATCGTGGATCAATTTCTGGAGATTCAGCTTTTGCACTAACAGAAAAATCAATTTGGCATCCTATCAAATACCTTTTTGGGCATATCTATGTAAGCCTTTAGGGCTCGTTTTTCACTTGATAGATAACAAGAAATGAAGATTCTCCATGTCATCAACAGTCTCCTGATTGGAGGCGCAGAAAAACTCCTTGTTGATGAATTGCCGATGATGGCACAACAAGAACACATAGAATTGCTCGTGCTTGATGGCACGAACTCACCATTTATGGGGGAACTAAGGAAGCAAGGCATCACCATACATGCAATCAATGCGTGGGGTGGCATTTACAATCCTATCAACATTTTCTATTTGAAGAAATACATCAAGCAGTTCGATATCATTCATGTGCATCTGTTTCCGTCACAATACTGGGTATCGATTGCAAAATTCCTTTTCAGAGGAGGTGCACAATTAGTAACAACTGAGCATAGTACATCTAACAAACGCTTTAATCATACATGGACGACATGGATAGACAGATGCATTTACAAGCCCTATCAATACATCTTTTGTATATCTGACGGTGTAAAGAAGGCCATGGAAGCTCATCTCCACCGGCAAGATGAAGCCATCGTTGTAGTGCCTAATGGTATAGACACGGAGCTATATGCAACCGCCAAGCCCATCTCCAGAGCCCATCTTCACCTGACAGGCAAAGATATATTCATTCTCCAAGTCGCGCAATTCCGAGAACAAAAAGACCAGGATTGTTTAATAAGAGCTCTTACTTATTTGCCAGATCATTACATTGCCGTATTCGCCGGAGATGGAGACAGGCTCCAAGTCTGCAAGAACTTGGCAAAGCAATTGAACGTAAGTGACAGATGCCGATTCCTCGGTAATCGAACAGATATACCCAAGTTATGGCGTAGTGCTGATATCGGCGTATTATCGTCACACTGGGAGGGATTTGGACTATCAGCCGTAGAGTGCATGGCAGCAGGCAAACCAGTCATTGTATCAGATGTTGAGGGGCTGCGCGATGTCGTAGGCAATCGTGAACTCTGCTTCCCTACAAGCAAAGAAAAAGCACTTGCAAAAAAGATTCAAGCCATTATGGATGATCCTAATGCCTATGAGTCCTTATCTGATTACTGTTTGAGGCAAGCTAAAAAATATGATATAAATACTACTGTTTATCAATACTTAAGTTATTACCGTTCACTCTTAAAAAGGGCATCTCATGACTAATCTTTTAAGATCTCATCATAGATTCCATACACATGCCTGACATCAAAGACTTGCTCAGCCTTTTGCCTACTCGTCTTGGAAAAAGAACATTTCTTCTCTAATGGCAGTTTTATATAACGTTCCATAGCTTGTGCTAAGGCTATAGCATTTTGAGGAGGCACTAAAAAACCGTTAACGCCATCATCAACAAATTCCTTACATCCATATATATCTGATGTGATGATGGGTTTTCCTACTGCACATGCTTCCATCAAAGAACGGCTCATGCCCTCACTATAAGAAGGCAAGACAACTACTATGCCCCTTCTTTTTAAGACTTTAACTATATCACTTGTGAACCCTTCATATTTGATGATTCCGTCAGAAACATTCTTCTTTATCTCTTCCAATGGGATACTGTTGGGATAAGCAGCATCAAATGCACCCAACACCTCGAACGAGACATCAGGATACTTATCCTTGATGAGTGTAGCCGCCTGCACAAACTCACGATAGCCCTTGTCCTTTAAGACCCTTCCGATGAAAAGGAAAGTCGTTTGTTGAGATGAATTGTCGAAATAAGGGAACTTTTCCAAATTCACGCCCTCACCGCCTTTGAGCCATACAATTTTAGAAGGTTCTACAAAATGGTGCTCCCTTAGGTATTGCACGTTTCCTTCATTCAATACCATCAAATGCTGGATACTGCGCAATGCAAGACTATAATATTTCCTAACGAAACGTGCCATCATACCATCATTGATAAAGACATATCCCATTCCTGCCATCATGGCACATACTTTTACTCGAAGCAGTTTTCCAGCAAAGGCTCCATAAATATTTGGCTTAATCGTATAAGTAAAAACATAATCAGGACGGATTCTCTTAAAGATCCTGATCAATTGCACAAAATACGCCATATCGCCCAAAAGATTGGTTGAGTTCTTTGCCATCTTGACCGGGATATAATGATAGCAATCAGGAATCTGAGCTCTCATTTGGTCATCTCCGTCGTTGGGGGCACAAATATGAATATCATATCCTTGACCCTTCATGTAATCAAGGACATCACCGCGGAAGTTCAGCAATCCCCACAGTGTATTATCACAGAAAAGTAATCTCCCCTTATAAATACCCATAGAATATAAATTTTGTACTGACTGATAACGCAATTACAATATAAATATTGCACTTCCTCCCTCCATTCACTTCATGCATTTCACATACATACACATTTTTTATTACGACTTAATGCAATAAAAAGACGAAGAGTGGGTTTATAAGTTGAATTAAAAGAAATAGTAATGCTTAACAATTTAGCGAGCACTCACTGTATGCTACCCACCTTGTTGTCCTTCCTGATCAGCATGGTTTGTGGCTTCATTGCGACTCCGCAGATATTAAATTTCTGTAAGAGGCACAACCTTTACGACATACCCAATCGGCGAAAGATGCACCATACCAAAATTCCACGATTAGGCGGAATCGCTTTCTTCCCATCCATGCTGCTAGCGACGATCATCAGCATCTTTACCTTTTCATCCGTATGGATCACACACACCATCACGATTCACATAGGGACAATCCTGTTTCTGATTGGACTGACCGTCATCTATATATTAGGACTGGTCGACGACCTTGTCGAACTGAATGCCAGACTGAAGTTTTGTGTGCAAATCATCGTGGCATGTATCTTAGCGAGCTGTTACCTGCGTTTCAACGATTTCTATGGACTGATGGGGATCCACAGTATCCCGACGGGGATAGGAATCTTCCTGACCGTGTTCTTTATCGTATATACCATCAACGCCTTCAACCTTATCGACGGCATCGATGGACTGAGCGCAAGCTTAGCTTTCATCGCTTTGGGGGGATTTCTCTACTTCTTTTACGCACAAGGCATGTATTCTTATATGAGCCTCATCGCCGGGATGATGGGTGTGCTGATACCTTACTTATACTTCAATATCTTTGGAAAAGCAGAGAACAACCGCAAGATTTTCATGGGAGATTCCGGTAGTATGACCTTGGGATTCCTCTTGGGGACGTTGACTGTCAAATTCTCCATGAATGATCCTGCACTGCGGATTCTCTCGGAAAATGACTTGCTGTTAGCCTTGTCTTTCGTGCTGGTTCCCCTCTTAGATGTCACAAGGGTTATTGGCGTACGCCTGGTCCATCGAGAACATATCTTTCATCCCGACAAGAACCACATCCACCACAAGCTACTGCGCACGGGCATCAGCCAGCACAGTGCCTTGGGCTTCATCGTCGGGCTTCAGCTCTTTTATGTTGTTCTGAATGCAGTCTTGGTCAATTCCATCAGTGGAATCATCATGGTGGGCATCAACATTGCCATTTACATAGCTTTCAATGAGGTCGTGGACATGTATATCCACAAAAACGGAAAGAAGTGTTATGTAATATGAAGCGCTTTTTCGATCTTACCCTTGCTGTTGTTTGCATGATTGTCTTCTCTCCATTGTTGCTGGTCTGCGCCATCGCGGTCGGCTGGGATGACGGTCTGCCGATTCTCTACCGCCAAGAGCGCATAGGGCTGCACGGAAAGCCTTTCTGGATCTATAAGTTCCGGTCGATGAGGAAAGATGCTGAGTCCAACGGTCCCATAGTCCTGCAGACCTCCGACGACCACGATCTCACTCGCGTAGGGAAGTTCCTCCGCGCCCATCACCTTGATGAGCTCCCACAATTATGGAACGTGCTCAAAGGAGACATGAGCTTTGTGGGTCCACGCCCCGAACGGAAGTTCTTTATTGATGAGATCATAAAACATGATGCGCGGTATCCTCTTTTGTACCAAATACGACCTGGCGTGACCTCATACGCCACCTTGCACAATGGATATACGGATACCATGGAGAAAATGCTCAAACGACTGCAGCTCGACCTTGACTATCTCGAACACAGATCAATGGGCTTGGATATCAAAATTCTTGTGCAAACATTTCTGAATATTGCCTTCGGGAAACAGTTTTAGACATGCAAAATGCCACCAAAGCCACGGTTTCAGGATGTTAATACGATAGCGAAAAAGCAGGAACGCGAGAATATAGGAACGTTTGAGTTTAAGGCTAAGAAGTGAAAAGGTTAAACAGAAAAGGAAGAGATAACCTTTCACGCCCTGATAGATGACCTTTTAGGCTCCAATAGATAACCTTTTAAGAGGCAGGAGATGACCTTTCGCAAATCCCTTTGATTTCACGCCGGTTCCCCTTTATTTCCTGATGCCGTGTGGGCGACTTGTCGCTGCCCACACGGCAAGGATTGCGGGATAAATTAGATTTCCCAACCCACGGCAGATGCGCCTAAGACGGCGGCAGAGCTACCATTGAGACCACTGATCAGGAATTGTGGCTTGTCACGGAAAATTTTCAGGGCATGCTCACGGTAACTCTTCACAATGGGCTTCATCAGCAGGTCACCCGCCTTTGTCAAGCCACCAAAGAAGATGAATGCCTCTGGTGAAGAGAAGGCTGCGAAATTGGCACAAGCCTCGCCTAACATCTCACCAGTAAACTCATACACGCGCTTTGCCAACTTATCTCCCTTGCCTGCAGCAATGGATACATCCAAGGACGTGATGTCCTCAGCCTTCATGTCGCGCAGCAAAGACGGTTCATCTGTCGTGTCCAAGAATTCACGGGCAGTACGGGCAACACCTGTAGCAGAACAGTAAGCCTCCAAGCATCCCTTACGACCGCAACCACACGGGCGACCATTCTCGCGTACCATGATCACATGCCCTAACTCACCTGCAAAGCCGTCGCAGCCATAGACAAGCTGACCGTTAACGACGATGCCTGAGCCAACGCCCGTACCGAGGGTCAGCATGATGAAGTTTTTCATGCCACGAGCCACTCCATATGTCATCTCACCGATGGCAGCCGCATTGGCATCATTGGTAAGAGCCACAGGAATGCCCAACTTTTCCTTGAACAGATCAGCCAATGGAACAATGCCACTATGGCCCCAGATCAGGTTAGGGGCGAACTCAATGGTTCCATTGTAGTAGTTGCCGTTAGGAGCGCCAATACCCATTGCCTTGATGTTCTGGATCCCACCGACCTGATCGATGATAATCTGGAGAGCATCCACTGACGCATTGACGTAGTCTTCTACCTTTTCATAAGCCTGTGTCTTGATGGCGGTAGTCGCCTTGATCTCGCCACGGCTGTCCACAATACCGAAGACAGAATTTGTTCCGCCTAAGTCTAAACCGATTACATACGGTTTTATTACCGGTTGATTTTCCATGTATTTCCTTTTATGCAAATAGTTAATATTCTTGTTGCTCACCCATCTGAAACAGATGATATGCAAAGGTAGGCATTTTATCGTACTGTTGCAACTTTTGTTGTCTTAAAAAAGAAAAAAAAATAAATCCTAATTTATTTTGTTCTTCTCTCGATTTGCTGTAACTTTGCAGCCGATATGCCATTCCCTATACATATAGATATTGTACAATTGATACTGAAAGGCTTGCTGATCGGTATTTTCGCCTCAGCGCCCATGGGCCCAGTCGGTGTTCTCTGTATCCAGCGCACGCTGAACAAGGGCAGATGGTATGGCTTCGTCACTGGCGTAGGCGCAGCCATTTCTGACATTATCTATGCACTGATCACCGGCTTTGGGATGAGCTTCGTGATGGACTTTGTCACCAATCCGAAATATAAGTTCATCATGCAGATCTCCAGTAGTTTGCTGTTGCTTGTCTTCGGGATCTACTGTTATAGGAGCGATCCGACGAAGAACATGCACAAGAGTGGGAAAAACAAAGGATCGCTGTGGCACAATGGCATCACGGCATTCCTCGTGACTTTCTCAAACCCACTGATCATCTTCTTGTTCATGTTCTCGTTTGGCGTTTTCGCCTTTGTAATCCCAGACCATCCGATTGAGATGACTGTGGGCTATCTGAGCATCATCAGCGGGGCATTGATATGGTGGTTCGGACTGACGTGGATGGTTGACAAGATACGTGGGAAGTTCGATGACAATGGTATCCTGATGATCAACAAGGTCATTGGCAGCTTAGTCATTATCTTCTCCTTGGTTGTCTTCTTCGGGACAGCCTTCAATCTTTATCATCTTCCCAGTTTCCACTGACAGTAGGGACGCTTGGGGCATGGCACCCCCGCCACAATCCCAAGCAAAGACAAGGGATAACCCACAAGAGCCTAACGCACAAATCTCAAGGAAAAATTTTCAAATATGTATATTGCTCAAGAACTAAGAAAAAAGAGTATTGCAGAATACCTGCTGTATATGTGGCAGGTAGAGGATCTCATCCGCGCATACGGATGTTCCCTGACAAGGATCCGTCATGAGTATATTGACAGATTCCAATATACTGACGAACAGAAGGAAGAGGAAATCGACTGGTTCGGCAACCTCGTCCGCATGATGAACGAAGAGGGATGCCGGGAGAAAGGCCATCTCCAAATCAACAAGATCATCGTGCAGGACATGACCGACCTACACAACCAATTACTGCAGAGCCCCAAGTTCCCGTTCTACAATGCGGAATACTATAAGGTACTGCCCTTTATCGTAGAACTGCGCAACAAGGGCGACAAGGAAGTCAACGAAATCGAGACTTGTTTGGATGCACTCTATGGCGTAATGCTCCTCCGGTTGCAGAAAAAAACGATCAGCCCCGACACGGAGCATGCGATCAAGGAGATCACCACCTTTATCGGCATGCTAAGCGATTACTATCAGAAAGATAAGACGGAAGGTTTAAAATTTGACGACGACGAACAATAAGCACAATGAACGAAATAGAAAGAAGACGTACCTTTGCCATCATCTCCCACCCAGATGCCGGTAAGACGACATTAACAGAGAAATTCCTGCTCTTCGGTGGACAGATACAAGTGGCTGGGGCAGTGAAAAGCAATAAGATCCGAAAGACGGCAACGTCAGACTGGATGGACATCGAGAAACAACGTGGTATCTCTGTCTCTACCTCTGTCATGGAGTTCGACTACCTGCCAGAGGGACAAGAGGGAGAACCTTATAAGGTGAACATCTTAGATACACCGGGTCACCAGGACTTTGCAGAGGATACCTACCGTACGCTGACCGCTGTCGACTCGGCGATCATTGTCGTGGATTCAGCAAAGGGTGTCGAGGCTCAGACCCGGAAGCTGATGGAGGTATGCCGCATGCGCAATACGCCTGTCATTATCTTCGTCAATAAGATGGACCGTGAAGGGCGCGACCCGTTCGACCTCTTGGACGAATTGGAACAAGAACTACAGATCAAAGTACGCCCGCTCTCCTGGCCCATCGACCAAGGAGCACGCTTCAAGGGCGTGTACAATATCTATGAGAACCAGCTGAATCTTTTCACGCCTAACAAGCAAAGGATTACCGAGAAGGTGGCTGTGGACATCCATTCCGACGACTTGGAAAAGCATATCGGAGAAAGCGAGGCGAAGCGACTGCGCGATGACTTGGAATTGGTCAACGGGGTATACCCGGAGTTTAAGGTAGAGACTTATCGGGCAGCAGAGGTAGCACCTGTCTTTTTCGGGTCAGCACTCAACAATTTCGGCGTGCAAGAACTGCTCGACTGCTTCGTGGAAATCGCGCCATCCCCCAGGCCTACTCAGGCTGAGGAGCGTATGGTCCTACCCACAGAACCCAAGTTTACAGGATTTATCTTCAAGATCACGGCAAACATCGACCCCAACCATCGTTCGTGCATTGCCTTCTGCAAGGTGTGCAGCGGTAAGTTCGTACGCAACCAACCTTACCTGCATGTCCGCTTAGACAAGACTGTCAGGTTCTCTTCCCCCACCCAGTTCATGGCACAGCGCAAAAGCACGATTGACGAGGCCTACCCTGGTGATATCGTCGGACTGCCCGACAATGGTATTTTCAAGATTGGGGATACGCTGACCGAAGGGGAGAAGATCCACTTCCGCGGGCTTCCATCCTTCTCTCCTGAGATGTTCAAGTACATCGAGAACGACGACCCGATGAAAGCCAAGCAGCTCAACAAAGGAATAGAACAGCTCATGGACGAGGGTGTCGCCCAATTGTTCATCAATCAGTTCAACAACCGCAAGATCATTGGAACCGTAGGACAATTGCAGTTTGAGGTGATCCAATACCGACTGCAGAACGAATACAATGCAAAATGCCGATGGGAACCTGTCCATCTGTACAAAGCATGCTGGATAGAGGCTGACGACAAGGAGGAATTAGAGAACTTCAAGAAGCGCAAATACCAGTATATGGCGAAAGATAGGGAGGGACGTGACGTGTTCCTTGCCGACAGTGGATATGTGCTCAGCATGGCACAACAGGACTTCAAGCATATCAAATTCCACTTCACCAGCGAATTCTAAGTAGGTCCACACAAGACCTACTTCCTATTCACGTAGCTCAAGGCAGCACCTATAGCAGTGCAAAATTCAGAATATTTGGGAATGTGGAACCTCACGCCATAAAGTTTCTCTGTCGGCTCAAAGACATTCTTGCACTGTGGGAGCAATGTCAGGTTACCGATCATCACGAAGTCTTTAATACCGCTTCCTAAGGATGATAAGATAGAGGCACTACAGATCGACTGGAGGACCATCCAAATCAATCCCATCGCAATATCCTCGCGGGAAGCATCACTGGTAGCATTGCCGAACAAGGACGCAATCGCATTCATCGGCAGTCCGGGCAATGGCTTCGCACTGATGTCACTGATCAGCACGTTGATCTTGGACACATCCCCTTCAAATGCCAGTTCGGAGACCTGATGGATGTCCTCTGTCTTCAGCATGATACGCGACAAGCCTGCCAATGTGCCTCCTCCTACGCCGATGCCACCAATATGCCGGATATCGTTGCCATCACATTTTACCAACGACGTACCTGTTCCCATGCTCACCACGATCATCCGCTCCAAACCAGATTCATACCGTGCGCCGAGCCCATCTGCGATAAACTCCTCAGCCTTCTCCGTAGAAAGACCATAGATTGGAGACTCTATATAAGCAGCCCCAACGCCAGTGAGCATGACTTTCTCTACTTCGTCAAGACTGATTTTATTGTCATAGAGATATTTCCCGAAAGCACCATACAACGAGGTGACAGGGTCTGTAGCCTTGATCCGAATGGGCGATACAACCTTTCCGTCAGGACGTATGCCCACGATTTTCGTCGTACTGATACCAACATCAATTCCTATTACTATTCCCATTGATTACATTTTTTTGCAAATATACTACAATTCACCCATCGAGCGAAGAAATCCAGTCGTTTCTTCACTTACTGATAGATAAAAAATGATCCCCCATCACTCTCCCCATATTTTCGGAGCAGCTGCTGGATGAACACTGCATTGGCGCGCACCTGGGCTTCATTGCCATCATAGCCATTAATGAGCACTAAGAGGTGAGTCGTTTCTAAGGTTATTTTCGTCCGTTCATGATCACTGGTTGGTGTCCCCACCCCACCAACGGTATCTCTGTAGACGGGCAACCCAGCTATATTGATGGGTCCTCTCCCTATCCCTTCATAGGGCTCACCTTCCTTCCCAACGCCTAAGACGAGGGTATCACCCACGAACCGATCAGCATCGAAACCACCGATGCTATAGCCATACACGATGCTTGCTAAATTGATCAAGTCAACAAGCGTGTCAATTTGATACAATGGCTTCCCTTTCAGGATTCTCCTAATCAATGCCTCGGAAGCGGGCCGATAACGGGATGGATCCTTTCCACAGGCGCGGTAGACCCGACGCGTGGCTGCGATGCCAGACATGTCCTTGAGAGAATCTGGCGTCAGCTCGTGCTTGTATTTCTCGCCCCATGTCCCGATTTCCTGCCATAATTCCTCCTGATAAGGCGAGTTCTTTACCTGAGCCTCAACGGCAGCACCGATAAAACCCGGGCATACACTTTCTATTTCGTCTGATACAATAACCTTCATAGCGATTGCAAAATTAGCAATAAAATCGAGTCCCAACGTTCTTTTACCAGTATTTTTTGTATTTTTGCATAAAATTGCGACCTATGACAGAAGACAAGATAAAACGAATGGAGAGCTTGGTTGAGCAGCTCAACCAGGCATCGGACGCTTACTATAATGGGCGCCAGGAGCTCATGACCGACTATGAATGGGATGCCTTGTTCGATCGGCTGAAAGCTTTGGAGAAGGAAACGGGCACCGTGCTACCCGGCAGTCCTACGAACAAAGTGTCACAGGATGATATCGCTGGGCAAAAAGAGCCACATGAGTTCCCTGCCTTGTCCTTGGCAAAGACCAAGAAAACAGAAGACTTGGCAAAATGGGCAGAAGGAAAGCCGATCTGGATTTCCTGGAAACTGGATGGTCTCACCCTTGTGGTTACCTATGACAACGGACAACTAACCAAGGTTGTGACACGGGGAAATGGGCATATCGGCACGAATATCACGCGATTGGCCCACGCCATCGGGGGCATTCCGAAGACAATCCCTTCCCACGACCACGTCGTCATACGTGGCGAAGCCGTTATCTCGTATGAAGACTTTGAGAAATTCCGCATGGAGAGCGACGAGGACTATGCCAACCCCAGGAACCTTGCTTCAGGATCTCTGACCTTAAAGGACGCAGAGGAGGTCAAGCAGCGCCATATCCAGTGGATTCCCTTTACCTTGGTCTATACCGACGAGGCAATTCTTTCGTGGGGAGCAAGGATGGACTGGCTCCTGAGAAACGGGTTTCACCCTGTCGACCATGAGCGTATTGACAACCCTACCTTAGCAAACATCAACACAGTCGTTGACCGGTGGACGGAAAAGGTCACCCATCGCGAGAATCCCTATCCTGTCGACGGACTGGTGATCGTATACGATGATACCGATTATGCCTCCACAGGTTCCATCACCGGGCATCATGCAACACGCGCAGGATATGCCTTCAAATGGCAAGACGAATCCGCACAAACCACATTGGACCACGTCGAATGGTCATGTGCCACCTCCACCATATCACCTGTGGCCGTCTTTGAACCCGTAGAATTAGAGGGGACAATCGTCAAGCGGGCATCACTCTGCAATATCAGCGAATGCGAACGGTTGGGCATCGGTGGGAAAGGCACAGAACTGTCTGTCATCAAAGCCAACAAGATCATTCCTAAAGTCATCAAGGTAAGCAAAGCCATCGGTGTATTAGATATCCCTGGCCATTGCCCAGTCTGTGGTGAACCAACGCAGGTCGTGACCAGTGAAAGCAGTGGCACGAAGACCCTTCACTGTACCAATGCATCTTGTCCTGCCAAGCAATTGAAGAAATTTGCGCGTTTCGTATCGAAAGAAGGCCTGGACATCGATGGCATCTCTGAACAGACGCTCTCCCGATTCATCAACTTGGGATGGGTGAGTGAGTATGCCGACCTGTACCACCTTCGCGACCATGCTGTCCAGATGGCATCCTTAGATGGATTCGGAGAAAAATCGACAAGTAACATGATGCGTTCCATCGAGAAATCTCGCCAGGTGGAAGCAAAAAAGTTCCTGTATGCCCTGAGTATCCCCTTATGTGGGACTGACGTTTGCAAGCGTCTCCTGTCAGCCTACCCCTTCACAACACTGATCCAACGTGCAGAAGAGGCAGGAAGCACAGATGTCTTCTCCAGCATACCTGGAATCGGTCCAGAGAAGTCAGCCTCCTTCATCAGGTGGTTCCAAGAAGAAGAGAACCGGCGCAGGGTAGACAACCTGCTTAAGGAAGTACAGGTCATTCAAGCCTCGACTATGGACATGGAAGGGCGTTGCAAGGACATGACCTTTGTCATCACAGGCGATGTGCATCGTTACAAAAACCGCAATGAACTCAAGGCCTATATCGAAAGTCAAGGCGGCAAGGTAACCGGCAGTGTCAGCAAACAGACCAGCTTCTTGATCAACAACGATATTGCCTCTACCTCAGGAAAGAACAAGAAAGCCCAAGAATTACATATTCCCATCTTGTCGGAAGACGACTTCATTGAGCGGTTCGGAAAGGATTCTGCCACAGTGGAAGAAAAAGAAAGGAGCTTATTCGAATGAATTTTTGGCAATTACTTGTGGCATTTAAATAATATGATTACCTTTGTAAACACATGAGAATAGATATCATAACAGTATTGCCAGAGATGTTAGAAGGATTTGTCAACGAATCCATCTTAGCACGTGCGCAGAAAAAAGGATTAGCAGAGATACATCTCCATAACCTTAGGGACTATACGCTGGACAAATGGAGACGCGTGGACGATTATCCTTATGGGGGATTCGCAGGCATGGTCATGCAATGTGAGCCCATTGACCGTTGTATCTCAGCTCTGAAAGCGGAAAGAGACTACGATGAAGTCATCTTCACGTCACCGGATGGAGAGCCCTTCAACCAGCATGTGGCGAATGACCTCTCCCTAAAGAAAAACCTGATCATCCTATGCGGGCACTACAAGGGTATTGACCAACGCATTCGCGACCATCTCATCACTCGGGAGATATCCATTGGCGACTATGTCCTGACAGGTGGGGAGCTTGCTGCTGCTGTGATGGCTGATGCCATTGTCAGGATTGTGCCGGGAGTCATCAGTGATGACCAAAGTGCCCTCTCCGACTGTTTCCAAGACGACATGCTCTCTGCACCCATCTATACTCGTCCCGCCGACTACAAAGGATGGAAGGTTCCGGAGATCCTGCTCAGTGGCAACGAGGCAAAGATCAAAGACTGGGAAATGGAGCAAAGCTATGAGAGGACCCAACGGCTGCGTCCTGATCTCCTAAAAAGAAAGTAGAACAAGGAATTGCATTCATTATCAACCACAAAATATAATATTTATGAGTACATTAACATCTAAGCCTTCATTAGGCTTGACCGAGGCTATCCGATTAGCCTGTCGCCGCTTGACCGATTTCAAAGGACGCTCACGCCGTTCAGAGTTCTGGTGGTTTATGTTGGCATTCCAAATATGCATCATGATCATTCAGTTCATCCTTTCTTTGTTCATGCAGGCTTACCCTTCAGAAATCATAACGGAGCTATTATCGTTCTTCGCGTTGTCAGCAACCATTCGGCGGCTTCATGATGGCGGGCATAGTCAATGGTGGGTCATCGTGAGTTGGATATCTTCCATTGTATTCCTTATATATATCTATCTCAGTGGAATCTATGAAGCTACGATGAGCATCAACGCCAATCCGAGTGATCAGATTAAAATGTTCACGGATCCTATTAGCGTTACACTCATTGCCATATCCGTTATCTCATCCATCATCACCATCATCTTTTGTATCATGGATGGGAAGCCAGAACCCAACAAGTATGGTGAGTCTCCAAAATATGAATATAATAATTAATACCTAAGAATTATGTTTGATAAAAAGACCTACGTTGACCGTCGCGCCGAGTTGAAGAAACTTGTAAAAGACGGTGTCATTTTGTTATTCGGTAATAACAACTCACCTGCAAATTTCCCGAATAACGGATATTATCCTTTCCGGCAGGACTCTTCTTTCCTTTATTATTTTGGTCAGCAAAGAGACGGGTTGGTCGGTGTCATTGACATAGACAATAACACGGAGACCCTTGTGGGCGATGATATTGACATCGAAGATATCGTCTGGTATGGTTCTACCCACAGCGTACAGGACATGGCCGAAGAAGTAGGCGTTGAACATGCGGCTCCCATGAAGACGTTGAAGACGATCTGCAACGATGCCATGCGCCTCAAGCGCAGGATCCATTTCTTGCCCCCCTACCGGGCTGATATCAAATTGCAAATCTTCGACCTGTTAGGTATCCATCCCAACCAACAAAAGGAATCAGCCAGCATGGACCTGATCCAGGCAGTAGTGAAGATGCGTTCAACCAAAACGCCTTTGGAAATTGAAGAGTTGGAACGTGCTGCCGTTATCGGTTATAAGATGCATACGACAGCGATGCGCCTTGTCAAGCCCGGTGTGACAGAGAAGTACATCGGTGGACAACTGACAGGCATTGCTGAAAGTTATGGTGCAATGGTCAGCTTCCCTACCATTTTCACACAGCATGGAGAAATCCAGCATGGCAGTCCATCCATGAACAAGTTGGAGGCGGGTCGGCTAGCCCTTTGCGACGCAGGTGCTGAAACCTTAGAGAACTATTGCTCCGACAACACACGTACCATGCCAGTTAGTGGCAAGTTTACCCAACGTCAATTAGAGATCTATTCTATTGTGGAGGCATGTCACGACTATGCACTGGAAGTAGCAAAACCAGGCGTAAAATGGATGGACGTCCACTTTGGGGTCTGCCGCCTGATGACGGAGAAGCTGAAAGAAATCGGTCTGATGAAAGGCGACACAGATGAAGCAGTCCGAGCTGGTGCACATGCGATGTTCATGGTTCATGGACTCGGTCACATGATGGGAATGGACGTACATGACATGGAGTCACTCGACCAGATCAATGTCGGTTTTGACGAAGAGGTACGCCCCATCCTTGATCAGTTTGGTACCAATTGCCTACGTATGGGACGACGTCTGCAGGAAGGCTTTGTCGTTACCGACGAGCCAGGCATTTATTTCATCCCGGCTTTGATCGACGACTGGAAGGCCAGTGGGCATTGCAAGGAATTCATCAACTTTGATAAGTTGGAGACTTACAAGGACTTTGGAGGTATCCGCATAGAGGATGATGTCCTGATTACCAAGGACGGTTGTCGCTTCTTGGGAAAGGACCGTATCCCTTATCATCCCAAAGACGTAGAAGAATTCATGGCAAATCATTAATCATTAATCAATAGAAGGAAAAATTTAGTAAGAATGAAAAAAGTATTTGTCTTGGCATTATGCGCACTGATGACCATCAGTGTTAATGCACAACCACAGAAAAGCAATCCTCAGGATCCTAAGACCCAGAAAGAGGAAAAGAAAAATGCAAACAAGCCTATTTTCACAACAGTGAAGGCCAACCCTATCACAAGTGTCAAGAACCAAAGTCGCAGTGGTACCTGCTGGGACTACTCTACCCTTTCGTTCTTTGAAAGCGAGATCTTGAAGAAGACTGGGAAGACCGTGGATCTTTGTGAGGCTTTTGTTGCCAACAAGACCTACATGGATAGAGCCATTCAAGTGGTACGCCTCCATGGAGACTGCCAGTTCTCCCAAGGTGGCAGTGCCTATGATCCCTTGTACTGCATCCAGCACTACGGCATCTGTCCAGAGACCGCCATGCCCGCACCAGGTAGCTTGTACGGAGATTCTTTGAACAATTTCAACGAGTTCTTCAGTGTCATGGAGCCTTATGTGGGTGCCGTTGCAAGAAACAAAGCCCAGAAGTTGTCCGGACAGTGGAAGGTTGGGTTGCAAGGCATTCTTGATGCTTACTTAGGTAAATGCCCAGAAACCTTTACTTATCAAGGCAAGACCTATACGCCGAAATCCTATGCTGCCAGCTTTGGCATCGACTGGGACAACGACTATGTAAGCTTTACCAGTTATACTCATCATCCTTTCTGGACAGCATTTGCTGTCGAAGTACAGGACAACTGGCGGAATTCTCTGTCTTGGAACGTGCCTATGGAAGACATGATGCGCATTATCGACTATGCCATCGAGCAAGGTTATACGATTGCTTGGGGCGGTGACGTATCTGAAGAAGGGTTCACCCGTCAAGGACTTGCTTATGCGTATGACAAAAAGAAAATGCCAAGTCTCGCGGGTAGCGACATGGCTCACTGGCTGAAACTGAGCCGTACGGAGAAAACCAACAAGCTCGATTCCTTAGGATGCAAAGCACCAGAGATCACCCCTACTCAGAAACAGCGTCAGGAGCGCTTCGATGACTGGGAACTGACCGACGATCACGGGATGCATATCTACGGCATTGCCAAGGATCAAAATGGCAAGGAATACTATATGGTAAAGAATTCCTGGGGAGAAACAGGAGACTACAAAGGTATCTGGTATATGACCAAGGCTTTCATTGCAGCCAACACAATGGACTTCATGGTCAATAAGAATGCTGTCCCCAAGGATATCCGCAAGAAACTCGGGATCTAAGTCCCTCATGAGAAAAAAATAGAAACGCAGGCTCTCTAAGAACCTGCGTTTTTTCGTGGACAAGAACTACCACAACTTGACCTTTTTGAGAACGCCGGCAGCTACATTAAGATTTATTTCAAGTAATTCCTTCGTCATTCTCATATTATTTTTGTATCTTTGGGCGCGGATTATATGCAACATCATTTGCATCCGCCAGAAAGAGAATAAAATAAAAACAATATAAATGCATTTCAAATGGAATTACGAACCACCTACACCAGAAGAAAGACAAGCAGCTAAGGAGCTGGGGGAGAAGCTGAATATCAGTCCGATCCTTGCCCATCTGTTAATCCGTCGTGGCATCACCACCGAATCGGCTGCTAAACGCTTCTTTCGCCCACAATTAGCCGACCTGATTAATCCCTTCCTGATGAAGGACATGGATATCGCTGTGGACCGGCTTAATGATGCGATGGGGCGCAAAGAGCGCATCTTGGTATATGGTGATTATGATGTAGACGGATGTACAGCTGTCGCATTGGTGTACAAGTTCCTACAACAGTTCTATTCCAACATTGACTATTACATTCCTGACCGATATGACGAAGGATATGGGGTGAGCAAAAAAGGAATAGATTATGCAAAGGAAACGGGTGTAAAATTAATTATTATTCTGGATTGCGGCATCAAGGCAATCAAAGAGATTGCCTATGCCAAGTCTCTGGGAATAGACTTCATCATCTGCGACCATCATGTCCCTGATGAGGAGGTTCCTCATGCTGTCGCCATCCTGAATCCTAAACGGGAAGACGACAAGTATCCTTTCAAGGAATTATGCGGGTGTGGCGTAGGATTTAAGTTCATGCAGGCTTTTGCCAAAAACAACGGGATTCCGTTCTCACGCCTCATTCCTTTGCTTGATTTCTGTGCGGTAAGCATAGCTGCAGATATTGTACCTGTCGTGGATGAAAACAGGATCTTAGCTTTCCACGGACTGAAGCAACTCAACCAAAACCCGAGCATTGGATTGAAAGCCATCATTGATATCTGCGGATTGAGTGGCAGGGAAATATCCATGAGTGACATCGTCTTCAAAATTGGACCGAGGATCAATGCTACAGGACGGATGGAAAATGGCAAGGAAAGTGTTGACTTGCTCGTGGAAAAAGATTATAGCACAGCTTTGAAAGAAGCAAAACACATCAACGAATACAACGAACAGCGCAAAGACATAGACAAACAAATGACAGAGGAGGCAAACCAGATTGTCGCTAAGCTGGAAAGCCAGCAACATCAGTCTAGCATTGTACTCTATGACGAGAACTGGAAGAAAGGAGTCATCGGTATCGTAGCATCCCGATTGACGGAGATCTATTTCCGCCCTACTGTCGTCCTGACAAGGGACGGAGATCTTGCCACCGGCTCAGCAAGAAGCGTTACTGGATTTGATGTCTATTCCGCTATCAAAAGCTGCAGGGATCTGTTGCTGAATTTCGGTGGTCACACTTATGCTGCAGGACTGACGCTCCGATGGGCAGACTTAAAGGAGTTCCGCAAACGTTTCCAGCAATATGTAGAGGAGCATATCCATCCAGAACAAATTGAAGCCAACCTAAACATCGATACTGTGATCGACTTCAAGGACATCACCAAGAAGCTTCACAACGACCTCAAGCGTTTCTCTCCTTTTGGTCCCGGTAACCAGAAACCACTCTTTTGCACCGTAGGCGTTTACGACTATGGTACTAGCAAGGTAGTTGGCAGAGAACAAGAGCATATCAAGTTGGAATTAGTAGACTCAAAGTCAAGCAGCGTGGTCAATGGCATTGCTTTCGGTCAAAGTGCTTCTGCAAGGTACATCAAGTCAAAACGCAGTTTCGACATTGTATATACAATAGAAGATAATGTTTTCAAGCACAATGCCATCCAACTGCAAATAGAAGATATCCGACCAGCAGAAGAAGAGGAAGAAGAACTAAAGGACGATGAATGAAGACCAATATCTCAAGATACTACATACCTATTGGGGATATGAGGATTTTAGAGGTATCCAGAGACAGATCATTGAAAGCATCGGGGAAGGTCGTGATACCTTGGGATTAATGCCCACAGGAGGAGGAAAATCCATCACATTCCAGGTTCCTGCCCTTGCTCAGGATGGAGTGTGCATCGTTATCACGCCCCTAATTGCCTTGATGAAAGACCAGGTCATGCATCTCCGGAAGAAAGGGATACTTGCTTCTGCTATTTATTCTGGCATGTCAAGGCAGGAGATCATTACCACCTTGGAGAACAGTATCTTTGGGGGAGTTAAGATCCTATATGTTTCACCTGAAAGGCTATCGTCCGAGCTTTTCGTCACCAAGTTCAGACACATGAAAGTGAGCTTCATCACCGTTGATGAAGCCCATTGTATCAGTCAATGGGGATATGATTTCCGTCCCTCCTACTTGCAAATTGCCGATATCAGGAAACTGAAGCCTGAGGTTCCCATATTAGCACTTACGGCGACGGCGACTCCCACAGTCGTTGATGATATTCAAGACCGCCTGGGATTTTCCAAGAAGAATGTCTTCAGGATGAGTTTCAGAAGAAAGAACCTTGCCTATATCGTCAGTCATACGCTGGATAAGGCGCAAGAACTTCTTCACATCCTTCGGGATACCCAGGAGAGCGCTATCGTCTACGTGCGCAGCCGACGACGTGCGAAAGAGATAGCTACCTATCTCTGCGACCACCAGATCAATGCCACTTTCTACCATGCAGGCTTAGAGCCTTCGATCAAAGACCAAAGGCAGAAAGACTGGCAAGAGGACCGCACGCAAGTGATGGTTGCAACCAATGCTTTTGGCATGGGAATAGACAAGCCTGACGTGAGGGTAGTAGTCCATATCGATTGTCCTGATTCGATTGAGGCCTATTTCCAGGAAGCAGGACGGGCCGGAAGAGACGGCAATGATGCCTATGCTATCTTATTATACAACAATAGTGACCACAGAAAGTTGGAAAGAAGGATTGCAGATACCTTCCCAGAAAAGTCGATGATCCGCCAAGTATATGAACATCTCGCCTATTTCTATCAGATCGGAGTAGGTAGCGGCTACGGACATACCTTTGAATTCGACATTGATAAATTCTGCAGGACATTCAAGCATTTCCCTGTCCAGACTGATGCAGCACTAAAAATATTGGAAAGATCTGGATACATCCATTATGAGATGGATCCAGATGCCAGTGCCCGCCTGATGTTTCTATTAGGCAGGAATGAACTATACAAGTTACAGGAAACTACCCCTAAGGAAGAAGCTGTTATCACAGCCTTGCTCCGTTGCTATGGTGGGCTATTCACGGACTACTGCTATATCGACGAAGGATTGATCGCACAACAGGCACAACTGACATCACAGCAAGTATATCTCATTCTGAAATCTCTTAGTCAACGGCATATCGTCAACTTCATCCCACGACGAAAAACGCCCTATATCACTTACACACAAAACAGGGAAGACACAGAAAGGGTGCTCATTCCTAAAGAAGTTTACGAGGAAAGAAAAGAACAATTCTGCCAACGTATCAATGCCATGGAGCAATACGCCACGTGCAATACGATATGCAGAAGCCGTCAATTGCTGAGATATTTTGGTGAAAAGACGATGCATGAATGCGGACGATGCGATGTCTGCCTTGCCCCTTCCAATGACCACATCGCGCCAGAGACTTTTAAGAAGACAAAGGAAGTCCTCCTTCACCTCTTGGGAGACGGAGAACTACATCCGATCATGGAATTGCACCAGCTCCATCTGCCTGAAGCTGATATTCAAAAGGCTCTGCGGTATCTCATAGAGGAAGAAGAGATCATTCTTGACGGTAGCAGGATCAAGATCAAAAATTAAGGAGCACCTCCCTTTCAGAAGATGCCCCTTTTTCTTTATGTTCGAGAAAAAAATTAGTTTCTTTCTGGACGCAACTTACGAACGGTAACGCCTGCGCGCCACATTTCCTTGTTGCGCATTGCTTCCAATTCTGCATTCAACTTCTCGCGATAGTCAGGCTGAGAGTTCTTATCAATTGATATCTGAGCTTCAATACCCGTCTGGACAGACAGATACAGCCATTCCATGACTGGTTTGATGGCTTCACGGAAACGAGGAGCCCAGTCAAGAGCACCGCGCTGAGCTGTTGTAGAACAATTCGCATACATCCAATCCATACCTTTGTCACCAATCAGAGGACCAAGGCTCTGGGTAAGTTCCTCTACGGTCTCGTTAAATGCCTCAGAAGGAGTATGTCCATGCTCACGAAGCGTATCATACTGTGCCTCCAACAAACCTTCGATAGCACCCATCAGAGAGCCACGCTCACCTGTCAAATCGGAAGTAGCCTCACGCTGGAAGGTTGTCTTGAACAAATAACCAGAACCGATTCCAATGCCGAAGGCAATCGTCTTTTCCTCAGCATGACCCGTAGCATCCTGATAAACAGCATAAGAACAGTTAAGTCCACGACCCTCGCAGAACATCGTACGCAGGGAAGTACCAGATCCCTTCGGCGCGACCATGATCACATCAATATCTTTTGGAGGAACAACACCTGTACGGTCATTCCAGTTGATAGCAAATCCATGAGAATAATACAGTGTCTTGCCTGCTTTCAAATAAGGCTTGATCTTGGGCCATACGGCAATCTGACCGGCATCAGAAAGCAACATGCAAATGATTGTACCCTTCTCAACAGCTTCCTCAATAGAGAACAAGGTCTTACCTGGAACCCAACCATCCTTGACTGCTTTGTCGTAGGAACGACCCTTACGCTGACCGACGATGACATTGAAGCCATTATCACGCAGGTTGCAAGACTGACCAGGACCCTGAATACCATAACCAATAATAGCAATGGTCTCGTTCTTCAATACTTCACGTGCTTTCTCCAATGAAAATTCCTTGTTGGTGACTACAGTCTCTTTAACGCCACCGAAATCCAATTGTGCCATAATATAAAAACAAATTTTGTGCGACTTCCTGTTATGGAGCCGCGGGTTATACTTGTCCCTATGGAAGCGGGCCCTCCTAATTCAAAGAAGGTCTTTTGATCCATCCATTGCCAACACGTGGCAAACGGCACGGGGTTTATAGAAAGATTCGATTTTACTCTATCTCTGTTCTGCCTGCAAAAGTAATACTTCTATCTGAAATAGCCAAATTTTACTTTTAATCTTTTACAAATTTAACTTTGCTTCTTACAACCTCTAAGCCATCCTCTTCATCTGCAGATGTCTTCGTAACCCTCACGCAATATTCGTCCTCTCCCAATTGCTCTTGAAAGAAGCGGAGCTTATCCCCTTGGTGACTCTCGGCCACATAGGCGATCTCGAACCGCTGGATCCGATGGGTGCGATACCATTCAAGATCCCAAAGATCAAGGACATGTTCGATATACTTAATGCTGTTAACGTGACCGTTTACGTCGACATCAGTATAATAGGTGTCAAGAGTCCGGCACAAAGGAATGTCTTTGCCCATCTTCACTCGTGAAGATGGAGCGATCGGACATTCCTTTTCCTTGTCGACATAGCGTAAGATTTCTCCATCATGAATGGCGAGGATATCCTCTGGTTGGCGAGTATCCGTATTGATCATGGCCCAGATACTCCTTCCATATCCATATACTTTTCCCGTCTGAGCCTCCGTGACCTGATAATTACGACTTGTAAAGAACTTCATCGCATTCTCCACCCATGTCTCAACAAAGAACTGAGTATATGCCACAGGCATTTCCGTCATCTCGATAGCAAGCCTTGAAAGGACCCATGTCTTATGAATAGGATTCAGATAGGTCATGCCAAATCCGCGATCCCCGCTGTGATAATCAGCTGCATTCAGGAGATGATTGCCCAGATGCCCCATGAACAGTCGGTGCCGGAAATCACAATGGAACGGTTCTGCTGTAAACGGGTATTTGCCTACCTTACTTAACACTGCCATGCCCCAGTCGCTCCTGTTCTTCTATATAGTCGCTTATTGGCTCCTCAAAGCTACGGGTGACAGCAATCCGTCCACTGCGGGTATACTGCAATAAACAACCAAAACCATCCAACTGTTCAAACAGGTCTGAGATATCCTCCGTCAACCCTGCTAATAAGACCGTGGCATAGGTAGGGTTCACCTCCATCATACGGGCATCATGCTTGCGAATCGTGCGGGATACCTCAGGGTTCTGAAGCAACACTTCCGTAGAGATCTTGAACAAACCTACCTCATGGATGAACAATTGATCATCCGTGTAATAGTCACTTTTAATGACATCGATCTTCTTCTCAATCTGCTTGCTAATCTTTTTCACTTCCTCCTCATCATCACTCCACGCCGTAATCGTATATTTATGTACGTCCTTCACGGAACTGGCACTAACATTCAAGCTCTCAATATTGACCTGGCGACGGGTAAACACTGCCGTAATCTGGTTGAGGATGCCGGCTATATTCTCTGAATAAACGAGGAAGGTATATAATTTCTTTTCTTTTTCCATTGATTCTCTCCTTAATAGTTCAACTCCAACTGCATCTCGTCAACGCTCTTTCCCGGCAATGTCATCGGCACGATATCCTCATCTTCCTTGATGGCGCATTCCAACAAATACGGTCCTTTGGTCGTCAACATCTTCTCTACTTTCTCTTTCAAATCCTTCCGCTCAATGACTACATCATAAGGGATACCATATCCCTTGGCAATCTCTGCATAATGCGGGTTCATCATGTGGGTGAAAGAACGACGCTTATGGAACATCAAGTCCTGCCATTGGCGAACATTGCCCAAATAATTATTATTCAAGAGAATCATCTTCACGGGTGCCTGCTGCTCCATGATGGTACCTAATTCCTGGATTGACATTTGGAAACCGCCATCACCACAGAAGAAACAAACGGTACGATCAGGCGCGCCAAATGTAGCACCGATCGCTGCAGGAAGTCCAAAGCCCATCGTCCCAAAGCCTCCGCTGGTGATGATAGAACGGTTCTTCTCATAGGAGAAATAGCGACTGGAGATCATCTGGTTTTGACCCACGTCGTTCACGAGGATCGCATTTCCCTTGGTTGCCTCCGATACGACATGAGTTACTTCTCCCATAAGCAGCGGACCTGAGGTGGGATGGATGTCTTTTTGGATGACCTTCTCATTTTCCATCTCCTGATACTTCTTAAAAGAAGCTTTCCATTCCCGATGATCCTTTCTCTCTAACAAACGTGTAATAGCCGGAAGGCTCTCCTTACAGTCGCCGATCACCGCCACATCCGTCTTGATGATCTTATCGATCTCTGCGCGGTCGATATCCAAATGGATGATTTTTGCATGAGGAGCATAACGTGAAGGAACGCCGGTAATCCGATCACTAAACCGCATACCGATGGCAATTAGCACGTCACATTCCTGTGTCTTCATATTGCAAGCATAGCTACCATGCATACCTAACATCCCCATATTTAAGGGATGATGGGTAGGAAGAGCTGACAACCCCAACAAGGTACGCCCTGCTGGGATATCTGCCTTTTCCAAGAAACCTACCAATTCATCCTGAGCTCCAGCCAGTTCGACACCATGCCCCACCAACGCGAAGGGTTTTTGGGCATGATTGATCAGTGCGGCAGCTTCCTCCACTTTCTGCACATCGAGCTTTGGATAAGGGACGTAAGAGCGTACAGAGTCAACCTTCAGTGGTTCCCATTTACATTTTCCCGTCTGTGCATTTCGCGGGAAATCAAGGACGACTGGTCCCGGACGCCCGCTACGGGCAATATAAAAAGCCCTACTAACTGCCCATGCCACATCCTCAGGTCGACGAATTTGGTAAGCCCATTTTGTGATAGGCTGTGCCACACCCACAAGGTCTACCTCTTGGAAGGCATCCGTTCCCAAGGCACCAACACCCACCTGACCTGCAATGACAACGATTGGCGTAGAATCCATCATGGCATCTGCTACACCTGTCAGGGTATTGGTTACACCAGGTCCTGATGTGACAATAGCCACTCCTACCTCACCACTGGCACGGGCATAGCCTTCCGCAGCATGCGCTGCAGCTTGCTCATGGCGAACCAGTATATGGTCGAACCAAGCATCTTTGCCACGGGTACGGTCGTATAGTGCATCATACACCGGCATGATCGCTCCCCCGGGATATCCGAAAATCGTCTTTACACTTTCTGTATACAGGGCGCGCATCAAAATCTCTGCACCAGTACATTCATCCCCGATGCGAACGCCGCCCCATCCATTTGTATTATTTTCCATCATAACGCTTTAATCAATTATTCTCACCCCACCTTTATCTGCGGAGCTTACACTTTGTGCATAAGCACGTAATGCCTTACTTACTACCCGGTTACGTTTCATAGGCTGCTGAGGACGCGATGCCAATTCCTCATCACTTAACTTCACATTGATAGAACGGTTGGGAATGTCTATCTCGATGATGTCCCCATCTTTAATCTTCCCGATATTGCCTCCGGCTGCTGCTTCTGGCGAGATATGTCCAATACTCAGTCCTGAAGTACCACCTGAGAAGCGTCCATCTGTGATCAAGGCACATTCCTTACCTAAATGCATGCTCTTGATATAGGATGTTGGATATAGCATCTCCTGCATGCCAGGACCTCCCTTGGGACCTTCATGGGTGATGACAACACAATCCCCACTCTTTACCTTGCCACCGAGGATACCGTCACAGGCTGCCTCTTGGGAATCAAAGACCACAGCTGGACCGCTGAAATGCCAAAGGCTTTCATCCACGCCAGCTGTCTTGACAACGCAACCATCCTGGGCGATATTGCCAAACAGCACAGCCAATCCACCATCCTTTGTATAGGCATGTTGCAAGTCACGGATACATCCCGTGGCGCGGTCAGTGTCTAACGAAGCCCATTGCTCGTTCTGACTGCCCATAACCGTTGAGAACCTGTTGCCTGGAGCACTGTGATAGATCCTATCAGCGTCGGGGTCGACCTGACTGCCTGTAATGTCATACTTTCTCATTGCATCGTCAAGCGTCATCCCATCGACTCGCTTCACAGAGCCACGAATCAGTCCGCCCTTATTCAATTCGTTCAGGATGCCCAAGATTCCTCCGGCACGATTACACTCCTGAACGCTGTACTTTTGTGTGTTCGGTGCCAATTTGCAAAGACAAGGCACCTTTCTGCTCAACTGATCGATGTCTTTCATCTTAAAGTCGCATTCTGCTTCCTGGGCAACAGCCAACAAATGCAGGACCGTATTCGTGGAGCCTCCCATTGCAATGTCCAATGTCATTGCATTTAAGAAAGCATCACGATTCGCGATATTTCTTGGAAGAACGCTCTCATCCCCTTCCTCATAATACTTCATAGCATTCTTTACGATCAAGTGGGCCGCATCTTTAAACAACTGGATTCGGTTCTTGTGCGTAGCCAAGATCGTACCGTTACCTGGCAAAGACAAGCCGATTGCCTCCGTCAGGGAGTTCATAGAGTTGGCGGTGAACATGCCAGAACAGCTTCCACAGCCCGGACATGCACAATGCTCGATCTTCTGCATATCCTCATCGCTGACCGTTGGATCAGCCCCATTGATCATGGCCGTGATCAAATCTGCGTTCTCACCACGCCAACGACCTGCCTCCATCGGTCCACCGGAGCAGAAGACCGTGGGGATATTCAGTCGCATGGCTGCCATCAGCATACCAGGAGTTACCTTATCACAATTGGAGATACAGATCATGGCATCCGCCTTATGGGCGTTGACCATATATTCCACAGAATCAGCAATGATGTCACGTGAAGGCAAGGAATACAACATGCCATCATGACCCATGGCGATACCGTCGTCAATGGCTATCGTATTAAATTCAGCAGCATAGCACCCCATGCTCTCAATCTCCTTCTTCACGATCTGCCCAATTTCATGTAGATGAGTATGACCAGGAACGAATTGCGTAAACGAATTGACAATAGCTATAATGGGCTTACCAAACTGTTCATGCTTCATACCTGTGGCGACCCAGAGCGCACGGGCTCCCGCCATTCTTCTACCTTCCGTACAGACGGCACTTCTCAACTGATGTTTCATCTTATACCTAAAATTAATGTCCTATTGAATTGCAAAGGTAGTTAGTTTTTATGTAATAGCCAATAATTTCGCTTTGATTTTTCCCGATTTATCGTAATTTGTAACTATATTATGCACTTTAGTTATAATCTAAAAGAAAACTTAAGGTTTAGCATTCAGAAATTCAGAAATTCCATGTCCGCTTGCAAAAAGCGATAGATAGGACTACAAAAAAAATCCCCGGGGCGGCTTGCCTCGAGGATTTTTCTTATAGATGGATGTACGCTATTACTTGACGTATACAACTGCCAGTCGGTTAGAAGTCGTTCCTTGAACACCCTTACCTGTTGCATCATCGACAATGACGCCATTCTTCTGGAGATAATCGGCAACGACCTTGGCACGGTTCTCCGACAGTTTCTGGTTCACTTCTACGCTACCTTCTGGAGAAGCAGTACCCACAATTTGGACATGCCTGCCAGATGCAACACTGTTTAAAGCTTTCTTCGCATCCTTTGTCAACTCATACTTACCTTGAGCGAAGGTAACAAAGACTAGGTTCTCCACCCTTACTTCTTTATTTTCTCCTGGTACTTCCTTCACCACTTCCTTGATTACCTCTTTAGGTTTCTGGGCAAGTTGATCACGAAGGTCATTGATCTGGGCATTCAATCCATCGATTTCCGACTGGTCGCGCAGCTGGGCAATCGTGAAATTATGGGTGCCATTGGAATTGCCAAACTTATAAACGATACCGGCATTCAACTGGAACATGGAACGGTTGATATCATACTTGATCTCACCTTGACCCATTCTGTAATAACGGCCTAAAGCACTATTCGTGTTTCCGTCATCATTGAGACCCCATACCATGGCTGGCTCTATATAGAGTTGCCATGCTTTCTGGGTGCCTAAATTGAAAGTGAAGTCGAGGGCAGCCTTGGAAGTCATATTGTCATGATTCAACACATTTTTATATAAGTTTGAATTGCCGAATAGATGTCCCCATCCCAGCCCATAGATTGCCACGAGTTCAAAGGCACGTGGCTCACCTGGATAACCCCCACACCAGTTGCTCAGGTTCACCGTTCCTAACAGACTTGTGTTCAAAAAGCGAACAGCCGTACCCGTAGAAGCATAAGGCTTATTGGAGAAATAAGCATTACTCTCAACAGCAAGTCCGAACACCGGGGTAAAATAGCGACCGATACGGAGACCCACGTTCGGGTTCAAGTTACCCATCCAACTGTTCTGGGTAGTCTTCGTCGCAATTCCTCCATTGAGACCCATGTAGAAATTGTCGAAAGTATTACTTTCCGTAACGGTTTGTGCAGATACTGAAACTGCCAAAGCAACGGCAGCAAACAACAAAACTAATTTTTTCATACCTCTAATTTTAATGATAAACAATAAAAAAATCCATATAGAATACGAAATGTTATCGCATATAACATCGTCTGCAAAGATAAAGAGTTTTTTGAAATATCCAACAATTATTCCCACAAAAAGCTTAATCTTTCACGATTTATAACAAAAAAATCCCCGGTACGTAACGTACCGAGGATCTTTTCATATTTTCTATTAGTGTTCAATTACTTTACATAAACCACTGCAAGACGGTTAGAAGTTGTACCCTGAACACCCTTACCAGTAGCCTCGTCAACGACAACGCCTTTACCTTTCAGGTATTGAGCAACAGCATCTGCACGAGCCTGAGACAGTCTCTGGTTCAGTTCTGCAGAACCTTCTGGAGATGCAGTACCAACGATCTGTACATGCTTGCCAGAAGCAACACCATCAAGAGCTTTCTTAGCATCCTTTGTCAAAACAGACTTACCCTGAGCGAAGGTTACGAATACCAAGTTCTCAACCCTTACTTCTGTATTTGTTCCAGGAACTTCCTTCACGACTTCCTTGATCACTTCCTTCGGCTTCTGAGCGAGCTGGTTACGGAGGTCATTGATCTGAGAATTCAGACCGTCGATCTCAGCCTGGTCGCGGAGCTGTGCGATGGTGAAGTTGTGAGTACCGTTAGAATTCTTGAACTTGTAGATAAGACCTGCATTCAGCTGAACTGCACTATGGTTAACATTGAACTTGATCTCACCTGGACTTCTGTGACCTACGTAAGAATTCTTGCCATCAAATGCTGCATTGTCTGAATTGTCGTTCAAACCGTAGTTGATAGATGGCTCAATATAGAACTGCCATGCCTTGTTAGAACCAAAGTTGAAGGCAAAGTCAAGAGCGAACTTACCAGACATATTGTTATGTCCTACGGTCTTGTAAAGCGCATTGTTACCAAAGAGGTGACGGAAGCCAATACCTGCAAGTGCGCTTACCTCGAAGTTGCGAGGCTCACCAGGATATCCACCAAACCAGTTACTCAGGTTGATCGTTCCCAACAGCAAGCTGTTCAACTCACGAACGGCAGTACCGGTAGAAACCCAAGGCTTGTTGGAGAAATAAGCATTGCTCTCAACAGCGACACCAAATACTGGAGTGAAGTAACGACCCAGGCGAACGCCGAAATTAGGATTAAGGCCTTTCATCCATGCATGGCCCGTTGTTTTTGTAAGTAAACCACCATTGACACCTACATAAACGTTGTCAAAAGTCTTACTCTCTGTTACTGTCTGTGCAGAAACAGATACTGCCATAGCTGCAGCAGCAAACAATAAAACTAACTTTTTCATGTCTCTCTAAATTAAAATTATACTTTATTTATGTACTTTCTATCTTCTATCCGGGTGCAAAATAAACTAAAATATTTATTACTACCAAATTTTTCGGAAGAAAGATATGTTTTAAAGCATAAAAAAGTTAAAATTGGACACTTCCAACCGCTTTCCAGGCACCCTGAAACATGATTTTCATCCTTTTCTTCTTTGTTTTCTGTCATTTTATTGTACCTTTGCATCCTTTTAGAAACTTTACTAATTATGATTGAAATTCCCATTCATCACAGTTCATGGAAAGAGAGAATACAAGCTGCCTTCCTCTTTTTCACTCGCATTCCCTTAGGCCGTTTTTTCTCTCCAAAAAGGGAAGCATATGAGTCGGCTATTGAGCATTGGCCTCTGACAGGATGGATAACAGGACTAATCATGGGTACCATCATCTTCTTTTGCAGTGGCATACTGCCTGGTATTGCAATACTCTTAGCCATCACGGTTAGGATTCTCATCACAGGTTGCCTCCACGAGGACGGGCTGATCAGGTTCCTAAATGGCATGGGACAAAGGGAAACGGGACGAAAGATCGTAACTGAGACTATGAAAGACCATCAGAGTTCAACCTTTGGCATTGTGGGGATCATACTATATATTCTCTTATTATGGATGACCTTGAATAGAATGTACCCGCTTCAAGCAGCCCTGACCGTCATTGCAGCTGATCCTTTCTGTAAGATGTTATCAGCTCAACTGACGATGATGCTCCCTCATGCTGCCAATCCTTCAAATAGCCAGGATGAGATTGCTTTCCGGAAGCTGAGCACTTCTTCATCATTCATTCTCTTCATAGAAGGCTGTATTCCCATGGCCATCGTATGGATTCTTACCATATGGGGACCTCTCGCCCATCCTACTTCCGAGGAGGCCGGGATCCTGAGGTCTGTGGGATTACCATTCGCAGTATTAGTCGTTCCCGGGCTGGTCATGTATTTCCTTTATTATCTTCTTCTCAAGAGATTGCATGGATATAATATCCATTGCCTGGGGGCTGTGTTTCTCCTCACGGAACTTGCCTTTTATGCCACGGTATACATCAGCCAACAGATCAACATACTGCAAATGGCATCTAACTATCAATAGCGTCTTACCCCTGGCACCTTTCCTACAGTTCAAAAACCTGATAGGAATATTTCGGTACAGTGACCGTGCCCAAGGAGGTCCCCTCGACCTTCAACCTCAAGGTTCTTGGCAAGGCATTGATCACCTTCAGATAAGTCTTACCGTTCTTACTGTCCTTCACGACACTGGTACCGATCCGATAAGCCACCGACTGATCAGCCTCCAATGTAGAATTGACATACCGGTCGCCGCTATGAGTTGAGAAGAACTTCTGCATATCATAATTAGGTGTGGTCGTAAGGGTATCCTGATTGAAGTAGATCATGTCAGGATCCCAGTTCTTATGGTTTTGATGGCAGAGCAGTGGGGCATAGCTGGTCATGGCGACGATGTCTCCATTGCGTTCCACATTGCACAAATAGATTCCTTCGGCAAGAGCATTCCACGTTTTGTTCTTGCTGTTGCCTGCGTACTCTCCTAAATAAACCTTGGGACCTTTCCTGTCATAGTTGTCATAATAATCTTGGTGATGGAGGAACCAACCCGGGCTTTCATAATAATGTTCATCGACTTCATCGATATATGGATGATGCTTCTTGGCGAAAGCCCATCCCTCCAAATAATCTGCCGAGGGCTCGTGGAAGGGTCCCACTGTACCACACACCGTGATCTGGGGATACTTTTCCTTAATAGCCTTGCAGATCATGAGGTAGCGCTCCTCAAAGACTGTAGAGACCAAATCCTCGTTGCCTATACCTATATATTTCAGGTTGAAAGGAGCCGGATGCCCTGCATCGGCACGCATCTTTGCCCACTTGTTGGTGGAAGGGTCACCGTTTGCCCATTCGATCAGATGCAAGATCTCCTCGCAATAAGCAGGCATCTCCTTCATAGGGATACCGCCCTGTTGCCCTGCATACCCGTCCTTGTCTGCCGCTGAGTTCTGACAGGGCACTCCTGCTGCCAAGACTGGCAAGGGTTCTGCCCCAATATCCTCGCAGAACTGGAAGTATTCGTAGAATCCCAAGCCACGGGTCTGGTGGTAATTCCAGATGTTCTTGGCGGGCTTTCTGTCCTGCAACGGTCCGATACTCTCTGTCCAATGATAGATGTTATCCAATCCTTGGCCATGACTCATACATCCTCCGGGAAAGCGTACGAACTTCGGGTGCAGGTCGGCTATTGCCTGTGCCAGGTCTTTCCGGAGCCCGTTCTTCCGTCCAAGGAAGGTGTCATGGGGAAAGAGACTGACCATATCAACAGCCGTCGCTCCCTTTTTCAAAGGGATTACGGCCAGTCGGCACTGCGATAAGTCCACGCCATCCAACGCCTTCTCTTTCTTCTTGGGATCCACCCACAAAGGTAGATCATACTTAGTCCAAGCTTTCCCCACCACTTTGATCTTGCCGGACGCTGCCACCGTACAGTCCTTCGCAATCAACGCGACTTCTATCTGCCGCTTGTCTACATCCATGTTCCGGGCATAAAACGAGAAGTCATACCCCTCTCCTCGCCTAATGCGCATGCCATCCCACCCTATATTCCATAAGGTGTCAACCGACAATGTCGCGTAATGCGGGTTATTCTCGCTCAAAGGATGGTCTGTTCCTACCTCGATTCCATGCGCAGACTGCCATGCTGTCGTAGCCTTCCATCCTCGATGGTCGGCAGAAGTATATTCAAAGTCACGGTTTTGAACCATCTCGGCATACAGCCCGCCGTCAGCAGCATAGCTAATATCTTCAAAGAAAACACCAAAGAGGTGGTCGCTGATGGGTTTCTGATGGGTCATGTCCACCTGGAGGGTTGCCTCTATGGTGGAAGGAAGCTGAGAGAAACGGGATTCATCATCATCGAAGCTCTCCTTACTCATATGGGCATCCTCTGCCAACACGTCAAAATAATGACGAATATAATCCAAATGAATCTTGGGTACATCAAACGTATTGCCCTGATACACCTTACCACTGACCGTCGCCGTGTCCCTCAGCCATGCGATATCCTCGATGGTACTTGGCTCCTCCGCTTCCTCGAATGTCCGGAAGTCATGGGAAGCATGGACATAACGCTTGCCTTGGCTGGTCTTGAAATAAATGTCAAAGGTGCCATCCTCCATGGCAAAGCCAATCGGCTCCTTGCATCCCCGCTCTTTCATGCGGGGGAAGTCCTGCGGGCGCCACGTCACCAAGTCCTCACTATAAGCCGTGGCAAAGCAGGGGGCATTGTCATTTACCGTCCACAGTGCTCTCCATGTCCCGTCATTGGCATGGATCACATAGGGAGTAAACATCTTTTTCTCCTTCCCCCAAGGACCGTAATCGCTGGAACACAGCTGCCCAACATCATGCCAGCTGTCGTCATCCGTCAGGAAAGCCAGGTGCAATCCTTCTTTCTCGCCCGGGGAATAGATAAAAATCTGGCAGGTCGTGTCATTACCTTGGATCGTGTATTCCGGCGTGACCTGGTCTGCCATTGCGGATGTTGTCATCCAAAGGGATGTGAGTGCAATCAGTATTTTCTTCATTTGTTCAGGCTTTAGTAAATATCATTAAGTAGCTTTTGTCTTTCAATAGCTTGCCATATTAGCCAAGTTCCATGCGTTGAGGAAGGCAGCGCGCGTGATGTCCACAACCTTCGGGTAGTTGATCTTGGAAGCCTCGTCCCCTGGCTGGTGATAGTCAGGATGCCCATCTGTATGGTACCAGATAATGGGAATGTCCTTCACGGCAAACGAACCGTTGTCGCTCCCTCCAATGGGCTTGTCCCAAGCACGGTAATTAGGATCGAGGTTGAAATGATATTTCTGGATATCCCCCCGCAGCCACTGCTCGAACGCGGGATGCGCCTGTGTATAGAAATAGACCACGTATGAGGGATGGTCAGGCTTGTTGTTGCGACCGATCATGTCAAAGTTCAGGTAGCCCTTCACCTGCCCAATGAAAGGACAGGTCTGAACGAAATATTTCGATCCCAGCTCACCGAGTTCCTCTCCGTCCCAAAAGGCGATGATGACATTCCTTTCCGGTTGCACGCCACTCTCCACGAAAGCCTTGGCGATCTGGAGGGCAGCACTTGTCCCCGACGCATTGTCGTCTGCCCCGTTGTAGATCTGGTCACCTTCGAGCGTCAGGTCTTTCCCTACATGGTCGTAATGGGCACCCACCACGACATATTCGTCCGTCTTCTTGCCGGGAATCATGGCAAGGACATTCCGAAGATGTAAGGTACGATGGGTACCTTGCTTCAGCTTGGCAATAGAATCAGCATCCACATAGAAACGTTTCTTCTTCTGCCATTCCATGCTACATGCCTCAAAAGGCTGCAAGTAGTCATCGTTCAAGGGCTTGATTCCCAACTGCCTCAACTGTGAGATTATATACTGCGCGGCAACGCGAGATCCATTCTCCCCGGCTTTCCTTCCTTCCAGTTCATCACTTGCCAAGAAATAAATATGGGCCCGGGCACGATCCTCATTGATTGTGTACATTCCCTTTTCCTTCGCAGCCAACAACTGCTTGGCATTCATTTTCCTTACACTGCTTCCCATAGCAGGCATCAGCAGGAAAAAAACGGCTACCGCCCCTAACATCAGTCTCTTCATCTTATAATAATTTTTCCAATTGGTCCACGGCATTTGACAAATCATCCGAGAAAGACGCATGATCATATAGGAAGTCTGGCTTCTCTCCCGCTATCTCCCGATAGAGATCACGGTTCATCTCATTAGCATAAGAGGCGATGGCATATTCGATGTCATCACGTTGGACGGGATTATCTGACCTTGAATATACCCTATACTTTTGGTGGAAGAAGCAATAGGCTTCCTCGATACTGTGCTTGTTGATCATCATCTGTTACCAAAACCGCTTTTGCTTTTCATCATAATGGAAGCCACCAGTTGCAATCTTTGCCTCCAGTTGCTTCCTGTCCTTGTCAAAGTAATAGCAAACCTGATCGAGATTGTCGAATACCTCGTCTCTCAACAGGAAATTGATAGCACTCACTAACATAGGTATGTCATTTTCCGGAAGTCTGTCCATGTCTTCAACATTTTATATTTGCAAAAGTAATACAAATCCTTCAAATCTCCAATTATTTTGGATCAAATTACAGGTGGATTCTTATACAAATTCAAGGGCTTGGCTACCATTTTGCGAAAGGTCATCTCCTGCCTTCCAAAAGGTCATCTCCCGTCTCGCGAAAGGTTATCTTTTGCAAGGCGAAAGGTCATCTCCTGCTTTTTGTTCTGTCCTCATGCCTTTCCAGCCCTCTCATGGAAAGGGAAAAGGCCGGTCGCAATCGCTGCGCCCGGCCTCCAAATTAGAGAGTTATAAAAAAATCAAGTCTACTGTTGCTTGATCAGATTCATTCCTTCTTCCACGGCTTTCATGTTCAATGGGATCATGTCGTGGTGGCGTTCCGGCAATGTCTTGTAGAGTGCCTTATTCAGTCCTTCCGTGCTGACTACGGGGCAGACTTTGAGCAATCCGCCCAGCACGATCATGTTGAACACCTTGGCATTCTTCATCTCGGCAGCCTTATCCATCGCGTCAATACGATAGATGGTGATATCCTTCCGTGTGGGAGGGTTGACGATGCCATATCCATCATAGATCAGGATGCCACCCGGCTTCAGTTTCGGGCAGAACTTATCCAATGAAGGCTGGTTCAAGACGATCGCCACATCATAATGGCTGAGGATGGGCGACGAGATTTGTTCATCGCTGATGATGACGGTTACGTTAGCCGTTCCACCTCGCTGTTCCGGTCCATAAGCTGGCATCCACGTTACCTCCTTGTCCTCCATCAGTCCGGAGTAAGCCAAGATCTTGCCCATGGAGAGAACTCCCTGGCCTCCGAACCCGGATATAATAATTTCCTTTTTCATTCTTTCGTCGTGTCTTTAAGATCTCCTTTTGGATACTGTTTGAACATATATTCCTCCATCCACTTATTGGCTTGCACTGGAGAGAGTTTCCAACCGCTATTGCAAGTGGAAACGATTTCTACGAGAGAAGATCCCCTTTTGTTCATGGAATTCTCAAATGCTTTGCGAATGGCCTTCTTTGCCTGACGGATGGCAGCGACAGTTTCCACGCTCTGGCGTGTCACATAACAAGTTCCCTGCAAGTGAGAAGCCAGTTCGGTGATGTTCAAGGGATACCCATGCAGTTCTGGAACACGTCCGTAAGGACAAGTAGATGTTTTCTGCCCCAACAAGGTGGTCGGGGCCATCTGTCCACCCGTCATGCCATAAATAGCATTGTTGATAAAGATCATGGTGATATTCTCGCCCCTATTCAGTGCATGAATGGTTTCACAGGCACCAATACATGCCAAGTCGCCGTCCCCCTGATAGGTGAAGACCAACCGGTCGGGCCACAACCGTTTGATCGCTGTTGCAAGAGCAGGTGCACGACCATGTGCGGCCTCTTGCCAGTCAATGTCCAAATAGCGATAGGCAAATACGGCACAGCCCACGGGACAAATCCCTACGGTTTTGTCCTCCATACCCATTTCTTCGATCACCTCGGCGACAAGCTTGTGCACCACACCGTGCGAACAACCCGGGCAATAATGCATTGCAGTGTCGTTCATTAAGTCCGGCTTCTTGTATACCAGGTTCTCTGGTGCTATGATATCATTGTTCATTGTAATTTCTCCTTTAATGCTTTAACAATTTCATCCGGCTCCGGGACAATGCCCCCGAGGCGCCCGAAGTGCTCTACGGGAAGGCTCCCGTTCACGGCAAGGCAGACATCATCTACCATCTGACCGGCATTGATCTCCACCACTAAGATGCCTTTCTTTCCCCGTGCGGCCTCTACAATCTGCTGACTGGGGAACGGCCAAAGGGTGATCGGGCGGAACAGACCTACCTTCAGTCCCTCTTCGCGTGCCATCTCCATCGCCTTTTGCGTGATGCGAGCAGCGCTTCCGAAAGCCACAATCATATAATCAGCATCGTCTAACTGCTGAGTCTCATAGCGAACCTCCGTATTCTTGATCTGCTCGTATTTAGCTTGCAGGTGAAGGTTACGCTGTTCCATGACCTCCGGTTTCAGTTCCAGCGACGTAAGGATATTAGGCTCACGATCCTTCGTTCTCCCGATGGTTGCCCAAGGATAAAGTTTCCGGATCTCCTCCTCCGTCTTCCGAGGCTTATAAGGTGGCAAGACCACCTTTTCCATCATCTGTCCGATCACGCCATCGCTGAGGATCATGGCCGGATTCCGGTACTTGAAAGCCAGTTCAAAGGCAAGGTCCACGAAGTCTGCCATCTCCTGTACGGAGTTCGGTGCCAGCACGATGACATGATAGTCGCCATTGCCGCCCCCTCGTGTAGCCTGGTTATAATCACTTTGTGACGGCTGGATGGTTCCCAATCCAGGACCACCGCGCTGCACGTTAACAAAGACACCTGGGATCTCAGATCCCGCCATGTAAGAGATTCCCTCCTGCATCAAGGCGACACCCGGTGAAGACGATGTGGTCAATACTCGTTTCCCTGCACCTGCGCCACCATAAACCATATTGATGGCAGCCACTTCGCTCTCTGCCTGGAGGACAACCATTCCCGTTGTCTCCCAAGGCTTGAGCAGTGCCAAGGTCTCTATAATCTCACTTTGTGGAGTGATGGGATATCCAAAGAACCCATCGGCACCACAGCGGATGGCAGCGTTAGCAATCGCCTCGTTGCCTTTCATTAAAGTTACTTCTTGTTCTGCCATAGTGCTTAATCCTCCATTTTCTTCTTGTAAACGGTAATACATCCATCCGGACAAACGATGCCACATGAGGCACAGCCGATGCAATCGTCAGGATGAGCGGCCTCCACGAAGGGATAGCCATGCACGTTTACCTTTTTCTGAGCCAACGCGATGACGCCTTTCGGACACGCCTCTACACAGAGCTGGCATCCCTTGCAGCGGTCAGTGTTGACTACAATAGCACCTATAAACTTACTCATATTCTAATGTTTTTGTTCCCGTTAGGGATTATATGCATCCTTATCATAGAAATTCAGGATTTCCTCAAGCATCTCCTTCGCCTCGACGGCAGGGCTCTGAGGATCCAGGGAGATGGCTTCCATGTAGTTGTTCAGCGCATGCTGCCAATCTCCTTTCTTCCTATATTCATTACCTAATTGATAGTATTCCTCTGCATTCATGACTGATAGAATTCTTTTTTGCCAGCTGACAAGGTATTCTTCATCAGTGAACAGATGGTCATGGGACCTACTCCACCTGGAACCGGAGTGATGAACGAGCATTTGGGGGCCACCTCATCAAACTTGACATCCCCATTCAGGCGGAATCCTTTCTTCTTGGTTGGATCCGGGACACGAGTAGTGCCCACGTCAATCACCACAGCCCCCTCCTTCACCATGTCCGCCGTGACGAAGTCGGGCTTGCCAATCGCAGCGATGATGATGTCTGCTTCCCGGCATTCTTCCTTCAAATTCTTGGAATGGCTATGGCAAACGGTTACCGTAGCGTCGCCATATTGCTTCTGCATCATCAACTGAGCCATAGGCTTGCCCACGATGTTGCTCCGCCCTAAGATCACGCATTTCTTCCCGGATGTGGGGATATGATAATGCTGTAAAAGGGTCAAGATGCCCAACGGGGTAGCTGAGATAAAGCAGGGAAGACCAATCGCCATTCTCCCCACGTTGATAGGATGGAAGCCATCAACATCCTTTCTGTAGTCGATCGCCATAATGATCTTCTGCTCGTCGATCTGTTTGGGAAGGGGAAGCTGTACGATAAATCCATCAATATCCTGATCTTTGTTGAGCCTATCTACACAAGCAAGAAGCTCATCTTCCGTCACGTCATCCTCGTAGCGGATCAACGTCGACTTAAAACCACACTGCTCGCACGCAATGACCTTATTTTTCACATAAGTCTCTGAGCCTCCGTCATGTCCTACTAATACGGCTGCCAAATGCGGTTGCTTCCCACCTGCCGCCATGATTTTCCTCACTTCATCGGCGATCTCTGCCTTAATGGCTGTCGCTGTAGCCTTGCCATCTATCAACTGCATATTCTGTTGTTTATTATTTCGTAAAAAAAGAACGGCTATTTCCTCATTCCTCGCATACCGCGCATCATGCCCATCTTGCCAGCCATGCTACTTCCGGTCACCATTTTCATCATCTTGCGGGTCTGATCAAACTGCTTGATGAGTCGGTTGACTTCCTGGATAGAAGTCCCAGAACCCTTTGCGATTCTCTGTCTCCTGCTGCTATTCAGGCATTCAGGATTGGTACGCTCCTTTGGTGTCATGCTATTGATGATGGCCTCAATGCCCTTAAAGGCATTGTCGTCAATGTCTACATCTTTGATTGCCTTGCCTACCCCAGGGATCATGGATGCGAGATCTTTCAGGTTACCCATCTTCTTGATTTGCTGGATCTGCTTCATGAAATCATTGAAATCGAACTGGTTCTTCTGGATTTTCTTCTGCAGGCGTTTTGCTTCCTCCTCATCGAACTGCTCTTGGGCACGCTCTACGAGAGAGACCACATCACCCATCCCCAAGATTCGATCGGCCATACGCTCGGGATGGAAGACGTCTATTGCTTCCATCTTCTCACCTGTCCCGATGAACTTGATAGGCTTCGTGACAACAGTACGTATGCTCAAGGCTGCACCGCCACGGGTATCTCCGTCGAGCTTGGTCAGGACAACGCCATCGAAATCGAGACGGTCGTTGAACTCCTTGGCCGTATTCACGGCATCCTGTCCCGTCATGGAGTCAACCACAAACAGGGTCTCATCAGGATGGATCGCATTTTTCAGATTGGAGATCTCGTCCATCATCTGCTCATCGACAGCCAAACGACCTGCGGTATCGATGATGACCACATCATTTCCTTTAGCCTTTGCCTCCTGCACAGCGTGATGGGCGATCTCTATCACATCTTTATTTTCCGGTTCTGAATACACAGGAACGCCTATTTGCTCTGCAACGACCTTCAACTGGTCGATGGCAGCAGGACGATAGACATCGCACGCCACCAAAAGGGGGTTCTTATGCTGCTTAGTTTTCAACAGATTGGCAAGTTTCCCACTGAAAGTTGTCTTACCCGAACCCTGGAGACCAGACATGAGGATGATAGCAGGCTTATTGACCAAGTGCAGCTCTACAGCCTCACCACCCATCAACAAGGCAAGCTCGTCATGGACGATCTTCACCATCATCTGCCCCGGCTTGACCGCGGTCAGCACGTTCATGCCCAATGCCTTCTTCTTCACGGTATCCGTGAAGGTCTTTGCCACTTTATAGTTAACATCGGCATCGAGCAACGCACGACGCACGTCCTTCAACGTCTCGGCGACATTGATCTCGGTGATCTTTCCCTCACCTTTCAAGATCTTGAAACTGCGCTCAAGCCTATCGCTTAAATTTTCAAACATAATATTTTATAGTTCCTTTATCTATTCGTTTTCTTTAGTGCAAAAATAAATAAAAAGAACCTAAATCAAGAAGAACCCTTTACGTTTTAATGTATTTTAAAAGAGTTCCTCTTGAATCATGCGCACAACAGAGAAGAATGTGCATTTTGTCGTTGATCAGTCCTTGAGAGAGTACGTGATCGTTGTAACGACGCGTACTTTCTTAATATATGGCGTATTAGAATCCCGGTCTTCGATAGAGAATTGCCCTTGATCAGCGTCCACGATCTTATTAAGTTTGCTGTGACTGTTCTTGGCAAATTGCTCAGCAGTTTTCTGGGCATTGGCAATTGCTTCCTCCATCATCTTCGGCTTCATGGATGTAAACGACACATATTCATACTTGATAGGGTTTTCGTATCCACCATCCACGATGGCGATGCCCTGTTTCAACAATTCTCCTTGACGGGAAATAATGCCACGAACAAGTTTTACATTCCTTGAGGTCACCGTGATAATAGACGTAATATTATATCGATATTGCTTTTTGTTATCCGAATATTGGTCTGCATTCAAGTCAATCACGTGTGGAGCATTGATGGCAATCTCACTATCCTTGATGCCATGCTGGACCAAGAAACGTTTGATGACATTCTGCGTCACCGCAATTCTGTTGTAGAGTTCGGGAAGGTCATTTCCCAATTCCTTGGAGAGAATAGGCCAAGTCACCTTATCAGCTTCCACCTCTTTCTCTGCCAATCCCTTCACACTTACCTTTCGGTCTTTATTCGCGAAATCATCGATTCCCCATTTAATGAAAAGACCCAACAAAACGATACCCAAGGCAATTAAGGCTGCCGGAATAATTCTTGTTTTCATAATGCTATGTTCTTTTAATGATGATACATGACAGTAAAACTGCCTAATATGAGTTGATTACTCATTCGGCTTCAAATGTACGATTTACTTTTGAAATCACAAAAGATTATTCCCATATTTTTTCATAGACGGAAATGGGCGATCAAGGGGAGATGGTCACTGAATCCTCCGATATACTTAGGTCCCTGATAGGTACGAAAAGGATGGAAGCCACCGTACTTCTCATCAACTTCCAACAAGAAGGGGGCATCCCCGATCCTGCAATCCAATGCTTTCTTATACAGCTCTCGACTGCAGAGAATATGGTCGAGGTTTCCCCACTCTCCTCGAAATCGGTAAGTACCCTTGGCCCCATGCTTGCCTCGCGCCTCCCGTGAGAGATTCCATAACTGATGATGGTATAGATTTTCCAATGATTGATCCGTTGAGTAATCATTAAAGTCGCCAGCAATCAGGATCTTCGCACAAGGTTGCACGGCATAGATCGAGTCGACAGTTAACCCTATCTGGCGGGAGACATGTAATCGGAAAGACTGAGTGGCACCCTTTCCTCCACTCCTACTGGGAGCATGGACAACTAAAACGTGCAACGTATCCCCATTGGGGATAATGCCACTGACATAAAGAATGTCCCGGGTTGGTTTCATACCCGACTTGGGCGGTATACGGACGGAATGATGGTTGAGAGGAAGGAAACTGAAAGGGGAATATAAAAGGGCGACATCCACCCCTCGTTCATCCGGAGAGTTGGTAACGAAATACTCGTAATTCGCCTTGCGCAGAAGGGAACGGTGGCATAAAGCTTCCAACACGCTATCGTTCTCCACCTCACACAAAGCAACAATATCTGGGATACTGCCGGAGATAGAATCTCCCCCACAGGCGAGGATTTCCTGCCCAATGTGATTGATTTTCCGCCAATACCGGGATGGTGTCCAATGATAATCTGATGTAGGAAGGAACTGCTCATCCTGCTTCATGCTATCATGGCGGCAATCAAATAGATTCTCACAATTGAGTTCCACGAAGGTAAAGATACCTAATAGAAATAAGCTGATGGCCATACGTTAGTAGTAGTTGATTTACAACTCCAACGTGTCCATCAGCCTATTATTGTATAAGAGGGAAACTTTACTGAATATCTTCCTTTACATTCTTACGAATCTTGGTCAGGTACAGTTTCATACCAGCCGCATCCTTGTTGTCTATAATCTCAAGCAATTCCTTCAATTCCGTACGGATCTGTGATACCTGGTCGTGTGTATAAGGATTGAACAGAATTTCCTGCAAGAGGTAATCATCTTCGTTGAGCACCCCTTTGGCTATATTCATGTGCCGCTTGAACGTAGTACCCGGCGCGTCCTGATGCTTCATGACAGCCGCAAACACGAATGTACTGACAAAAGGAATACTCAAAGAGTAGGCCACAGTCTTGTCATGTTCCTCAAAAGAATACTCATAAATATTCAGATCCAGTTTCTGATAAAGATCCTTGAAGAAAATGCGCCCCATATAATCGCCCTCGTTAATGATGATGGCATTTTCCTCGCTTAACTGGTTCAAGTTAGCAAAGGTGGGACCAAACATCGGGTGTGTGCTGACATAGGGATGCCCACTCTGCTCATAGAATTCCTTCAAGTTTGTCTTCACACTACTGATATCGCTAATAATACAATCGTCTGGCAGATAAGGCAACACTTCCTTAAAGGCAGGGATCGTGTATTTCACCGTCACGGCATTGATCAACAATTCAGGACGGAACTCCTTGATCTCTTCCATTTTGGTAAATCGCTGGCAATTGTATGTAAAGCGCATTCGCTTGGGATCTTTCTCATAGACAGCGACTTCATGGTCAAAGCTGAGCAGGTCGATGAAGAAACTCCCCATCTTTCCTGCTCCCATCACTAATATTCTCATTTTACTGATTCAATATTTCAATTTGTTGACGGACGCTCTCCTCATGGATCAACTCAAACACATGTGCTGTAAACTCTGGGGCCATGCCACAAAGAGCTCCCTGTGCACCACGCTTATCAAGGATTTCATTATAACGAGCTGGCTGCAGGACTGTCATGTTATGCTCTTTCTTATACTGCCCAATCTCACGGCATACACGCATTCGCTTAGAGAGGAGGTTCATCAACTGGTCATCTAATTCGTCGATTTGATGCCGCAATTGCGTAATGCCTTCTGTTGTCATTTTCTCATCACGCACGACCAATAAACTCAAGATATAATCCAACACATCTGGGGTGACTTGCTGCTTGGCATCACTCCAAGCATGATCTGGGTCACAGTGACTCTCAACAATCAGGCCATCAAAGCCAAGGTCCATTGCCTGCTGGCATAATGGCGCTACCAATTCACGGCGTCCACCAATATGGCTGGGATCACAGATGATCGGCAAGTTGGGTATTCTCCTCCTCAACTCAATGGGGATCTGCCACATGGGTAGATTGCGATAAATCTTCTTGTCATAACTGGAGAACCCACGATGGATAGCAGCCAAGCGCTTGACACCCGCCAGATTGATACGCTCCAAGGCACCTATCCATAATTCCAAATCAGGATTGACAGGATTCTTGACAAAGACCGGGATATCCACTCCTTTTAAGGAATCTGCCAAAGCCTGTACTGCAAAGGGATTGGCACTGGTGCGGGCACCTACCCAGAGGATATCAATGCCATATTTCAAGGCAAGTTCAACATGCTCCGGAGTGGCCACCTCTGTTGCTACTAACATGCCGGTCTCTTCCTTTACCTCTTTTAACCAGGGTAATGCTACTTCACCATGTCCTTCAAATCCTCCTGGTTTGGTACGCGGTTTCCACACGCCTGCACGGAAATTATGGCAACCTTTAGCCGCAAGTTGCTTTGCGGTGGCCATGATTTGCTCTTCTGACTCAGCTGAACAAGGTCCAGCAATTACAAACGGCCGTTCCTGATCGCTCGGTATGTTCAACGGCTCTAATTCCAATTCCATTTCCATAGTGTCGTATTTTAATGTTTTGATGATTCCATATAGGATGTGATTACCACTTTAAAGCTTGGATACGGCTGAGTGCTTCTTCTATTTGTTCATCCTTCGCACATAGAGAGATGCGGATATATCTCTTTCCATTACTCCCAAAAATAAATCCTGGAGTGATAAACACCTTCGCCTCATGAAGCACACGCTCTGTCAGGTCCTCTACATTCTGATATTTCTCTGGGATCTTTCCCCATAAGAACATGCCTACCTGACTAGGATCAAACGTGCAACCTAAGGCTGTCATAATCTGCTCGGCAATGTTCCTGCGACGGCGATACGTCTCCACGTTGTACTCTCGGTGCCATTCTGTAGTATTGGTATTGTAAGCTTCTGCAGCTGCAAGCTGGATTCCTCGGAAAGTACCACTGTCGATATTGCTCTTGATTTTCAAGATCCATGAGATAAAGGTTGGATTGGAAGCGCAAAGTCCCACACGCCATCCTGGCATGTTGAAGCTCTTCGACATAGAATTAAACTCGATGCAACAGTCCTTCGCCCCGGGCACTTGAAGCATGGATATCGGATGCTCATTGAGAATGAATGAATAGGGATTGTCGTTCACAATGACAATATTGTGTGCCTTGGCAAACTGGACCAAGCGTTCGTATGTCTCCATGCGGGCATTTCCTCCTGTCGGCATGTTGGGGTAATTGGTCCACATCAGCTTGACATGACCCAAGTCCATCTTCTCTAATTCATCGAAATCTGGTTGCCAACCATTATCCTCTCGCAAGTTGTAATTAACGATTTCTGCTCCTAAGATCTTGCTCAAGGAGGTATAGGTAGGATAGCCAGGATTGGGAACCAAGACCCTTTCCCCTGGATTGACAAAAGCCAATGTGACATGCAGGATACCTTCCTTTGACCCTATCAGCGGTTGGATTTCTGTATTCGGGTCGAGATCTACATGATACCATTTCCGATAAAAGTTGGCCATAGCTTCTCTCAGCTCTGGTGTTCCCATCGTTGGCTGGTAGCCATGTGCATTCGACTGGTGTGCTACCTCGCAGAGCTTATTGATGGTCTGTGGAGAAGGAGGCATATCCGGTGATCCAATGGCAAGGCTAATGATGTTCTCACCTGCTGCATTCAATTTGGCTACCTCTTTCAGTTTTCTACTGAAATAATATTCTTGTACTGCCGAAACTCTATCGGCTGGTTGTATCTTCATTTCCATATTGATAATGATTTACGTTCTTCTTAAACTCCTTTATATTCCCCTAAGATATTCAGTTCCTTGACCAATGGCGTTATAGCATCAATGCTCTGACGGTATCGGGTCAGGTTATCATAAGTGACATCTACATAGAACATATACTCCCATTCATGCCCAATAATGGGCAGCGATTGTATCTTCGTCAGGTTGATGTCATAAAAAGAAAGAATTGTTAGCACCTTCGACAAACTACCTTCTTCGTGGGGAAGGGAAAATACCAGACTCGATTTGTTCGTTTGTTCGAGAGATCTCAGGAAATCTGCCTTATGGGGATTGCATACGCAAAGGAAGCGGGTGAAGTTATGCTTGTTGTCCTCTATATGGTCCTCTAAGACCTTCATGCCGTATAATTTGGCAGCGGAGGCATTGCAGATCGCCGCCCAACCGCGGCATTGATGTTTCTTAATGTATTCGGCAGCACCAGCGGTATCCTCGGCTTCAACGGCTTTGAGTTCGGGATGATTCTCAAGGAAGTTACGGCATTGCATCAAAGCAACAGGATGAGAATGCACTTCTGTGATTGTATCCCAATCATCTTCAGCAAGGCAACAAATGGAATGCTGAATATGCAACTTATGCTCTCCGACAATAGTTGTACCTGAAGCCCTAAGCAGCTCGTAATTGTGCAGCAAAGAACCAGCAATCGTGTTCTCAATAGCAATCAGTCCAAGGACCGTAGGATCACGTTTAATATTCTCGAAAACCTCCTCAAAGGTAGCACAACAGATTAGCTGTATCTGTTCACCAGCAAAGTATTGGTGAGCTGCGATATCGTGAAACGACCCAAGGAATCCTTGTATAGCTATTCTTTTCATGTTCTCTCTCTTTATCTTTATCGTCGTAATAAACAAAAATCCCGCTCCAAAGATTATGAAGCGGGAATTGATTATGATCTCTTTTAAGATTCATCTTTTCATAAGTTGAAATTTACACGCAACTTCCCGCTTCACAATTCCTTGCAAAGTAAAAATAATAGTAATAAAAAGATGCGTTCAATTGGCTCATGATTTCATCATTTTGTTTCTGCATGCAAAAGTATAACTTTTATTTGGTTCTACCAAACAATTCGCTGTTTTTTTAAATAAAAAACGAAGAAGTGTAAGATCATATCTTCCTATGCGTTTCTTATCCCAAGCCGAAAGGATTATTATTTCTATAAGCCTGCTCTGTTTTCTGCTGAATATCCTCAGTACCTTCGCCCGTATATTCTCCATTTACCTCTGCCGCTTTCTTTGGATCGAGTTCGAGAACGGACTTCATGTCCTCCTCTGCACCCTTGGTATCACCTTGTGCGAGCCGGATAGCCCCTCTTCCTTTGAAAGCATCGATACAAAAAGGATTAGCATTTATCACCTTATTATAATAAGTAATGGCATCTTCATGATGTCCCAACGCCTCCTCTACCTTTGCCTTCAGCAGGAGTGCATCTTCATTGTCCGGAGCTTTTTCTACCAGATAGTCTGCATCTTCGGCAGCTCCTTTGGTATCCCCCATTTTCAATAAGGTTTGGCCACGTAGCAAATATGCATCTAAAAAGTCAGGCTTAATAGCAATGGTTTTCGTGAGCATGGCAACTGCATTCACTTCCTCACCATGTCCCAGACAAGCACGGGCATAAAGAAACGACACCTCAGGGTTATCCTTGTCAAGCAGCAACGCCTTCTCACAAGCATCTGACATTGCGCCATAGTCTTCCATCAGATAAGCAACACGTGCCATCCGCTCCCAAATTTTGATGTTATCCGGTTGGGCTTCCACAAGTTTCTGCAACTGGGCATAGGCTGCCAGCAATTCATTATTCTGGATAAGGGCTTGTGAGAGATAATCTCGGATTTCAAGATCCTCCTTGATCTCCAATGCTTTGTTAAAGCACTTAATGGCATGTTCCAGTTCGTGAACCTTTAAGGCTGCCACTCCATCATATTTCAAGATGTCAAAATTCCTGGCATCATCTTCTTTCTTTTTCTCTTCCGGAGATTCTTCCTTGCTCCCGAACAATGATTTCCAAAAGCTCATATTCCTTCTAATTATTGATTTGAATTGTCCGCAAAGATAGTACAAATCAGTTGAAATACAAAAAGATTTTTCTTTTTATTTATAGAAGAGTGGACCAATATGACTCATTCAAAGATCCACGACCAACCCATACTTGATAGGAACAAGGAACATTCTCATAGCTGATTGCAGGAAAAAGCAAGCATGCCCATAGAAATACCACAGGCATTCCAATGAGCATGCTGATGCTCAACCCAACTTACACATAAGTTTCTAAGAACTTAACCAAACCTTCGACATGCAGTGTTTTCGTCGTTGCGGGGATGAGAACGGTTTCTCCGGTATTCAAGGAGAAGGTATTGCCTTCATTATCCGTAACGGTACCATTCCCTTTTACGCCTATCAGAATGACGAAGCTGTCAAGCTCTGTATAATCGAGCGTCATAGGTTCATCTAAATCATAGACTGCAGTATTAAAATAAGGACATTGCACAACGCTCACTCCCTGGTTTTTCTGCGGGACATACTCTGTCCTATAGGTATCCTCAACATGATAATTGATGCATTCTGCAGCCTCTTTCGTGTGGAGTTGCCGATAATTGCCATTCTTGTCCTTTCTTTTATAATCGTAAATACGGTAAGTAACATCGGAAGTCTGTTGGATTTCCGCTAAGAAGCATCCTGCCCCAATCGCATGAATCCGTCCTGCTGGCAAGAAGAAAACATCCCCTTCCTTGACAGAATATTGGGCAAGGGCATCACAGATTGTATCATTCTCAACCATCTTCTTATAACTCTCCGGGGTAAGATGCATTTTTAATCCACTGTATAGTTTGGCTGTCGGGGCTGAGTCCATGATATACCACATCTCCGTCTTTCCCCTTTCTTTCCCTTGCTTGTGTGCAATTTCATCTGTAGGGTGCACTTGTATGGACAAATCCTGCTGGGCATCAATAAACTTGATGAGCAAAGGGAACTCATCTCCAAAGCGCTTGTAGTTGTCTGTTCCTACCAAACTGTCTTTCAGTTCTTTGACAGCATCATTCAGGTTCTTGCCTTTAAGTTCTCCCTCACTGATAATTGTCTCATTGCCAGGAACGCCAGAGATTTCCCAACTTTCTCCAACATGGTCTAATTGTTCATGTAAGTGTTTGAAGGGAATAATCTTTTCTCCACCCCAAAGTGTCTGCTTCAAGAGTGGATTAAACTTAATGGGTTTCATATTGATCTATATTTTAGTTCATTAATTCTCTTTCCAAAATGTTCTCGTAAAAATAACCAAGACAGAAAAGACTTCCAGACGTCCCAGTAGCATCATAAAGGAGCATATCCATTTTGCAATCACAGGCAACTGGCTCCATGACATTGTCGGTCCTATCTCCAATCCAAGCGTCGGTCCAACATTTCCAACACAGCTTAAGGTGATCGTAATGGCATTGGTATTGTCAATGCCCATCATAATCATCAACAATGATCCGACAAGGCAGATCATCAGATAAACAGTCAGAAAGGAGAGCAGCGTCACTCTTTTCTGTAAGGAGATATTCACGTCATTGATCCTTAAAGGCAAGATTGCATTCGGATGAAGCATTTGCCTGAACTCATTCCGGATGCTTTTGACCAACATGGCTCCTCTGACACATTTTAGTCCGCCACTTGTACTACCAGAGCACGCCCCAAAGAACATGCAAATGGAAAGGATTACCCAAGTGACATGTGGCCATTTTCCCGCATCGTCATTAAAGAGTCCTGTGGTGGTACAGAAAGACACTACCGTGAAAACAGCCGACCGAAACGCATGCTCCAAATTGTAAGAATTGTGAATCATGAGCTCAACCATAATGAACAAGGTGCTCGCAGCTACGAGAGTCAAATAGAATTTGAACTCAGAATTGCTAAAAAGGCTCTTGAGTTTCAACTTGGCTATGGCAAAATACAAAAGAGTAAAATTCACGCCAGAAAGGAAGCAGAAGACTGTACAAGTATATTCCATGCCAGGTGAATGGAAGTACTCCGCACTATTATTATGGGTAGAGAATCCACCTGTCGCCGTGGAAGTCATGGCATAGTTGATGCCATCAAACCAGTTCATGCCAAAAGCCATGTAAGATGCCATGCAGGCAAGGGTCAGAATCATGTAAAAAGACCATATCCACTTCGCACTTGTGCTCAGCCTTGGATGTAGTTTTGTACGAATAGGACCTGTTGCCTCTGCAGAGAAGACCTTCACGGATCCACCCGTCATAGAAGGCAAGATAGCGATGGTGAAGAAAACGATACCTAATCCACCAACCCATTGTGTTAACGAGCGCCAGAACAACAGTCCATGGGGTAATCGTTCTACGTCGTCTATCACGGTGGCTCCTGTCGTCGTAAACCCTGACATGGTCTCAAAAAAAGCATCCGTGAAATTATCCACATATCCACTGATGAGGAAAGGCAACGTGCCAAATGCGCTGAAGATGATCCAAGAAAGGGTTACGACCAAGTAGGCATCCCTTCGTGACATGGAGTTGTCTGAGTCCCTACCCATAAAATGCAGGAGAAACCCGAAAAATAAGGTAGTCAACACAGAAACCAAAAAAGCCAAGGTGTCGTCTTCATGATAGAAGAACGCCATCACAAAGCACCAGAACAACAATGTTGACTCCATGAACAACAATGATCCTATGACCTTGTATACAACCTTGAAATTGATCATATAAACATCTTTTCTATTTTCTTCAAATCCAAATCGTGGCAGAACACCACGACAGAATCACCCGCCTGAATCTGTGTATTACCAGAAACGAGGTTGCCTTCATCATCGCGAACCAGCCCGCCGATCGTCATTCCCTTGGGAAGTCCCAGGTCTTTCACGCACTTCCGAGTCACCTTAGACCCTTCCTTAGGAATAAATTCAGCGACATCGGCATTGGCAGTCATCAAGAACCTGACATTCATCACATCTGCATCTAACATCATCTGGTAAATATGACTGGCTGCAATTACTTTCTTATTGATGATTGTCCCAATATCGAGTCCTTGTGCCATACTGACGTAATCCACATTTTCCACCATGGCAACAGTCTTGCGCACGCCCATTCGTTTTGCCGTCAGGCATGCCAAGATGTTTGTTTCTGCATTCCCCGTTAAGGCAACGAAAGCCTGCGTATTCTTTATCCCTTCTTCCAAAAGCAAAGGGATGTCGCGCCCATCACCGTTAATAACCAGTACCTTATCTGTTTCCAAGAGATCGTTGAGCCGCTCACAGCGATCCTGGTCCAGCTCAATGATCTTTGCATCCATATACTCCGGCATCGTCTTAACTGCCCGGACCGCTGTTGCACCTCCTCCCATGAACATGACATTCTTGACATCGACATAGTGTTCTTTACCTACAATCTTCCTTATATAAGGGATATATTGCTTGGTAGTCATGAAATAAGCAAGGTCGAACAATTTCAATTCATCGTTTCCACCGGGGATAATGGTCTCTCCACCACGCTTGATAGCAACAACATGATAGGGATCATCTGGTCCACAAAGATTTTTGAGAGGTTCATTCAGGATCTCACAGGTCTCACGGAGCTTGATTGCCAACATAATCAATGCGCCATTATGCACATCCCACCGCTGGCGCACCCACGACATCTTCAATCCGTTATTGATATCTTTCGCCGCCAGCATCTCCGGATAGATCACAGAACTGACTCCCAATTTCCCGAAGAACTCCTGAATCTCAGGCTCCACGTACTCAGCGTCATCTACCTTTGCCACAGTTTTCTTGGCTCCCAGTGCTTTCGCCAATATACAGCAGTTTATATTCAAGCTTTGATCGGGCGAGACTGCAATAAACAAGTCTGCCGAATCTGTCTTCACGTCTCTCAGGACATGAATACTACTGGGATTCCCTTGCATGGTAAGGATGTCGTAGTCATTGCCAATCTTTGTCAATCGCTCCTCATCCTCGTCAATAAGAGTAATGTCATTATTGCTTCTTGATAGCAATTTTGCAAGATGTGTTCCAATGGCATAAGCCCCAACAATGATTATCTTCATTTCATTATTTCCTTTTTGATCGACTCTTTGTCTATACCTACAATCTCTTGGAGTTGTTCTACGCTCCCATGCTCGATAAAACGGTCAGGAATTCCCAACCTTGTCACAGCTGGGTGATAGCCGTGGTCATTCATCCATTCCAATACGGCGGATCCAAGGCCACCTTGAATCACGCCATCCTCTATGGTGATAATTCTCGAGAAATTCCTTCCCACCTCTTCCAAGATATGCTCATCCAAGGGCTTTAGGAATCTCATGTCATAGTGGGCGACGCTCCTTGCCTCGCCAATTTCTGAAATTGCTGCTTCCACGTTATTCCCCACAGGACCTATACTGAGGATCGCCATGTCTGTTCCGTTCCTCAGGATACGACCTGTTCCCACCATTACTTCCTCGAACGGGCATTTCCAGTCAACCAAGACGCCCCTTCCACGTGGGTAACGGATGACGAAGCTACCCTTATCAGGCAACTGGGCCGTGTACATCAGCCTTCGAAGCTCATGCTCATCCATGGGGGAGCAGATCGTCAGGTTCGGGATTGGCCGCAAGGCTGCCATGTCAAAGACCCCATGATGGGTGGGACCATCCTCCCCCACCAGCCCTGCCCTATCCAGGCAAAGAACGACAGGAAGGTTGAGAAGTGCCATGTCATGGATTACATTATCGTAAGCACGCTGGGCAAAAGCACTATAAATGGCACAAAAAGGGATCAGTCCATCTTTTGCCATCCCTGCGGAAAAGGTAACGGCATGACCTTCAGCAATCCCCACATCAAAGGCTCTGTCGGGCATAGCCTTCATAAGGATATTCATGGAACTGCCGGTTGGCATGGCAGGAGTCACTCCCACTATCCTTGGGTTTTGTTCTGCCAGTTCCAGAAGGGTATTTCCAAACACGTCTTGATATTTCGGTGGCTCATGGCTACAATCCTTTACAATGCGCTCCCCCGTGGCAACATCAAACTTTCCTGGTGCATGCCAGATCGTCGCAGCCTGCTCAGCGGGCTTATAACCTTTGCCTTTAATGGTATGCAGATGCAAGAGTTTCGGACCCTTCATGTCCTTGATCTGTCGCAAGATCCTGACAATTTCTTTCACGTCATGTCCATCAAAAGGACCGAAATACCGAATATTCATGCCCTCAAAGATATTCTGCTGGTGACTGATTGCAGACTTGATGGCATTGTTCAACCGGATCAAACCTTTCCTGCGGTTATCATTCAAATAGCCCTTGGCATGCAACCATTGAGAAGCCTTGAACCGGATCTTATTATAGGTCTCATTGGTATCCAGATTGAGCAAGTACTTTTCCATCCCCCCTACTGCATGATCGATGCTCATATCGTTGTCATTCAGGATGATCAACATATCATTAGGAGTGGACGAGACGTTGTTCAAGCCTTCGAAGGCAAGACCACCGCTCATGGCCCCGTCCCCGATGACAGCCACCACATGTCGGTTGTCCTTCCCAGTCTTCCTCGCTGCAACAGCCATCCCCAGTGCCGCTGAGATCGAGTTGGAAGCATGACCACAGGTAAAGGTATCGTATTCACTTTCCAACGGTGAGGGGAAAGGGCGGATTCCATGCAATTTACGGTTCGTATAAAAAATATCGCGCCGACCTGTCAGGATCTTATGCCCATAAGCTTGATGCCCCACATCCCATACAATACGATCATCGGGAGTATGGAAAACATAATGCAAGGCAACGGTGATCTCTACTGCGCCAAGACTGGAAGCGAAATGTCCAGGATTCACTGATACCTCATCAATGATATCGCGGCGCAGTTCATCACAGACCTCCGGTAGCTGCTCGACGCTCAACTTCCGCAAATCTTCCGGATATTTTATTTTACTTAATAACCCGAACTTTTCTTTATCCATGAATCCGTGTATGAATATCTTTGCAAAGATAGTGCAAATCGAGAGAAATACAAAATAAAACAGATTTTATTTTTATTTCCGAGATGGAGCCTATCTTCATCCAAGAGGGTGCTCATCAAGAGAATTGCAAATGACACAGTTCCTATTTTTATTTTTGAGATGGAACCTATCCGATTCAAAGAGAATACGAATCTGGCGAAATCCCCAATAAATGATATGGCAATTCATTTTTTTTTGTACTTTTGCACCGTGACAATAGTTCACTATGAAATGATTAAACCTTTGACAATGAAAAAAGAACTAATTTTCCTATCTGCCGGATTCATGGCAGCGACTTTGGGCTTCGCGGGGAATATTCATGTGAAGAACTTCCGATACGCGGGTCCCATGATGATCAAACAACCTATCATGGTTGACAGTATGGACGTAAACAAGAAGAAGTTTGGTCCAGAAACAGTTCTCAATATGCCTGTTGACTTGGAGAAGGCTGCACAAGGAAAGCTGTATTCCGGTGCGCTTGTTCCAACCTCTGATGAAGACTATGCTGTCCATTTACTGCAATTTCAACTGACGAACACTGGATATGCAAAGGCCAACATTTCGGTTGGGAAGTTGAAAAACTACCAGATATTCGTGGATGGCAAGAAAACGGATGGCTCCCTGAACCTGATCCCAAGCACGCATCAGGTCGTCATTAAGTATGTCTCTTCCAAAGGAGAGAAAGACTCCTTAGATGTTACCGTCTCTTCCGACCAAAACAACCTGATCCAAGTAGGCACGAGCGAAGAGCGTCCTATTGCCTTGTCTGACATCATGAATGGGAAGAGGATCCTCAGCAGTGCCATCTCATACGACGGGCATTATCTATTAAGTTGCATATCCGACCAGATCAATGCCAATCAGTCTTCTTATCGGTGGAAGATAACAGACCTGAAGACAGGGCGCACCGTATTGAAAACCGACAAGAGCATCCATTGGATGCAGGGTTCCAACAGCTATTATTTCGACAGAGTTGGCGACCAGGGCAAGGAACTGGTAAAAGTAGACGTGGCGACAGGCAAGGAGACGATCCTTTGCCAGCATCTTCCTGATGGCTATTACACACTCTCGCCACAAGGTGACTATGTAATCTTGGAAAAGCAGACAGAAGGTCCAAAAGATGATCGGGACGTACATCAGTATGTGGCTCCTGAAGACAGGCAGCCGGGCTGGCGTAACCGCACCAGCTTAGAGAAATACGACTTTGCCACAGGAACCACTCAACCACTGACCTATGGCTACCATCAAGTAAACCTTTGCGATATCTCCAAAGATGGCAAGTATGTCTTGTACATGGTAAGCCGTCCTCATCTAACAAGTCGTCCCACTACTGTGTATTCCTTGTATAGGTTGAATGTGCAGACCATGGAGTCGGAACCTATCATTGAAAATGACGGATTTATCGCAAACGGGAAGTTCTCACCCGATGCCAAGTACATTGCCGTTATCGGTTCACCGGAATGCCTGAACGGTATTGGAAAGAATGTCCCAGAAGGCAGGATACCCAGCATGACTGACAATCAGCTGTACCTTGTCAACTGCACCAACAAGAAAGCAACTCCCCTGACAAAATATTTCAATCCTTGCATTGACAACTTCGTCTGGAGCTCATACGACAACAAGATCTATTTCAATGCCTTCGACCGTGACTACGAGCATATCTATCGCATCAACAGCAAGACCTTGAAGATAGAGCAGTTACCGGAATCAGAGGATATGGTTTACCGCTTCTCTGTCGCAGAGAAGGCTCCTGTCATGGCATATGTAGGTCAAGGGGTTTCCAACTCCGACCGTCTCTATACCATGAACCTTACCAACAAAAAGTCAACCGTATTAGAGGATGTCAACACGGAACGGCTCAAGAATGTGACCTTAGGCAAATGCGAGCCTTGGAACTTTGTCAGTTCACGTGGCGACACGATCTATGGCCGCTATTATCTTCCTCCCCATTTCGATGCCACCCACAAATATCCAATGGTCGTATACTACTATGGAGGATGTTCTCCTACAAGCAGATACTTTGAGAGTCACTACCCTGGCAATCTGTACGCAGCCTTAGGCTATGTGGTATATGTGGTACAACCCAGTGGTGCTACCGGCTTCGGACAGGAGTTTGCCTCCCGCCATGTGAATAGCGCAGGAGAAGGGCCAGCCCAGGACATCATCGAGGGAACCCAAAAGTTCTGTCAGGCGCATCCTTTTGTCAACGTTAAAAAGATTGGATGCATCGGCGCTTCATACGGTGGATTCATGACACAGTACTTGCAAACCAAGACGGATCTCTTCGCATGTGCCATTTCACACGCTGGCATTAGCGACCATACCAGTTACTGGGGAGAAGGCTATTGGGGCTATTCCTATAGCGAAGTGTCGATGGCAAACAGCTATCCTTGGTCAAACAAGGACTTGTTCGTGAATCATAGTCCATTGTTCAATGCAGACAAGATCCACACTCCCTTGCTCTTCCTCCATGGAACGGCTGACACGAACGTGCCTATTGGAGAGAGCATCCAGATGTATACGGCCTTGAGATTACTGAACCGTCCAACGGCATTCGTTGTCGTGGAGGGTCAGAACCATCATATCACCGACTATAACAAACGAATCAAATGGCAGAACACGATTTTCGCGTGGTTTGCCAAATGGCTACAAGACGATTCCACATGGTGGAATTCCATGTACGACAAGATGCCTGAGTAAGTGACAGGCATCTTGAAGCTGACCTTCCCCTTTTCCCTCGATCAGGGGGAAGGTCATTCATAGTTCTTGTTTTGCGAGAGGTTCACATTGAGATCAAGCACATCCTGAGGGATGGGGAACACGATCGTATGACCGTCTTTGTCGGGTGACGTGCGGAGGTCATAGGCATCAGTAAAAGATCCAAAGCGGATCATGTCATTGCGTCGCCAACCTTCCCACATTAGTTCCATAAGCCTTTCTTCGAGGATATTGCTGAGCGTTGCATTCCTAAAGCCCATGCCTACACGCGAGCGAACCGCATTCAGTTCAGCATTTCCATCTCCCCCATTGCGTACTTTTGCCTCTGCTTCCATCAGTAGGACATCCGCATAGCGGAACAGGACAATGTCATTGCCCTGCAGTTGCCCGTCACTGTAGGAAGACCGGTCTATCTCATACTTGCTCATACGCGCTCCCGCGGTCTTCACGTCAGGGGTTCCCGTCAGGTCGAAGGAGGTAACAGCAAGGGGCTTATATACCAAAGGCTCACCATTGTCCAAACGAACGATACGACCATCCACGTAAAGGGTATCGCTAAAGAAATTGAAACGATACCGATGGTCAATGCTATCAGTTCCATATCCATAAGTACGGACGGTAGAAAGGGTGGCACAAGTACCGTTCTCCGCATCCATTCCTATGGCTGCGCCATGATTATAATGCCGGCTTCGGAAAAGGTTCTTGAAGATATTCGTATAAAGAGTCTTATCCATTGGAATCGTAAAGATGTTCTCAGTGGAGGTCTCGTTCAGCACTTGGAAATTAAAATTGTAGTCGGATTCCAGCCGATAGCCTTCCTCTTTGAGTTTCTCGCAATAATAGATACAGGTCTCCCAGGCATTCTTCTGCGCCCCATTGACAGACAGTAAGATATCCTTTCCATCCGGGCGGGTACCGTCCGTCCAATCATTGTCGGTATAGACCTCTGCATTCAATGCCAATTTTGCAAGAAGGAAATAGGCGACAGGAGCCGTCATCCTGCCATAATAATCCCCTTCGAGATTACTATGCGCATGTGGCAGATTCCCGGCTGCATCCTGGAGTTCGTCGAAGATAAAGTGGAAAGCATCGCTGCGTGAACTTTGCTTGACGTCTTTCAAGGCTATGTCATAGGAGGTAACCAATGGAATCCTTCCAAACATGTCCATCAGATAAAAATAGAACATCGCCCGGATGGCACGTACCTCAGCTTGATAGGTGACCAACTGGTCTTGGGTCAACAACTGAGCATGCTTATCCAGAAGCTGAAGGGAGCGGTTGCAAAGGATAACCACCTTATAGAGATAGTTCCACGTATTCTTCAACGACTCATCAGAAGATGTCCATGTATGGTAATACAGCCGTTTCCAGAAACCTCCATCATTCCAATCGGCACCCCGAGTCGGCAAGATCGCTTCGTCTGTAGTGAAGGTATTGAAGTCGTAGACACCACGGTAAGTGCCTTGCAGCCCTTGACTGTCACTGGTCCCACCTATATAATTATATAAGGTAGCAACGGTGTTGACATACAAATTCGCGGATGTTGTATATGCCTTGTCCTCATCCAATTGGTCTTTCGGATGCTCATCCAGACAAGACGACATCAAGATGGGCCCTAAGAAGAGAAGGACAATATAACTCATTTTTCTTTTTTTCATGACGGCAGGAATTAGAATGAGATGCTCAGTCCAAAACTAAAGGAGCGATAGCAGGGATAAGAACGTTTGTCGTCGATACCCAGAGTACTATTGACGACATAGCTGTTGATCATCGGCGTCAACCCACTATACGAGGTGATCGTCGCCAAGTTGTTGATACTACAGGAGAGACGGAGGCTACTGACATACTTCGACCTAACCGGCACATTCCAGCCAAGGGTCAGGTAATCGAAGTTCAGGTAATCCCCGCTTTCCAGCCAATAGTCAGTGGCTGTCTGGTCCTGTATGTTCCGTTTCGGGGCTTTCTTCATGACGTTATAGTCGGGGAAGCTTGCCATGTTCATATAGGTAAGGGAAGTACCATTGTATATCTTGTGCCCAAAGGCACCGTTCATCTGGAGAGAGATGTCGAAAGCCTTATACCGGAAACTGATGTTCGAGCCAAGTGTCATCTTCGGGGTAGCATTGCCAGCGATATAGCGGTCATGGCCGTCTGCGATGTTCACTTCACCGTCACCATCAAGATCGGCGATCTCATAGGTATAGGAGCCATCCGACTGCTTTTTCAATCCCGTGCAATGCGGGAGATAGAAGACCCCCAACGACTGTCCCACGACCTGGTAGACGATATTGTTGTCCCCACCGTGGAATCCTGCGCCATTTAGGCTTCCGATGGATGTCATCTCCGCGGCACTCATATAGGTGCCATTGTAATCCCCACTCAGTGAGATGAGCTTGTTCTTTTGCCAGGACATATTCACATTGACGTTCAGTTCCATGTCTTTCTTCGACAAAGGCGTGCACCCTATTCCAATCTCCAGTCCTCGGTTGCTCATGCTCCCGATATTGGCAAGGAGCTTATCGTAAGTGTAGGGCGGCACGGATACGTCATATTCGTAAAGCATATTGCTGGTCTTAGATGCATAGTACTCCACGGTCATCACCAGTCGGTTATTGAAAAAGCCTAAGTCGGTGCCAACATTGAACGTGCTACGGGTTTCCCATTTCAGGTCGGGGTTGTTATTGCGGATGCTGCCTAAGGTCACGGCAGGGGAACCATGGTTGGGGACGACGCCAATTGCAGACACGAGCCTGAGGGTAGTGTACGACTGGATACCGCCCAAGTTGCCCGACGTTCCATATCCCGTACGCAATTTCCATTGGCTCAGCCAGTCAGCCTTTCGCAAGAAAGGCTCCTTTTTAACATCCCATTCTGCGGAGACAGAGGGGAAGAATCCCCAAGTGTTATGATCCCCCACCATGGAACTGCCATCTGCTCGAGTATTGAAAGACAAGGAATATTTGTCCCATAACGTATAGCTGATGCCCCCCATGACAGAGGCTAATGAAGGATCTTCATAGCTGCTGCCCGTTCCGCCATACGGTCGGATAGAGCCAGCTCCTAAGTTATGGTATCCAAACTCATTGGTCGTAAATCCCTTGACGAGCGTCCAGAAAGCCGTGCTCTTGTTCTTTTGGTATTCCCCGAGCAGCGTGACATCGAGATGATGGATGCCCCAAGTATGGGCATAGTTGAAGGTAGCGTTGGCTAACCAGTCCTCACTCTTATGCTCTTTCCTGAACGCTTGGCCCTGGGCCCATACCCATGTGGGGCAGAACTGACCGTTTTCTATGGAATTATAGGAGTAAGAACCAAAGAGAACCAGCCTAAGATCTGTCGCCAAGTTGAAGGTAAACCGCAGGTGCGAGTTGAAATTCAGGCTCTTCTCGTCATTCTTCTCCTTGAGCAAAGCCTGGGGAGGATTGATCTGTGATGCCGTGGTATTCTTGTCATACCCACCATTGGCATTCACGCCCGCCAGATAGGTGGGGTTCTGCCCTGCTGCCGAATAGAATAGTTTCTGGACATCGAAGATACCATTATTCTTTTGCGAGGAGCCAAACAGTCCCATGTCAATGGTGAGCAGGTTGTCGAAGGCTTTCTGCTGCAAGTCGATCTTCCCGACGAAATTATCGTATTGGTTGATCTTGATAACAGTATGGTGGAGCATATAACCAATGGATGCCCGATAGTTAGACTGTTCTGTTCCCCCACTGAAGGCAACATGATGGTTCTGAACGAATCCTGTCCGCGTGATGGACTGGGGGAAATCGGTGTCGTATCCGCCATCGTTGTAATCCAGCCCTAAGGCTTTTGCGGTAGCCACATAATCCGCCCCGCTCAGCATCTCGATATTTTTGAAGACAGACTCGAACCCCACATTCCCGTCATAAGATATATGGAACTGTCCGCCATGCCCTGTCTTGGTCTTGACTTCGATGACGCCCGAAGCGCCACGGGAGCCGTATTGTGCCGTCTCTGCTGCGTTTTTCAAGATCGTGAAGCTCTCGATGTCGGCAGGATAAATACTGCTCAAGGTGGCGAGGTCGGAAGAGACACCGTCGATGATCACCAACGGGTCGTTGCCTCCGGTCAACGAGGTGGTGCCTCGCACACGGACACTACTCAGCATCGCCATGCGATCGGCACCGCTTGACGACACGTTTACTCCAGCTGCCTGTCCGCTCAAAGCGTTCAAGGGACTGGTGACCAGACCTTTGTTCATACGTTCCTCCGTGACTTTATCCGTAGAGCCCGTCCGGGGCCTCAGCAGGAGAGAGTCGTTGGATAAGTGGAAATAATCGGTCTGTGCCTGTGCTTGCAGGCAGAACCCTATCAAGGGAATCCCCAAGAGAAGATGCCATTTTTCCATGGGCTTGAGAATGATTGGTTTATAAGGGGCAAATATAGTGGAAAATTATGAGAAATGCAAGGAAAAAGAAAAAAAGAGGGATGCAATTCCTTGATTACATCCCCCAAGTGTTATTTCTGTTTCTGATAATACTCCAGTCCTGCCTGGACATTCTTGACCAGTGCCCGCGAAGAGAAGGTTGCGCCTGTCACCGCGTCCACATTCATCCTGGCTGCCTTTTTCACGGTCATGCCCTGATATTTGTTCAAGAGTGTCTTTGCCTTGGCAAAGAACTTAGGAGTCTCCTGGTTGCCCAAAGCCTCCACCTTCTGTACCTTATTCTTCTTGATATAGATCTTGACTGGAGTGTTCCCCCGATATCCCTTAATGCCTTTTGCGATCTGTTGCGTATTCACGATAGTTACCCCGTTCTCCTTAGTAATGGCATCGTCCCCTGGACGTGCACTTACCATCACGGCTACCATGACGATGGCGGCGGCGATCAATCCTAAAACTTTATTGTTCATCTTTTCAATCCTTAAATGGTTTACCATCGCAAAATTAGGGATAATCATTGGAATGATTGCAATTTTAGCAAGAAAATTGAGGTTATTTAGGATCTGCAAACGAGATTTAAAAAGCCGCACTCGGGTGGGAATGCGGCTTTTGATGGGTTCTCTTGAGGGCTTAAACGAGCGTAGAGATAATCTCCTCGCGCGTGCCCGGCAACATGTCGATAACAGGGATCTCTGGCATGGTATAGCATCCCGGCTGCAAGCGCATGGAAGCTCGTGCCACATTGACGAGCACCTGACCTGTCAAGGCTGGGTTGTTAATGCTCATGTCAAATTCCAAATGCTGGTTTTGCGTTTTCCCACTGACACCTTTGCGCACCAAGTTCACGCCATGCCCCATGTCGCGGACATCATCCACGGAAGGAACGGCGAAGACATGGGTCTCGTCATGTGAGAAATAGGGGTCTGCCTTGATTTCTTTTGTCACCTCTTCCAGGCTGGCGCCATCCTCAAGCTCCACATATACCATGCGGCGATGGATGCCTTCGCCCAATGGAATGGTCATGGACAGGGCATTCTTGACACCTTTCTTGCTCCTTACACACACGCTATGACCCATGGACATGCCGGGTCCGAAATTGGTGTAGGTCAGTCCCTTGGGCGCCAAGCTCTGCATGAGGACGCGGACGATAGAGTCCGACCCCGGGTCCCATCCTGCCGAGATCACGGATACAGCATGGTTTGACTTGCAAACCGGCATCAGCTCTGTGCGATAGTCGAGGATGCTGGTATGGATATCGAAGCTATCGACCGTGTTGATGCCCAAGGGGAGAATCTCCTTGGCATATTCCGGGCAACTACGCGTAGGCGTAGCCAAGATCGCCACGTCAACGTCCTTCAACTTCTTGATGTCATCCACCACGGCATAGTCAGCCAACTCAGCTGGCTTATCCTTGTCACCTTGACGGCGAACGATACCTGCGATCTCAAAATCTGGGGCTGCCTCTAAAGCCTGAACGGTATAATGCCCAATGTTGCCATAGCCAACAACGGCTGCTCTAATCTTTTTCATATCCTTATTTACCTTTACTTAGTTGTTTATCCATTTGCAAAATTACATGATTTCCATGATTTTTTTTCCGATTATAGGTTATTTTTCCTGAAAAAATAAATATTCCCTCGATTCCTGCCCTCAAGCCCTCTCTTTACCATGCCTTATTAGGCTAAATCCAGTAAACTACAGGCTGTTTTGCAGGAGATGACCTTTTAGGCTTCAACTGATAACCTTTTGGGCTTCAAAAGATAACCTATCGCAAGGCAGGAGATGACCTTTTGCCTTGGCACTCATCAACAGGGAAAAATGGGAAGATAACAGATGTATTCTCACTCCTTACGGTTCATCCTCAGACAAAGGCTGGCAGCACCAACGGCTGACCTTGAGCATGACTCCCATACCAGGCACTTCCTTCAGCAAGTAGTATTTCTTGCTGGAGCGGACGAGCAAGCCCGACAGTCCTTTTAACGGGCCATATTTCACGAGGACAGGAGTCCCGCTCTTGATATGTGCCTCCTGCTCGGACAGGTATTTCCGCAAGGCTATGTCTGGGTTGCACATCATCCGAAACTCAAACATCTGCCTCGAAGGAATCTCTTCATAGTCGGGGCAGCCTTGTTCCTTACGGATGACCGATATCGGATAAGGTACCGCAGAGAGGATAGCACGGATCTCTTGCTCTTCCCTTGTCTTCTTGACAAACAATAGGTTGCGCACGACAGGACGAAGGACATGCCGGATATGCTCGTCCTTATCCAAGATGTCCACATATTCCATCGGTATGAAATAGACGAGACCCTTTTGCTGGAGACATTCCGCCACATCCTGCTGCCGGGGCGTGAACAGACGCAGCGCATACCAAGGCGTTCCATCATCCACATTCTCCCCGTTCGTCCACGCATGGGACGCGTCACCCTTTCCTTCCCCTATCATACGATTCGGCTTTGTTGGATCCATTCTCATTACTTTTACGTGCAAAAGTAACCTATTTTATCAAGACCCCCAAGGAACAAGCCTATGAAAATCATCAAGGACAGAGATCTCCCCTTTTCTACATGTTTAGGGATTTTCCCCTCTCAAAGTAGGGAAAATCCTTTCCACCCCCTACCATCTTATTATATCTTTGCACCAGATAAAATAAGAAACAACAATTTAAAATATACGATTATGAAAAAGTTTATCATCGCCTTAACAGCTCTGTTCGTAATGACAGTATCTGCCCATGCCATGAGCTATGAGCAAGCTCGCCAGGAGGCACTCTTCCTCACGGATAAGATGGCATACGAACTGAATCTTACTGATGACCAGTACGAGGCTGCTTATGAGATTAACCTCGATTATCTCATGAGTATCAATGATTACAACGACCTTTATGGCGTATATTGGCGGCAGCGTAACCTCGACTTGAGCTATATTCTCTGGGATTGGCAGTACAATGCCTTTTGCGCAGCCAGCTATTTCTACCGTCCTCTTTATTGGTCGGGCGGTTTCTGGCACTTCGGCATCTATGCCCGTTATCCGCATCGCGACTACTTCTTCTTCGGTCGTCCAGACTTTTATGTAGAGTACCGTGGCGGTCATAGTTGGAGGATGAATGGCGGTAGGAGCTGGTATCATGGACGTAGTTTCGGCGAAGGCTATCGCATGGGACTGCGCGATGGGTTCGACCGTGGTGAGTTCGGAAGAGGCACCAGAGGACTGAATGGTCCATCCAACGGCATCGGCGTGAACAGCAGAGGCAGTTTTGGGAACTTGCAGAGAAGGAATACCATGACCCGCAATAACAACTACGGCTTCGGTCAGGAGAATGGGCCACAGCGCAGCAACTCCATGAGTCGTGGCTCTTTCGGCAGGAGCAATGGCAGTTTCGGAGGCCAGCGAAGCAACTCCATGGACCGTAGCGTGGGCAGCTTTGGTCAAGGAAACATGAACCGCAATACCCAAATGCGTGAGAGCAGTACACGTTCGACGGTGACCAATCACTTCGGTGGCAACCGCGGTGGCAGCTTCGGCAACGGGAACTCAATTCCAAACCGCAGCACGTTCTCACCGGAACGCTCTGGCAGCAACAGTGCCCCGACTCGTACGTTTAGCGTACCTTCACGCAGTAACAGCACGTTCGGAAGTGGTTCTGGCAGCTTTGGAGGCAGTCGCAGTGGCGGATCCTTCGGGGGCAACCGTAGAGGCAGTTCCAATGGAGGCAGTTTCGGGGGAGGCAGCCATAGCGGAGGCAGCTTCGGAGGCAGCAGTCGGAGTGGCGGCGGCTTCGGCGGCGGTCACAGATAATTAGAAAAAGAGAGTTATTAATAATAAGTTGCTAAAGGAGTCATCTCAACAAGGAGATGGCTCCTTTTCTATTTCAAGAGGATCGGACAGCGACAGATAGAAGATCAGAGCATAAGGACGCGGATCTCCGCGTTCGTCATCTTCTGGATCTCATTCATCGGTTTCTTGAAATAAACGCTTTGGATGGCCTTGTTGATGATGCCATGTCCCACTGCGAGAACGACCCTGTCAGGATAAGAAACCTTCACATAGGTAAGGAAATTCTGTGCCCTTGACTTCAAGTGTTCCAAGGTCTCGACGTTATCCGGCCATGATTTCTTCCAGTCGATATCAGGGATATGCTTTCCCGTGAAGTCCCCCCAGTCGCGTTCCCTGAGCAGTGGTGTCGTCTCTATCGGCAAATGATGCGGTTCAGCAATGATCTTGCAGGTGTCTATGGCACGTTTCAGGTCGCTGGAGACGAACACCTCTATAGGCTCATCCTTCAGTTGCCGGCACACTTCCTGTGCTTGTGCGATGCCTTGGGCATCTAATTCACCGGGCTCCTGCCCTTGTAAGATTTGCTTTACGTTATCTACCGTCTCGCCATGACGGACCAAATACAATGTTGTCATGATGCATAAAAATAAATTCCGCCACAAAATTACAAAAAAATATTGCGATTCCAAGATAAAGTATGTAATTTTGCAGCAAATAAGTCAAGATTATGAAGTGGATACAAGGATCTTTTTTTAGAGCGATCTGCGCCATTATCGTAGGCGTGCTGCTCATTAAATACCGTGAGGAGACCGTGCGATGGATTACCGTTGCCATGGGTGTATTGTTTTTCCTGTCAGGACTCATCTCCGTCTTGATCTATTACAGTGGCAAGAAACATGCCGATGACATACAGGTGTACGATGCCCAGGGCAACCCGCTGACAAGCTCTCGCCCTGCCTTTCCCATCGTCGGCTTAGGAAGCATGATCTTAGGCATCATCTTGGCGATGATGCCAACGACCTTCGTCACGGGCCTGACCTACATCTTTGCAGCCATCCTCATCTTAGGAGCCATCAACCAATATGCCAACCTTGCTGGCGTAACGAAATTCTGCAAGGTAGGCTATTTCTATTGGATTCTCCCCTCGGTGATTCTATTAGTAGGCCTAATTGCCGTGATCAAGCCGTCGTGGATCGCCACCGCGCCTCTCTTCATCATTGGATGGTGCATGGTCATCTATGGTGTGGCTGAAGTATTGAATGCCATCGAACTACGTATCGCGAGGGATCACTTGAAGAACATGGCAAAGGGCGAAGGGAAAGCGATAGAGGAAGAGGGAACTACCCCACAAGAAGACCCTTCCTAAGGACAACGCACTGCATCTTTCCAGAGATCCGTTCGCAGAGCCTCCCCTCATCATCGCATCCGTTATTTCTGAATATCCTTAGGGACAATACCCTCTATGTACTTACAGAGGATACTGATTCCCTTTACATTCATTCCTCCCTCGGGAATGATCAGGTCGGCATAACGCTTAGTCGGTTCGATGAATTGCTCGTGCATGGGCTTCAGGACCTTGATATACCTCTCCATGACCATGGATACCGTACGCCCCCGATCGATCGTATCGCGCTGGATATTACGGATCAGTCTCTCGTCGGAATCACAGTCTACATAAACCTTCAGGTCCATCATGTCGCGCAGTTTCTTATTGAGCAACGCCATGATCCCCTCGATGATGATGACCGGTTTGGGTTCTACATGGATCGTCTCTGGAAGCCGATTGCACAGCAAATACGAGTAAGTTGGCTGCTCAATGGCCTTTCCATTCCGCAAGTCGTTGATCTGCTTGATCAGTAATTTCCAGTCGAAAGCATCCGGATGGTCGAAGTTGATGGCATGTCGCTCCTCTTCCGTCTTGTCGGAAGTATCATTATAATAGGAGTCTTGTGGGATAACGGCCACGAAATCAGGAGGCAGCGCCTCCACTATTTTCTGAACTACGGTGGTCTTTCCTGACCCCGTACCGCCTGCAATACCAATAATCGTCATAACTAAAGTATTATTTGTTCAAACATCGGCAGGTAGATCGCTGCCTTTTTCTCTACACTCATCGGGTAGGCACGTGAACTGCTGGGCATACGATACAGCTGTATGGAGCGTCCTTCAAAGGGAAACTCCACGTAGGTGCCCACCTTCGGTTCACGAATGCCCACATGTCGGGCAAACACGGACGTAGCCAATTGCCCCGCGGTTACCACGGCCTTCAAGTCTTTCAGTTGTCGGAGCATACCGTCGATATCCGAGATTTCCACAATGTCCAAGTCTTTGTCGGATGCCGTGTTCTTTGTCCTCCGTATCCGTTTTGCCGTGTCAAAGATAGCGATGCCCTTTTCCTTCAAGAAGGGGATAATGGCATCCAGGTCAAAAGTTTTCTTCTCTTGCAGGACAAAATGATTCTTGTCGTTAAAGAAGGCAATCCCAAAGATCCGCCACATATCATTCTGGAAGTTTGGGTAATAGAATTCCATACACCACCGCTTCGGAGCTGGCGGGAAGGTGCCCAACATCAACAGTCGCGCATGGGCGGGCAAGAACGGCTCGAAAGGATGTGTCTCGATCTCCATGCTCATCTCTGCTCCTTCACTAAATAGACACATACAGGAAGATGGTCGCTATAGCCATCTAACCAGACACCTCCTGCTGTGGTGCGCTTAGGAGTACCCTTATACTTCCCTTCCGTCTGGAACAGGTAGGGCATACGTTGGATTTGGTTCTTCCAGAACTTCAGGGTAGAATAGTCTTTCTTCCCGTCCCGATTGAGAAGGTTAGGTGTCATGACGATCTGGTCGAACAGGTTCCAAGAGCCGTTGTACTGCAACGTGCCCGTTCCTTCTTTCGCCAATAGGTTATACCAAGGATTATACATGTCCCCATCGCCTACCTGACTGATTTCCGGACGTGCCCTCAGAACCTCCTTCATACTCTTGTTTGTTGGGTCATCGTTCATGTCTCCCATCACGAAGATCTTCATGGAAGGATTGACACGGAGCAGACTGTCCTTGAGAGCCTTGACCTGAAGGGCTGCATGTTCACGGTAAGGAGACCCACTGAAACGACTGGGCCAATGGCATACAATAGCTGTCACGGGCTCACCCGCTAACACCCCTTCCACAGACAGGAAGCCACGTGTCTTGAAAGTACTGTCTTTCTGCAATTCCGGGATATAAGGATAAAGGTGGACACTGTCCACCGAAAACAAGGCAGGATTATAGAGCAAGGCACAATCAATGCCGCGCCGGTCGGGCCCTTCGATATGGCAGAACCGCATATTCCGGGCTTTCAAGGGCTCTTGTTCGCACAGGTCGGTGAGCACATGGTCGTTCTCCACTTCCGCCATTCCTATGAAGGCACATCCCACCCCCGGCAGGACATCCGTCCCCATGTCGGCCAAAGCCCTTGCCATATTCCGCAACTTATGTGAATACTTCAATTCATCCCATTTGTAAGAACCGCCTGGCGTAAAGTCCATGTCATTCTTTCCCTCGTCGTGTTGCGTGTCGAAGAGGTTCTCCTGGTTGTAGAATCCCACGGCGTACACGGAGAATTTCCGTTGTGCAGACACAGGCTGGAGCAACCAGCACGCTAAGAAAAGGAAGATGATTCCTTTCATGATTCTTGATAATTTACCTTTCACTGACTATCTGTTTTATTTGTTCTTGTTCACGATTATTCCTGCAAATATCGGAATTTAATTTGAATCAAGAACATGTTTTTTTATTTTTAATCAAAAAATCTTTCGTTTCTGAAATAAAAGTTGTTACTTTGCAGGTTGGAAGACAATCATTAATCAATATATTTGCTATGCACAAACAGCTAACATTAGCAGTGATGGCACTCTGCTACGCTCCACTGGTCTTCGCGCAGTCGAACGACACGCAACCGGTGAAACCTAATGAGGAGTCTGCCTTCACTTTCACAGAAGCACAGTTGGGAGAGGATGATGACATGTCGCAAAACGTGACTATTATCAACTCTACTTCCAATATCTATGCAAGCCAGGTGGGATATCTCTTCTCACCCGTCCGCTTCCGCTATCGTGCCTTTAATACTAAATACAACGACGTCTACGTCAACGGTGCCCTGATGAACGACCTGGAATCTGGGCAGTTCCGTTTCTCACAAGTAGGAGGACTCAACCAACAGACCAAGTCAGTCGACTTCTCCCTTCCCTTTGAGAACAATCGGTTTGGGATGAGTGCCATGGCAGGAAGCAACAACTACGATTTCAGGGCGGGAAGCATGGCTGCCGGCAATCGTTTCTCCTTAGCAGCAGCCAACCGCAACTATACTTTGCGCGGGATGTACACCTATGCATCTGGCTTCAACAGCAAGGGATGGGCTTTCGCGGCTAACCTCACCTACCGTTGGGCAAACCGCGGCTATGTGGAAGGGACGTTCTACAATGCCTTGTCCTATTACTTGGGCGTTCAGAAGAAATGGAAGAACGGACACTCCTTGTCTTTCTCGACATGGGGCAACCCAACAGAAAGGTCATCGCAAGGAGCTTCCACCGACGAAGCCTACTGGCTCGCCAACGACTACTATTACAACCCATACTGGGGCTATCAGAATGGACATAAACGCAATTCAAGGGTGATTAACGATTTCGCGCCCTCCGCATCGTTGACTTGGGACTGGGACATCAGCAATGATACGAAGCTCACCACAACCTTGTTCAGCAAGTATAGCCTGTACAAGAGCACGCGACTGAACTATAACAACTCAGAAACCCTCAGCCTGATTACTGGAAGAACTTCCCCAGCTACTATTATGATATTTGGGACGAAGGAGACACTTACAACCGTTCTGCCTACAACTTGGCAAAATGGAATGAGGCCCACAACTTCTGGACAGCCTCAAAAGCCAATAGGCAAATCAACTGGGACAGACTGTACTATGCCAACAAGCAGGCGGGAACAGCAGGCGCAGATGCTTTGTATTACTTGGAAGCAAAGCACAACGACAACCTGATGTTCAACTTAGGCTCTACGCTGTCTACCCGCCCCACAAGGAAAAGCCTGTTCAACCTTGGTATCCTCTTGGGACAAAACCGTGGGCATCACTATAAAACGATGGACGACCTGTTAGGAGCCACCACCTTCCATAACATCAACACCTACGCTATCGGCACGTATGCTCTCCACTCTGACCAGGTGCAATACGACCTGAACACGGCTGGTGCCAATAACGAGGGAAAGCTGATCGGCGAGGATGACATCTTCGGCTATGACTATGCACTAATGGTACACAAGGGAACGGCATGGAGTAGCTACTCCGCTTCCATGGGCAGACTGAACTGGGTGATTGCCGGAAAGATCGGAGGCACAGACATGTACCGCAAGGGTTACATGCGAAATGGCATGTTTGCCAACAACTCCTATGGCAAAAGCGGCAAGGCGAAATTCTTAGAAGGCGGAGGAAAGGGATCCTTGACCTTCAATGCAGGTCGGGGACATACCTTCTCCTTAGGCGTTGGATATGAATGGAAAGCACCAATGGCAAGCACGGCTTTCGTATCACCAGAGATGAACAACGACTTCGTCTCCAACCTGAAGAATGAACGTATCTTCAGCAGTGAGTTCGGATACCAATTCCAGAACGCATTCATGCACCTGAATATCAGTGGCTATTTCAGTGCATTGGACCATGTCACAGAATGGCAGAACTTCTATTTTGACGACGCCAACTCATTTACCTATGTCTCGATGACAGGCATAAAGAAACAATATTACGGTGCAGAGATCGGAGCTAACTTTAAGTTGAGCTCTGCCTTAGACTTGAAAATGATAGGTACATGGAGCGAGGCTAAAAACACCAATAACGCTCATGTCCGGTACTTGAACTCAACGAAGGCGACCTATACCGACGACATCGTGATGAATAAGGACATGCGCGAATCCGGCACGCCACTCACCGCTACCAGCATCGGATTGAGTTATCACCAGAATGGATGGTACATCGACCTGAACGAAAACTATTACGACCGTATCTATCTGTCCTACTCACCAAACCTTCGCTATCAGGGCACGCTCACCACGATGGGAAGCGTAGACAACGAAGGCAACTTCATCGTCCCCAGTCAGGCGAAAGGACACGGCGGCTTCATGACCGATGCCAGCATTGGTAGAAGCATCCGCTTGCCGAAAGGCTCATTGAACATCAACCTGATGGTCACCAATATCTTCAATAACCGTAAGATCGTTACGGGTGGCTATGAACAAAGCAGGAGTAGCTATACTGTCAAGACCAACACTGACGGAACAGCTACCCTGAACAATATGCGTACCTATAAATTCCAGAAGAACCCGAAGAAATACTATGTCTTCGGCACTAATGGGATGATACAAGTCAGTTATCGTTTTTAACTACGTAGAAAGATGAAAGCATTTCAATATAGTATATACACACTTCTCTGCATCCTCTTTGCATCCTGCATGGGAGCAGATTACGCGGATCCAGAAGATAATGGGGAAAGCCCTTACGGCAATCATGAGCTGACAGAGACAAATGTCATTTCCATATCAGAGTTGAAAAGCAAGTTTAGCAGTGTCATCTCCAAAAGTGGCATGCAAGAGATCACCGAGGACATCAAGATCGAGGGCTATGTCACAGGCAATGATATCCAAGGCAATTTATATAACGAGATTTCCCTCCAGGACGAGACCGGTGCTATCATCGTAGCCATCGAGCAAGGTGGATTGTATGGATACCTGCCTGTGGGACAAAAGATACTTATCGACCTGAAAGGGCTGATCATCGGTGGATACGGCAAGCAACCAGAGATCGGAAGTGTCTATACGAATTCCAATACTGGCGCTCAGTCGGTAGGAAGGATGAGCCGTTACACATGGGCTACGCACTATAAGTTGATCGGTTCCGCCAACCCGGCAGCGATCACTCCTGAGGTATTCGACAAGAATAAATTGAAGGATGCCAACTATATCTCTGCCAACTGTGGCAAGCTGATGACCATCAAGGGAGTCACCTTCAAAGATGCCAATGGCAAGAAAGTGTTCGCGCCTTCTGATGGTAGCGTCACCTTAACCGCCAACTGTGCCAACCGCACGCTAAAAGACATTAGCTCTGCTTCGATGGTTGTCCGGACAAGTATCTATGCAGACTTCGCTACTGACACGATTCCGCAAGGGTCTCAGGATATCACCGGTATCTTTACCCGATATAATAATGTATGGCAGATTCTGATGAGGACCAATGGCGATATCACGCCAGAGAAATAAAATCATTCACAAAGGAAAAAACAAAAACAAGATATCATGATGAAGAAAGTCATTTATTCAATGATCGCGCTCGCAACGATGACGTTTGCTCTCAGCAGTTGCGAAGACGTCCCGGCACCTTATGATGATCCCAACAACAATACCAATAGTGATACCATCAAGGTGGAACCTACGGGGGCTGGAACCGTGGAGAGTCCTTTTAATGTCGCCGCAGCCAACAATTATATTAAGAACAAAGGTGATTCGACCGTAAATGTCTATGTCAAGGGAATTATCTCGGAAATCTCTTCCGTCGACCCATCCTACGGCAACGCTACCTATTACATCTCAGATAATGGCAGCAATACGGGAAAGTTAGAAGTATACCGTGGCTATTATTTAGGAGGGAAGAAATTCTCATCCGAAGACCAGATCTCCGAAGGAGACACTGTCGTTGTCTGTGGCAAGCTCGTCAACTATAACGGCACCTATGAGTTTACAACTGGGAATTATATCTATTCGCTGAATGGCAAAACAGGTAGTCAAGAATCCGGTGGTGAGAATACACCTTCGGGAGAGGGTACACTCACATCGCCCTATAATGTAGCTAAGGCACAGAGCCTCATCAGTTCAGGAACCAACACGAGCGACTCCGTCTATATTAGTGGCATCATCTCTAATATCAAGGAGATTAACACCAATTATGGAAATGCCACTTATTTCATCTCAGATGACGGAAAGACGACCGGGCAATTAGAAGTTTACCGGGGCTATGGACTGGATGGCGTCAAGTTCTCGTCGGATAACGACCTGAAAGTAGGTGATAAGGTCATTATCAAAGGTGTGCTGATAAAATTTAAATCCACGCCTGAGGTACAGACCGGCAGTATCATCGTATCGTTGAACGGAAAAAGCTCTGGGGGATCAACTGGTGGAGGCACCCCTTCCAATGGCACAATCGCCACATCGGGGACAACGGTCACGATCACGAACACAGCTGCCACAGCAGGGGAAAAGACTGTGGCCATAGACTTAAATACCCTCAATTATGCAAATGCCGAATCCGTAAGCACTGTCACTTTATCCGATGGCTCTACCATCGTCTTCAGTGCAAATGGAGAGAAAAACGGTCCGAAATTCTATTCAGCTACCAAAGGCGTACGCGTCTATTCGAATAACACCATTACTTTTAACGGAAAGAGCGACATCGCGTCCATAGTGCTCACTTGTGACACTTATAAAGGTACCGATTACGTAGGCAACCCCACGGCAACCATCCACTTCAAAGGTAGCACAGCCGTATATACCAATTACACCAGCGATATCAATAAAAGCAATGTGCAATTGCGTGTAAAAACAATCACGATTACCTACGCAAAGTAAAAAGATGATAAATTATTTGGCAGGGTGCGGAATTCTTCGTAACTTTGCACCCTGTTATATAGATAACGCTTTATAAACATAATATTAGATATTAAAATGAAAAAAGGTATTCATCCAGAAAACTATCGCCCCGTCGTATTTAAGGATATGTCCAACGGCGATATGTTCCTTACAAAGTCTACATGCAAGACAACAGATACAGTAGAGTTTGAAGGCGAAACTTATCCAGTGGTAAAAGTCGAAATTTCAAGTTCCTCTCATCCTTTCTATACAGGAAAGAGCAAGCTCGTCGATACAGCAGGTCGTGTTGACCGCTTCATGAGCCGTTATGGTAAGTTGAAGAAATAGAATATAATTTTGTTCTGTTATACATTGCGTTCGAACGTAGTTGCATATACGAGCGAACGCATTTTTTATTTTTATCGCTTATGAGATCACTAAAAAGCTTGTTTTACATCAGGCTCCTTGCTTTTGCAATTCTTCCATTGACATTCCTTTCCTGTAGCAGTGACGATGAAGAAACAGGAAGCTCCAAGCAGAAAAATGAGAATGCAAACATCCTCACGGCATCCACACCCAACGAGATCCTAAGGTTAGAGTTTCCTAAGATAAAAGGCGGAAACAACTTGGTGATCGTCCATAGCACGTCTAAATACGGGGTCACCTACAGTTTGGAATGGGATTGCAGCAAGAAATCTCAGCGATGGAGCTGCTATGAGATGTATGCTGGTAACAGCGTAGCCAACACCGGTCGTTACGTTGCTAAAAATGGAGAAGAACAATATCCCCAGGACACATCGATACCTAAGGAATACAGATTCGCACAAGATCCTTTCTATTATTCCGGATACGACCATGGACATATCTGCCCGTCGGCAGACAGACTTAGTTCGTCAGAAGCCAACAAGCAAACCTTTTTCCTGTCAAATATGCAACCACAGGTAAACGGATTCAATGCTGGCATTTGGGAAAAGATGGAGGAGCAAGTACGCACATGGAATAAAAGCTCCTTCCGCGATACCCTCTATGTCTGCAAGGGGGGTACCATAGACAATGCCGACCAAATCATTACCACAACAAGTAAAGGATTGATCGTACCCAAATATTTTTTCATGGCTATCCTATGCAAAAATGCCTTGGGATATAAGGCATTAGGATTTTGGGTAGAACACAAAGCGAATAAGGACACAGGGTTAGCAAAGTACGTCGTGAACATCGACACACTGGAAAAATACACGGGTATCGACTTCTTCTGCAACCTGCCCGACAATATAGAGAAGAGCGTGGAAGGACTCAACGTCGAGAATGTCAAACGCGCTTGGGGACTTCAATGAACGGACGCTTCTTCCTCAGAATCATTCTTGGTCAAAGAAGCGCCCATCAGATAGCCTATAGCCTGAGATATCTGTCAGCTTCAAGGGCTGCCATACACCCACTACCTGCTGCCACGACAGCTTGCTGATAAACACTATCTGCACAATCACCGGCAGCAAAGACACCGGGCACATTTGTCTTCGGTGTCCCATTGATCGTCTTGATATAGCCATGCTCATCCATGTCCACTTGCCCTTTGAACACGTCCGTATTCGGCTTGTGGCCAATAGCAAGGAAGAACCCATCAATGGGGAGGTCATAACGCTTTTCATCCGGCTCCCCTTTTCGCTTAACCAGATGGACTCCCTCCACGCCGTTCTCACCATAAAGACCTAATGTATTGTGCTCATAAAGAATTTCTATATTATCTTTCTCAGCTACGCGTTTCTTCATGACATCCGAAGCGCGTAGATAAGGCTTACGCACAATCATGTACACTTTTTTGCAAAGACCTGCAAGGTAAGTTGCCTCCTCGCAAGCTGTATCTCCACCTCCTACTACTGCGACGACCTTCTTGCGATAAAAGAAACCGTCACAGGTAGCGCAGGCACTCACACCTTGTCCTGCATATTTTTTCTCGTCATCCAATCCTAAATACTTGGCACTGGCACCTGTGGCAATGATCACAGTATCAGCCGAGACCTGGGTACCATCCTCCAATGTCACAGCATAAGGAGCCTTGGAAAAATCCACCTTCGTAACGAGCCCATCACGGATATCAGCGCCAAAGCGTCCAGCCTGTTCGCGGAGATCCATCATCATCTGGTTACCATCTACACCTTGAGGGTATCCGGGAAAGTTCTCTACTGTTGTCGTCTGGGTCAACTGACCTCCCATCTGCAATCCACAATACTCTATGGGCTGCAAATTAGCACGTCCTGCATAGATGGCGGCAGTATAGCCTGCAGGACCACTGCCGATAATTAAACATTTCGTATGTTCCATTGTATATATTTTATTGATTAGAAAAAACGATGGGGCTGACCATGCCGTCATCCCCACCAGTTTCTTATTATTACTTTAATAACTCTTCTATCTTCTGAGCAATATGATCAATCTTCTCCGTTGGTTCGTAACGAGCAACCACCTGTCCCTTTTTATTGATCAGGAACTTCGTAAAGTTCCACTTAATATCGGGCTTCTCTTTATAATTAGGATCAGCCTTGGATAACATATCATCTAAGACAGGGGCGATGGGATGGCTCATGTCCCATCCTGCGAAGCCCTTTTCTTCCTTCAGGAATTTATAGAGAGGATCCGCATCTTCCCCATTCACCTTTATTTTCTTAAATTGTGGGAACTCTGTCCCATAGTTGAGCTTACAGAAATTATGGATGGCCTCGTCTGTACCCGGAGCCTGTTGCCCAAACTGATTACATGGGAAATCAAGGATTTCGAAACCTTGGGAATGATATTTTGCATAAAGTTTTTCCAGTTCTTCGTACTGAGGGGTAAAACCACACTTTGTAGCAGTGTTGACAATTAAGAGCACTTCATTCGCATACTCTTTCAGGGATACTGCATTTCCTTTTCTGTCCTTGACAGTGAATTCGTAAACTGTTCTCATCTTTTGATTGATATATATATTAATAGTACGCAAAGATAGCGATTATAATTGAAATCTGAAAACGTTAAAATGATAATTAAAGATATTTAGGGAAATCCCCCTTTAAGGTAGGCTATTTCCTACTAAAGAATATGAGAAAAATATTTGGAGGTTCCACAAAATAATATATTTTTGCACCATAGAAAAAATAATAGTATAACTAAAACTTACGATTATGAAACGTTACAATAGTTATTTGGCAATGCTGCTGATCGCAGTGACGTCTTTCACGTTATCAAGTTGTTATGATGACGATGATGATTGGTATTGGGACGATCCCTACGGCTGGTATGATGATTACCGGGGCTGGGGCTGGAACAATAACTATGACACAGAATGGGATTCCAACAACAACGAGCTTCTGCAGATGGCGCAGACCTTATGTGGAGAATGGTATGGACCTGTGACTTATTCTTATCTGAGCGATGACGGTCAATCACGCAAGACGGACAACTTCTATGCTGACATGGAATTCTATCAATACAACAATGCCTATCGTTCTCTTAGTGGAAACGGTGTTGAGATTGATTACGAAAACCAGAATAGAAGTGGCAATAGCCAAACGCTGAAATTCACGTGGTACATTGACGAATCTACAGGCGACATTTATATTAAGTACATCAATTCTGGTGCCACCTTCGTTTTGGACTATGGGTCCAGCCAGAGAGGCTTCCATTTAGGCTATGAGAAGGGATCTCCCGTTGACACCTTCTATGGCTATATGATTGGCACGGGTAAAGTGAATGGAGATGTTATCTATATTGACTTGGAGCGTCAGAACACAAATTCCTACGCAAAGCCTGAGATCAGTACAAGGTCGATCAAGAGCAGTCACTCCTTTGGGAAAGGATTCACACAACGCCCCATCCAAAGCAGTAACACTCAGTTGAACAACAGGCGTTAACGCTTAAGAGTGGAGCTGGACAACGCAAGTCCCACAAAAGTCAAGGCTCCATTTAGCATCAGCAATTCATATCCAAAACGATATCCTGTAAGTCGCGAAGTAGCATCATCAATGATCCAACAGATCAGGGGTGATGCTACTGCTATATAGGGCACCAGCCTGTCATTGGCACGTCGACGAGTAAGCAAGCCAAAGGCGAACAAACCTAACAGAGGTCCATAGGTATAACTACATAGGATGTAAATTGCATCTATGAGACTTGTACTGTTGATGACTCGAAAAAGCAAGATAGACACAGAAAAGAGAATGCATATGCCCAAATGGGCTCTTTTGCGCAGACGCTCATCCTCCTGCCGTTCGCGAATGTCCACGCAATAACTTGTCGTCAGAGCCGTTAGGGCAGAATCAGCACTGGAGAATGAAGCAGCCACGATCCCTATAGAAAACAAGACGACCACCATGCTTCCCAATCGCCCCGTTGCTGCAAACATAGGAAGAAGCCCATCTCCAGAATCTGGCATCTGTATGCCTTCTCTCTTTGCCAATATCAATAACAACACGCCCAATGACAGAAACAGAAGGTTGGCAGGGACAAATGCAAAGCCATAAGAGCACATATCCTTTTGTGCCTCTCTCAATGTCTTACAGGTTAGATTCTTCTGCATCATGTCTTGATCCAGCCCTGTCATGACGATGACAATAAAGATACCACTGAGGAACTGTTTCCAGAAATTCTGCGTAGACATCCAGTCATCAAAGACAAAGATCTTGCTATGGCGATCATCCACTATTGCCGTTACAGCCTGGGGCATGGTCATCCCCAAGGCACTGATCACTTGTCCAATGATCAGGATCAGGGCCGCAAACATGCAAATGGTCTGGAAAGTATCCGTCCAAACCAATGTCTTGATGCCTCCTCGTCGAGTATAGAGCCAGATTAGGGCAACTAAGATAAGTACTGTAACTGGAAAAGGAATACCCATAGCATTCAATACAAACTGTTGAAGTATCATGCAAACTACATAGAAACGAACGGCAGCACCCGTCATCTTAGACAATAAGAAGAACCCTGCTCCTGTTTTATAAGACCGTTCTCCCAACCGTGTCTTCAAATAAGTATAAATCGTTGTGAGATTTAGTCGATAATACACGGGCAATAATAAAAATGCCACGGCAAAATATCCGAGTATAAACCCTAAGCATGTTTGTATGTATGTCATATCTAATCTCCCTACCATTCCCGGGACACTGACGAACGTCACGCCTGAAATGGAAGCTCCGATCATCCCAAATGCCACCAAATACCAAGGGGAACGCCGGTTGGCTCGATAAAAGGATTCGTTATTTGACTTCCGTGTCGTACATTTGCTGAACAGCAAAAGTATGCAGAAATAAATGAATACTGTAGCAATAATCATCATAATGTGTGCAAAATTACGAAAAAAGCTGCATTTCCTATCGGGAAATCAATTGTTTTTTGTAACTTTACGACCTATATTGTGATCATATCAAAATCAGAAAAGCATGAAACAGAAGAAATTCATCCTGCAGGAGAAGGATATTCCTACACAATGGTACAATATTCAGGCTGACATGGTGCACAAGCCATTGCCTCCTTTGAATCCTGCTACCAAACAACCGTTGACGGCCAACGACCTGGCACATATCTTTAGCATGGAATGCTCAAAACAAGAACTAGACCAAACCCATGCCTGGATTGACATTCCTGAAGAAGTGCGTGAGAAATACACATATTACCGTGCCACACCTCTCGTACGCGCCTATGCCTTAGAGGAGGCTTTGGACACGCCAGCGCATATCTATTTCAAGAACGAAAGCACGAATCCATTAGGTTCACACAAGATCAATTCGGCTCTTCCCCAGTGCTATTACTGCAAAATGGAAGGGGATACAAATGTGACAACAGAGACTGGTGCCGGACAATGGGGAGCAGCCCTGTCATACGCTGCCAGCATCTTCGGTCTGGAAGCTGCTGTCTATCAGGTTAAGATTTCAATGCAACAGAAGCCATACCGTTCTATCATGATGAGAACGTTCGGCGCAACCGTAGAAGGTTCTCCCTCCATGTCTACTCGTGCCGGAAAAGATATTATCACACAAGATCCTACACATCCGGGATCTCTCGGCACTGCCATCTCTGAGGCAGTAGAGCTTGCCACCACCACCCCGCATTGTAAGTACACCCTAGGCTCCGTACTCAATCACGTAGGGTTGCACCAGACCGTTATCGGACTGGAAGCAGAAAAACAGATGGAGATGGCAGGAGAATACCCGGATGAGGTCATTGCTTGCTTCGGAGGCGGCAGCAATTTCGGAGGTATTGCTTTCCCATTCATGAGACATAATATCTTAGATGGCAAAAAGACAGAATTTATTGCCGCGGAACCTGAGAGCTGTCCTAAACTGACACGAGGAAAATTTGAATATGACTTCGGCGATGAGGCTGGATATACGCCTTTACTCCCTATGTACACCCTCGGTCATAAGTTCAAGCCTGCCAATATCCATGCTGGAGGACTCCGGTACCATGGGGCTGGCATGATCGTCAGCCAACTCATTAAGGATAACATGATGCACGGTGTTGACATCCCACAATTAGAGACCTTCCAAGCTGGCGTACTCTTTGCGCGGACAGAAGGCATTATCCCGGCACCTGAGAGTAGCCATGCCATCGCAGCCACCATCCGAGAGGCTCTGAAATGCAAGGAGGCTGGTGAGAAAAAGGTTATCCTCTTCAACCTTTCCGGACACGGACTTATCGACATGACAGCTTATAACCAATATCTCAATGGAGACCTCCATAACTATTCGCTTTCTGATGCGGATATCAGGAAGAACTTGGAGAGCGTCCCTCAGTAAACGCATGAAAAAGAATATACTACTTATACTGGCACTGTCAACGAGCTTGGCAGTGCCAGCACAGTATAAGAACTTACCTGCTAAGATGAAGAAATCAGTAGGTATGGCCATTGAATACTCTTCTTTTTCCCAAGGGCATGAACTGCCCGGGAAGACCCTTGTTGAGACCTTTGGAAATACCCAACGCATCTCAAGAAGCGATCCTTTTGCAGAGAACGAACAAGAGAGCTACCCAAAGGAAACCTCTTACACAGACTTTGCCAACCAGAAGAATATACAAGTAGCTCAATTGCGGAACGGTGAGATTGTATCTTCTGTGACTCCTTTTGAGTTTAATAAGAACTTAACCATTACCGGCGATACGACTCTATTAGGCATTCCTTGTAAGATTGCAAAGACATCGATCAACTCGAATGCCATCGAGATCTGGTATGCAGAGAATTTAAGACTTTATGCAACCCCGCAACCTGGTTATGGAATACCGCGGGGAACAGTCCTGCGTGTATCTCGCAACAACAACTATATAACGGTAGCCACAAAGATCATCCCACAGAAAAAGGATCAAAAGATCCTGCCTTCTGAACTCGGAAGACAAATGGATGCTTCGGTTTATCGGTATACCCTTAACCAGAGCAACGTAATCACGATTCCCATTTTCCGCAATGAAGCCGTCTGCTTCTCTGGAGTCAAAGCCCCCAATGAGTTTAAGGATGGAGAAATATATCATGTTGGCGGAGGAACGATCGTGCTTCGGAAAGTCCACTTTCCCAACGTCCAGAAACGAGATGTCTTCGTAGAAGTCAGCCAATATTCCAAGGGAGATGCCTATGACCGCGTAGGATCTGTGTTCGTAATCCCAACCAACAAGAAGTTGTCATTCTTAGATGCCATCAAGGACCTAAAGGCAATGCCGGGATTCAAGGCAACAAACGGAAAGACTTATCCCGCACTCATTTCAACAGACGACTATACTGTCCCTGCAGAACTGATGCGCTTCTTCACTGCTTTCGGTGTCAGGAAGTTCAATGGGAATAAGGTCCCAGGTCAAGACTGGGTGGATTCTGTACTTTATAAGATGGATATTACCAACATGGCTTCCTTGCTCCAAGGGGATGTATGGGTCGGTGCCTATATTGGCAACTGGGACGCCCATGGGCATAACATAACCGTCAACATTAAGTACTATCCAGAAGGAGATAGGGAATATCACCATGTGCTCCCTCTTTTCAACACGGTCAATTATCTGGAACAAGCAGGACAAGACTATCCTGCTTTCATGAACAAGGATGCATTGACAGTTCATTTCACCCTGAAGGAGGATGCCAAGAATGCACGATTGTACTATATCACGACCGGTCATGGAGGCTGGGGCGGAGGAGATGAGTTCAACCCTAAATTGAACACCATTTATTTAGATGGCAAAAAGGTGATTTCATTTATTCCTTGGAGAGAAGATTGTGCCACATATAGAAACTTAAACCCTTGCTCAGGCAATTTCTCCAACGGAGAGAGTTCATCTGATCTCAGCAGGAGCAATTGGTGCCCTGGCACTGTCACTAACCCTGAATATATTTGGTTAGGTGACATTCCTGCTGGAGAACACGAAATCAAAGTGCAAATCCCACAAGGGGAGCCAGAGGGCGGAAGCTTCAGCTACTGGTGCTTATCGGGAAGCTTACTTTATTAAATCCCTTCGCAATCCATATTTTCCGATATAAAGACTTAGAGGGTGTATCATGATTCGATTCGATGGTACATCCTCTTCGTTCTTCATCTATTATTTCATAGGCTGGCAGGTTGTCGAAAGGTTGACAGAAGAGCACCTATTCCGTTCAATTTTCTCGAGAATTTATGGTAATACCTATGCTCTTGCTGTGCAGGACAGCCTTGATGAGATTAAATTCTCTCGAGAATTTTGTATAATACCTTCACTTTCAAGACACGGGTCATGGTATGATGTCAACCTTTGTCAACCTTTGTCAACCTAAAAATAGGTTGCAAGCCCGATAAACAAAGGGTTTTGACAACCTGTCAACCTTTTTGCGAAAAAAAGTTCTGTATGAAAAAGAGGATGCATCAAAATGATGATATGCCTTTTTCTTCATGAAGTCATTTGAAAAGAAGGGAAAGGATCATTGGTCTGTTCCCTTCTTTTCTATATCGCGTAAGACATGAACGGCAGCTTCCACGGATGTGATATCCGAAATGCTCATCAGTCGTCTGCCATGGACTTCACGCAAGTCACATTGCTTGACATGGTGCGAGGCATAGTCTAATACTTTGTCAAAGACCCTACTCTGGTAATAGGCACTTTCTGGATTGCCAACAAACTGCATGTTCATCCTGCCTTGTCTGAGCATGATCTTCTCACAGCCCAAGCGCTTGCCCAAACGCCGCAGTGCAACGACTTGCATCAGCTCCTCTCCTTCCTTAGGAACAGGTCCGAATCGGTCGACCAAACGCTTGCGGTAAGCTTCTAAATCTTCATCCGTGGTAATATTATCCAATTCCCGATACAATAGCATCCGTTCACTACTGCCGGGGACATAATGATCAGGGAAGTACATTTCAAGATCACTCTCGATGGCACAATCCTCCACGAACTCCTCTCCCGAGATATCTTTCCCTTGGGCAATATCCTCAGCATAGAGATCCTGGAACTCATCGTTCTTCAATTCTGTAACGGCCTGACTCAGGATTTTCTGATAGGTTTCATAACCCAAGTCTTCCATGAATCCGCTTTGCTCAGCGCCCAATAGATTGCCTGCGCCACGAATATCCAAGTCTTGCATGGCGAGATTGAACCCACTGCCTAATTCCGAGAAATTCTCCAAAGCCTCCAATCGGCGACGAGCCTCTGTCGTCAGAACACTCTTTGGAGGTGCCAACAGATAGCAGAACGCCTTGCGGTTACTGCGCCCTACCCTTCCCCTCATCTGATGAAGGTCGGACAATCCAAACCGATGGGCATCATTGATAATAATCGTATTGGCATTTGGGATGTCAATACCATTTTCCACGATCGTCGTAGAGAGCAGAACATCATAGTCGTAGTTCATGAAACCGATAATGATCTTCTCTAACTCCTCTGGCTGCATTTGTCCATGACCAATGGCAACACGACAGTCGGGAACATATTTATGTATTAAGTCAGCAATCTCAGGAAGGTTGGAAATTCTGTTATTGACAAAGAACACTTGTCCGTTGCGACTCATCTCGAAATTGATGGCATCGGCTATGACCTCATGATGATAGGTTGAAAGCTCTGTATGGATAGGATACCTATTAGGTGGCGGAGTACGGATAATGCTCATATCCCTGGCTCCCATCAAGGAAAACTGCAAGGTACGAGGGATTGGGGTTGCCGACATCGTAAGGGTATCCACATTCGTCTTCAGTTTCCTGAGTTTCTCTTTCGTTGATACGCCGAACTTTTGCTCTTCATCAATGATCAAGAGTCCAAGATCATGCCATCTCACAGACTTGGCTATCAACTTTTGAGTTCCGATGATAATATCGATCTTTCCCGATGCTAAGTCGGCCATCACCGCTTTCGTCTCTTTTGCGGAACGAGCCCTTGTCAGATAATCCACTCTCACGGGGAAATCTTTCAGGCGATCATGAAAAGTCTTGTAATGCTGGAAGGCAAGAACCGTGGTAGGCACCAAGACTGCAACTTGCTTCGAATCACAAGCAGCCTTAAAGGCTGCGCGAATAGCCACTTCTGTCTTTCCAAACCCCACATCTCCACAGACCAAGCGATCCATTGGGCGAGAGCTTTCCATATCAGCCTTGACATCTTGGGTGGCCTTCAACTGGTCTGGAGTATCTTCATAAAGGAAACTTGCCTCTAACTCATGCTGCATGTAGTTGTCAGCACTATACGCAAAACCTTTCTCATGACGGCGTGTAGCGTACAACTTGATCAGGTCGCGCGCAATATCCTTGATTTTTTTCTTGGTTTTCTCCTTTAAGCGTTCCCAAGCACCTGTTCCTAAAGTACTCAGGCGTGGAGCCTCACCAGCATCAACCCTTCTATATTTACTAATCTTGTACAAGGAGTGAATAGAAACATCTACCTTATCATTATTCTGGTAGATAATACGAATCATCTCCTGATAGGAATTACCCGTGGGAATGCGCACCAACCCGCCAAACTTTCCAATGCCAAAGTCAACATGGACAATATAATCGCCAGGCTCCATCTCTTGCAATTCTTTCATGGTCAACGCCATTTTCCCTGCCCTTGCAGAGTCAGAGCGAAGATTGTATTTATGGAACCTATCGAAGATCTGGTGATCTGTGAAAAAGCATGCTTTCAAGTCGTGGTCAACATATCCTTCATGTAAGGTCTTGTCTACAGGTACCCATTGAAGAGGAGTTGCATTCTCGCCCTTCGCATTCTCTGAAGAAACGATATCCTGCAATCTTTCCTGCTGCTTCCTGCTGTCCGCCAAGACATAGAGCTGGTAACCTTTCAGTTGGTAATCTTCCAAAGAAGACCGTAACAGTTCAAAGTTTTTATGGAAGAGGGGTTGAGCACTGATATGGAAATGCAATACTGTATAGGAGTTCACAGCATCTCTGCTATCCCTTTCTATTACGTTCTCTCCTACATTCGGGCCAAATTCAATACGGCGGAAAGAAGCGGCATCCGTCATCCACTCGCTGGCACTCAGCAACTGACGATCACGTTGCATCTCCTCCAATACTTGCTTCTGCTCCATTTCCGTTGCACCCTCCATTTTTTCCTGAAGTGCCTGTTGTGAGAAACCATCTTGGTAAATCTTGTCTATCGTATCATGGATATAAGCATAATCTTTCATCACCAAGAGGGAATCTTCTGGAAGAAAATGCAGGAATCCCATTTTCCCAGAAGACAAAGTGGCCAGTTCTGGCACGATCTCTATGCTCGTTTTCTTGTCCTTAGATAGCTGGTCCTGGACTTCAAAGGTGCGTATCGTGTCTATCTCATCACCAAAGAAATCGATACGATAAGGATATTCACAAGAATAAGAATAGACATCCAAGATACTGCCACGGACTGCAAATTGTCCGGGCTCATAGACATAGTCTACTTCATGGAAGCCATACGAACGCAAAGTCCTTTCCACGTCCATGACATCAATTTGTTGCCCCGTTTTTAATTGCAGGATACGGTCGTCTAACTGCTTCTTCGAGACAACCAATTCCGACAAGGCTTCCGGGCAGGTAACGATATAAGTAGTCTTGCCTGCCCCTTCTCCCAACGAGCCTAAACGAGCCAAGACTTCTGTCCGGAGGATTTCATTGGCTGCATCTCTCTGCCCATACTTAACAGCCCTCCGGAAAGAGGATGGGAAGAAAAGAATATCATCCATACCCATGACCTGTGTCAGGTCATGGTAGAAATATCCAGCTTCGTCAGCATCCTGAAGGATGAAAAGAATCGTATGGTGGCTCTTTTCTGCCAAGCCAGCAAAAACCATAGGCGTGGCAGAGCAAGTAAGTCCCTGCAAGAAAACAGCTCTGACCGACTTGTTTTCCAGTGCACGGTTGAGCACTCCCACAAGTGGAGACGCCCCATAAAGGTGTTGAATTGTATCTATATCCATTTATTCTTTTGGCAATGGGGGATATTTGCGGAACCAGCCATCCAGGCGAAGTCGCATCACGCCAAAGAAAGCCTCCCCAAAAATACCTCCACTCATCTTGCTGGTTCCTTCTCGCCGGTTGACAAAAATAACGGGTACCTCTTTGATCTTGAATCCGATCTTATACGCCGTGTACTTCATCTCAATCTGGAAGCCATATCCTTTGAACCGGATCTGATCCAAAGGTATTGTCTGCAAGACACGACGCTTGTAGCACACGAATCCTGCCGTTGTGTCATGCACCTTAAACCCAGTTACGAAACGCACATACTGGGAAGCAAAGAAACTCATGAGGACCCTGCCAATCGGCCAATTGACGACATTGACGCCACTGACATACCGAGATCCAATAGCTAAATCATTTCCCTCATCATGACAAGCCGCATAGAGACGGGGCAGATCATGAGGATCATGGCTGAAATCAGCATCCATCTCAAACACGTAATCATAATCATGGGACAAAGACCACTTGAATCCTGTAATATAAGCAGTACCCAAGCCTTGCTTGCCAGAACGCTCTATGAGAAAGAGCCGGTCGGCAAACTCCGTGTCCATCAAATGATGGACGATAGATGCCGTTCCATCAGGACTTCCATCATCAATAACGAGAATATGGAAGCTCTTCTCAAGCGAGAACACCGCACGGATGATCTTCTCGATATTTTCTTTCTCATTATAGGTAGGAATGATAACAATACTGTCACTCGGATTCATAGTCATTTATCATGTTAAAGTTCTTTATGGGTGCAAAGATAATGTAATTCAAGAGAAATTCAAAATAAATGCAGGACATTTTATTGGTCTGGATTCTCCACAAATCCCTGATATTCCTCATCTAAGGATGACATGACTGCCTCATAGCTCTCTTTTTGCAAGTACTGGATATTCTCAGCTCCCTGCCCAATGGGGTGGATGGGGCGGTGGATGGTCAGGCGCATCGGATGCCATAGCACCCACTTCCAGTCACGAGTACGTGGCATGACATTGAAGGACCCGTTGATGGTCAAGGGAACCACCGGCAAGTTCAATTCATCCGCAAGCATGAAAGCCCCTCTTCTGAACACACCCATATGACCTGTAAAAGACCTTGATCCTTCGGGAAAGACCATGACCGACATTCCGTGCTTCAAGGTCTTTCGGGCTTCCTCATAGGTTTTCCGAATTTTGCTGGGTCCACTCTTATCCACGAATATCTGATGGGAAGCCTCACAGGCCAGTCCCACGAATGGGATTCTCCGCAATCCACGCTTCATCATCCATTTGAAATTACGGTTTAGGAACCCATAGATAAGAAAAATATCAAAGGCTCCTTGATGATTGCTGACAAAGACATAAGATTGCTTCTCGTCAAGGTTCTCCCTCCCTTCCACCTTTACGGGAAGCAGAAAGACACGGACAATCAACTTAGCCCACCACTTTCCGGGGTAGTAGCCCCAGAAATGCCCATCCCCAAGGAAACATCCGATGGTTACAAAGGTCCCTGTCAAAATGGTATAAACAATGGCGATAGGGTAAGCAATACAAAGGCAATAAAGGCGATATAAGTATTTCATGCTATTTTAAATGATGTAAAGTAAGAACAACTATTTCCGGACTGACTCCAAAGCGGAAAGGCACAAAGCCGCCAATGCCTGCCGTGACGTAGAGCTGGCGATGTCCTGAGAGATATAATCCATCATCTTCCTGATAGGTAAGACGTGTCAATCGCATTCCAAACAAACTGAATTGACCGCCATGTGTATGCCCACACAAGGTCAGTTGCACATGGCTGCCCGGCAAGATATGTCGGTCCCATGCTGAGGGATCATGCTGTAGCATAATCACAAAGGCATTCTGGCTCACTCCTTGCAAGGTCTTCTTGAGATCTGCCTTTGCAGGAAATGGCTTCCGCCCATCATTCTCTTCACCTGCAATGACAATGGAGTCTTTCCCCCGGTAGATTGTACGATGCTCGTTCCGCAACAAGGTCCAACCACACTGGAGCTCCCTGAATACGGTTTCTCGTTCATTCTTCGCCCTTTGGATAGGATCCTTTTTACTGATATACATGCTATAGTCATGGTTACCTAAGACAGAAAACACCCCATCCTTGGCATGTAACCTGCTCAAGATGCCCTGGACAGGACGGATCTCATGAGGCTGCATATTTTGCAAGTCACCAGCAAAGCAAATCATGTCCCCTTTCTGGGCATTGATACTGTCGATATCCCTGGCAAGGATTTTCTTCCAAGACCCAGTGTAAGTACCTACATGAGCATCAGAAAACAGCACTACTTTATAGTTGTCGAAGGCTGCCGGCAGTTCCTTCGCATAGATATCAACATGCTTCACTGTCAACTGATGCCATCCTATCGTACAGCCATAGATGACAATATAATATTGGAAAAGGCACAAGACAATGGCTACATAGTTACCCCAATTGGTATGGGTATGATGGTATTTACAATGTTGCCATCCTAAAAAGGAACAGAAAGCAAAGATTGCCTTAGGGATGACCCACAATCCTACCAACAAAAGATAGACATTCAACCAAGTCAAATCGTCGGGGGCAAAGTTTCGGATAGAGGTGAGTGCGATGGTATAGACCATCATACAAAGACCAGGTATCCACCACAAGATCCTTTTCCACCATGAGGAATGCACATAGTGACGCCAATAGCGCGTATAGAAATAAAAGTCTGGCAAGACAATGGCGAAGATGATAGGTATGAATATTCGTGCGACCATGTATGCCCCCTATTTTAAAAGACTGGACTCTAAGAAACGGCGCATCAATTCTACTGGTACTCCCCGCCTGCGGGCATAATCCTGTAATTGGTCCTCCCCTATTTTCCCTAAATTAAAATAGACAGCCTTCGGATGGGCGAACATCAGTCCAGACACACTTGCATGGGGTGACATCATGCCACTCTCCGTCAGCCGGATACCTATTTTATCCATGCCAATCAAATCGGAGATGACGAAATTCACACTCGTGTCAGGCAAGGATGGATAACCGATTGCAGGACGTATCCCTTGGTAATTTTCCTTCAATAGATCCTCTACGCTGAGATGCTCATCGGGCGCATATCCCCAATAGGTTGTCCTTACCTCCTGATGCATCTTCTCTGCAGTAGCTTCCGCTAAACGATCAGCCAGAGTCTGCGATAACATCCTACGATAGGCATCGGCTTTATTTTCCTTTTCCATAGCCGCATCTACTGTCGTGGCAAAGATGCCAACCTGATCTGGGATGCCAGCAGAAAGAGGACGGATGAAATCAGACAGGCACAAGTCGGGTTTCCCATCGGGCTTTATTTTCTGCTGCCTCAACATGGGCAGTCTCACTCGCCCCCCAATCACGATGTCATCCCCATCGCTGTTAGCCTCAAAGATACCAAAACGAGCATGAGTCTGATACCGTTTGTCAAAATCATCTAACATCTCCAGAGCATCTTGCCGTAATCGGTCTTTCTCCGATTGCGGTTTACCACTCAATGCCCAGGCATGAAAAAAATACAGCCAATTGATATAAGGCACTAATTGATGGATGGAATAGTCGAGTTGATCAATCATCTGAACAATATTTGCTCTCCACGATAAAGAGAATCGAAATGACCTTCGTCATAGATAAGATGACCATTACAGAAGGTCTGTTTTACCTGCCAATTGAAACGATGCCCTGATAAAGGACTCCATTTGCATTTGCTTTGTATCACATCCTTCGTCACTTCCCAAGGAGAATTAGGCTTGACGACAGTGATGTCAGCTTTATACCCTGGTTGCAAATAACCACGATCCCTAATCTCGAACAGAGATGCCGGGTTATGACACATCAGGGCAACGAGGCGTGTCAATGTGAGAACGCCCTCATCGACGAGCTCTAACATCACAGGCAAGGAGAATTGGATCATCGGCATTCCTGAAGCAGCTCGGGCGCACCCCCCTTGTTTATCTTTCCATTGATGGGGCGCATGGTCTGTTGCCACTGTCGTAATCCTTCCATCTTCCAAGGCTGCTCTCAATTCTTCCCGGTCAGATAAGGTCTTTATGGCAGGATTGCATTTGATAAGGGCTCCTTTTGTCACATAATCCTGATCAGAGAAATATAAGTGACTGATCACTGCTTCCGCCGTGATGTTCTCATCTTTATTGAACAAGCCCAGCTCCCTTGCTGTTGACACATGGGCAACATGCAATCTCGTCCCATAGGTCTTTGCCAAAGCTACGGCCAAAGCACTGGACGTATAACAAGCCTCCTCGCTCCGGATGATTGGATGATATTTGATATCCGGGTCATCCCCTTCGTGCGCCTTGACCTGCGCCATGTTCCTATTGATGATATCCGTATCCTCACAATGGGTGACCACAGGCAATCCTAATTGATGAGCGGTCTCGAATATCTGAAGCAGAGCCCCATACCTGTTGACCAACATGTTTCCCGTACTTGCCCCCATGAAAAGCTTGATGCCAGGGACCAAATGGGGATCCAGTTCCTGAAACGACGGCACATTGTCGTTCGTAGCCCCAAAGAAGAAGCTATAATTGACATGGCTCTCTCGCTTTCCTCTCTCCCACTTATCCCAAAGGGCTTCCTTTGTCGTGGTTTGAGGAATGGTATTGGGCATGTCGAAGAACGTGGTAACGCCCCCATAGGCAGCAGCCCTGCTCTCACTATCGATGTCAGCCTTGGACGTCATGCCCGGCTCCCGAAAATGAACATGCTCATCGATCACCCCCGGTAAGACGAAGCACCCCGTGGCATCTACTGTTTTCTCGTAGTTTCCACGGGGAGCACTTTTTCCTTCTATAATGTCAGAAATGCGGTCATCATCGATAATGACAGAGCCTTCATAGACCCTTCCTTCATTTACGATTCTACCGCCATAGACAAGTGTTGTCATTCTTTTTTATTATTATCTCCCTGTTGTCCAGGCTGAGCCAGTTCATTGGGTGTTGGCGCTGGCTGTACTTGCTGCGGGTCTACGCCTCCAGCGGGTGCTACCGTAGGAGGAGCAGGAGTATCCTTCATCCCGTTCATGATCTGTTGGTTCTCCTGAGCCTTCTGATAATAGTCCTTCACATAAGGATCATTCTTGAACTTATCAGTAGCCTTACTCATGATATCTTCGATCCATGGCGTTAGTTGCGGGTATTCATCCGTACAGGTTACCATGAAGAAGATGCCTGGTCCTAATACATTATCAAAGTTTTCACAAACGAAACTGGTCACCAACTCATCCTCCTGCTGGGAGAGCTTTGCAGCTTGCGCATTCAGATGATTGTTCACTGCATCCATATTCTTGCCATTCATGATCGCCTGATCATGGATATGGACGAGATCTGCCTCTTGGTTCTTCAATTGATTATACTTATTGAAGAACTTAAAGAGCTTATCGTTCAGTGGGGTTCCACTGACAATTTGCTGTGTATTATCTATTTTTATCGTGATATCGCCACTCTCTAAGACTAACGGAAGCACGCTCTCGTCATCCATAAAGATATTAGCCATCCTCACGGAATCCACGGAGCCTGCGAAATGAAATTGCCCATGGACAACATCACAAGAGTCTACGTTCTTGAAATCATTGTTTTTCAGCACTTTAAGGTATAACATTCGTCCATCCAAGGTTGATACATTAGAAGAACCTTGGATATTGTAAGAGTTCACACATGATGTCAGGCACATCACTGATAGAAAAGCGTATAAGACTTTATTCATAAACCGTTCTCTTGTTCATCACACACAAAGATAATATGTATTATTGATGTGAAAAAAAATTTTGATGCAATTTAAATTAATTATACTCTCTTTTAATTATTTTTGGAGTGTATCCGCATGATCTTCATTCTTTAATTCGCTACTGATTCGATGGGTCGTATAGCACTCCAAAAGGCATGCGATTAACATCAGGATCACCCACTTATTATAAATGTAAGTAAGATAATTCATATATCCATTCGGTCCCGACTCGTCAAACAAGGGAATCAGCAATTGATACGCCTGGTCGACCATTAGCAATCCAGAAAGAAGGAAGAGGATATTCGACAAGGCCATTATCCTCCTTAGGCGCCTGATCGTGATATTACGACCGGAATACACTTGCATGGACTGCATGAGCGTAAACAGGATGGCTCCGATCAAAAATATCCAACAAAAAATATTCTGATGCCACATGAACGCAAAACAACCTGCGCCAATCACCATCAATATGCCTCCTACCACGAATAAGATGCTTTGTAGTTTATTCAGTTGCCTCATCTTGATTATCATCTGGTGTTACATCGTCGCTTAGGATATAGATATCCTCGTTATCAGCTTTCATGAAATAGCGTTCCCTGGCGATTTTCTCTATAGCCTTCGGATCCCGCTGGATATCATGCAACTTCTTAAGGTCCTCCTCATGCTGGGTATTATACCGCTTGATCTGGTCCTTCAGGTCGCTGATCTGCAACTCGTAATCAATGCGCTTACGAAAACTGTTATCATCGATAAAGCCAACGATCAGGATACCAATCACCGTCACTATCAAATATTTATAGCGACAGATCAGATTCCATATCACAATGGGACGATGGTTCATAATTCTTTCTTTTGGCTGCAAAATTAAAAATAATAATTGATAATCTCGACTTTTTTTATTACTTTTGCAAGGATTTATTGAAAAATATATGGAAGATTACATCGTATCTGCGAGGAAGTACCGTCCCATGACTTTTGATTCGGTTGTTGGGCAAACCGCACTTACCACAACGCTGCGTAATGCCGTGAAGACCGGGAAGTTGGCACATGCCTATCTCTTCTGTGGCCCACGAGGTGTGGGTAAGACAACTTGCGCCCGGATATTCGCAAAAGCAATCAACTGCCAAAATCCCACGACGGATGGGGAAGCATGCAACGAATGCGAAAGTTGCAAGGCTTTCAACGAACAACGTTCCTATAATATCTTCGAATTGGATGCTGCCAGTAACAACTCTGTAGAAAACATCAAGGCACTCATGGAGCAAACACGCATCCCGCCGCAAATAGGGAGATACAAGGTGTTCATCATCGATGAGGTGCACATGCTCTCTACCGCCGCTTTCAATGCGTTCCTGAAGACGTTGGAGGAACCACCCGCCCATGTGATCTTCATCCTGGCTACGACAGAGAAGCATAAGATCCTCCCTACGATCCTGTCACGTTGCCAGATTTACGACTTTGAACGAATGACGGTCCCCAATATCATCAACCATCTGAAAATGGTTGCGGAGAAAGAGGGCATCCGCTATGAAGAAGAAGCCTTGAGCGTCATCGCCGAAAAAGCGGATGGGGGAATGCGCGACGCGCTGTCTATCTTTGACCAAGTGGCAAGCTTTAGCCAAGGAAACATCACGTACCAGAAGGTCATCGAGGACTTGAACGTCCTCGACGCTGACAACTATTTCCAGTTGGTTGACCTAGCATTAGAGAACAAGGTGAGCGACATGATGCTCTTACTGAACAAAGTGATCAATAATGGCTTCGACGGTGGGCACCTCATCAGTGGACTCTCGAGTCATGTTCGGAACGTGTTAATGGCAAAAGACGAGCAAACCCTTCCCTTGCTTGAGGTCAGTGAGAAGCAACGTCTTAGATATCAGGAACAGGCCAAGAAATGTCCGACACCTTTCCTTTATAAGGCTTTGGAAATCATGAACAGGTGTGATATCAACTACCGGCAAAGTAGCAACAAGCGGTTGTTGGTTGAACTGACCCTCATTGAGGTGGCACAGATCACGCAACCTGACGACGACAGCGTGGGCGCGGGGCGTAGCCCTAAGCGATTAAAATCCCTGTTTAAGAATCTGTTGGTCTCTCAGCCTAAACCGGCATCGCAGGTGGCCGGGGCTCAGAGACATACTGCCCCAAAGGCAAAACCGGAAAGCAGCCCTAAAGGACAACCACAAGGTTTAACTACGAAGCTGACCACAAAACCGGAAGTGAAAGTTGCAGTTGCCAAGCCCAACATGGGGCATCCCAAGAAACTGCACTTAGGTAACATGGGGGTCACCTTTGATGACCTACGGCGTGGGTCACAAAAGCCTACCTACATCAAGGAAACACCCACCCTCGAAGCACCAGAGTCAAAATCTGACTTTACGGAAAGCGATTTGGAAAAACAATGGATGATGATGTGCAACAGAATGCCTCCTGACATGAAAGCATTAGCGGCACGGATGAGGAACATCATCCCTACGATTAAGAAATATCCGCAAATTGAAATAGAAGTTGACAATGAATTCCTTCTCAGCGAGATCAATGCCATCAAAGGAAGGATCAAGGTCACGCTCGCCAACGCGCTTCACAATGCAGCTATTGATATCTCGTTGCAATTGACGAAGAGAGAAGACTTAGGAAAAGTCCTCACTCGAAAAGAGATGTTTGACGAATTTGCTAAGAAAAATCCTTCTATCCAAAAATTACGGGATGCCTTAGGATTGGAATTGGCATAAAAGATTTTTCGGCAAGCAAGCGCCGTCGCTTGCTTGCCGAATATCGTTCTCTTGGTCATATCAATGGCATGCCTAATTGCTCGCACTCCCGACGCATTTCTTCAGGCCAAATACTTGCCTGGATCTCTCCTATGTGAGCCTTATGAAGCATCACCATACAAAGACGACTTTGCCCAATTCCGCCACCAATGCTCAAAGGGAGATTACCATTGAGCAGTTGCTGGTGGAAATACAACTTTTCCCGTTCTTCCTTCCCTTCTATTTTCAACTGACGGAGCAGACTCTCCTTGTCGACACGGATGCCCATAGACGACAATTCAAAGGAACGGTTCAGGACGGGATACCAGATCAGGATATCACCATTCAACCCAGCCTTTCCATTTTCTGCGACAGTTGACCAGTCATCATAGTCTGGGGCACGCCCATCGTGTTTCTTTCCATCGCTGAGCTTTCCACCAATACCGATCAGGAAGACTGCTCCATACTTTTTGCATATCTCATCCTCACGTTCTTTCGGTGTCTTATCCGGATACATCTGCAACAAATCCTCACTATGGATGAAATGGATCTTCTCTGGCAAGAAGGGCTTGATCTGGGGATAGGTTTCACAGGTAAGATACTCCGTCCTCAAGATAGCAGCATAGATACGTTCCACAATATTTTCCAGGAAGGCAATGGTACGCTGCTCACGGGTGATCACAGCCTCCCAGTCCCATTGGTCCACATACAAAGAATGCAGATTATCCAACTCTTCATCTGCACGGATCGCATTCATGTCCGTGTAGATACCATAACCCGGCTCTACCTGATACTCCGCCAGAGTCAGGCGCTTCCACTTGGCAAGGGAATGTACTACCTCTGCCTGAGCTTCTCCCAAGTCCTTGATCGGGAAGGTAACCGGACGCTCCACTCCATTCAGGTCATCATTAATACCCAAACCTTTCAAAACGAAAAGCGGTGCGGTCACACGGCGTAAACGAAGTTCAGTAGAAAGATTCTGCTGAAAGAAGTCCTTGATTAACTTGATCCCTTGCTCTGTCTGCTTCACATCCAATAACTGCTGATAACAGACAGGTTTTATTAAATTGCTCATCTTTGGTTTCTCTCTTTTTATGATTATCTAAAACAGTGCAAAGGTAATCAAATAATCATTGATTTGCAAGCAGAACCCAACAGATTTTTTGCAAAAAGTCAGGACTATCCACTTTTTTATTCCAGATTGGCAAGATAGCAGGGATAAATCCTGCACATCATGCCAAGAATAATTGTTGAAGGGAGTATTGCTCTCCTACTACCCAGATCACGTCTCCTTCCTCAAACCGCCGGTTAGGGTCGATCATCGTCAGGTTTTCCTGTCCTTCCTCCACGCCAACGACCATGCAATTATACTGGTCGCGAATCCCACTTTCCTTCAGGGTCTTGCCGATAAACCGACTATGACTGCGGATTTTCAACTTCTTCAGTTTCATCTCTCGCTTCTCAATGTCCGGATCCTCAGGAATAAGCTCTCCTTTCAAGGCATCTCCAAAGACACGTAACTGCTCATCGTTCCCAATGACCTGGATACGGTCGTTAGGGAAGATCTCCTCCTCCCCATGAGGAATATTGATCCGCCTGTTTCCGCGCAGGATACTGCTGACATGTACTCCGAAACGATTGCGGAACTCTAATTGGCGCAAGGTTTTCCCTCCCCATTCTGAGTCTTCCGGGATATCGAAATCCGAGATATGTATATCCCTGTCCAATAAGTATCCTTCATAGAGGGGTCTCTTCCGCCCATGAACCTGCGCTGCAATATCCCGAGAGCGGAGATTCTGAACAAAAATGCGCTCCAACCGGACACTTCTTTTCTTCAGGCTGCGCGAGAGAATCATCAAAACCACTGCAACCACTGCAATACTGATCATCAAGGCATTTGTAAACCGGGTCAAGTAATTACAGATATAGAAGATGAAAGCCGACGCGATCACCACCCTTGCCAATACAGTAAAGAGGAGAGGCAGACGGTTAAGCCTACTCTCCAGCCACAAGGCTCGGAACTCATCGCTATGGTTTTTCTTCATGATCATCGAACGGAGGAAGGGGGAGATCAACATCACGGTCAACAATCCGCATACGCCATTCGCCCACCAATGGGGAAGGAGCTGCCGGACAAAGGGCAGGAAGAAGGTCAGCATCATGAAAATCACGGCAATAGAGAGGATACTGTATATCAATACATTGGCGGACATGGATAAGAGCAGGTGCTTCCACTTGCTTGTCTCTTCCGGAGTGGCATCATGGGCTGTGCCCAAATGGTTGAGCCTACGGATCCACCGCCTTGGCAAATGACGTTCCAACAGGTTATAACAAGGACTCGCAACCCTGATCATATAAGGTGTAAGGAAGGTCGTGATAACGGAAACTGCCACGACCACGGGATATAAGAAGTCACCGATCACCCTTAAAGACAAGCCCAAAGAGGCAATAATGAAAGCAAACTCACCCACCTGTGCCATGGAGAACCCGCATTTCATGGAAGTTTTCAAGGGCTGACCACTCAACATAAAGCCCATCGTGCCGAAGATCCCCTGCCCCAACACAATGGTGAGGACTAAGAGGAGGATGGGCATGGCATATTTCACTAAGATCTGAGGTTCCACCAACATGCCGACAGACACGAAAAAGATTGCCCCAAAGATATTCTTAATGGGCTCTACCAATTTGATGATCTTGTCTGCCTCCACGGTCTCTGCCAAGATACTACCCATCACAAATGCACCAAAGGCACTGCTGAACCCCACCTTCGTAGAAACGACAGCCATCAGGCAACAGAGCCCTACGGATACAATCACCAAGGTTTCGTTGGTCATGAGCTTTCGGGTCACGCGCAAGAACCAGGGAAGGAAGAAGATGCCGATGACAAACCACAGGACAAGGAAGAAAACGATCTTCCACAGACTGCCTAACATCTGGCTCCCGTCCGGGTTATTGCCACTGGCAATGGCACTCAGCATGACCATCATCACGATGGCCAGGATGTCTTCAAGAATCAAGACGCTCATGACCAAACCTGCAAAGCGTTGCTGCCGGAGCCCTAAGTCATCGAACGCTTTGTAGATGATGGTCGTCGACGACATCGCTAACATACCTCCTAAGAAGATACAGTCCATCTTTCCCCAGCCGAAGGCATGTCCCACAACAATGCCTAACGCCATCATGGAAAAGATAATGGTCAGGGCAGCGATCACCGGTGCCATCCCCATCTTAAGGATCTTTTTAAAGGAAAAGTCCAAACCTAAAGAGAACAAAAGGAACAGCACGCCGATATCCGCCCATGTCTGGATATTGGCCTTATCTACCACCGACATGGTATAAGGCATGTGGGGAGAAACTAAGAAACCTGCAACAATATAGCCGAGAACCAACGGTTGCTTTAATTTCTTAAAAAGCAACGTTACAGCCCCGGCTACTATCAAGATCAAAGCGAGGTCGTTGACCAGGCTTGGTAATTCTGACATAAAGAATATTAATCGTTATAAGAAGCAGTGATCTCGCAAATCTCCGTGATGACCTGCATGGCTTTCTCCATCACCTGAATGGAGACGAACTCATAGGGTCCATGGAAATTAACGCCTCCCGCAAAGATATTCGGGCAAGGCAAGCCACGGAAACTCAGCTGAGCACCATCGGTTCCACCGCGGATAGGCTCCACTTTCGGGGCCACGCCACTCTTCTGCATGGCACGTAAGACAATGTCTACGACATGCATGTTGGGATCTATCTTCTCTTTCATATTATAGTATTGATCCCGCAGTTCCACCGTCACCGTCCCTTCGCCATATTTCTCATTCAACGTCTTGGCACATGCCTCCATAAAGTCTTTCCTGTCTTCAAACTTACCGCGGTCATGGTCACGTATGATATAGGTCAGCTCTGCATGGTCACAACTACCCTTGATACCGAGCAGATGATAAAAGCCTTGGTATCCTTCCGTGGTCTCTGGGATCTCTGATTCGGGAATCATGTTATTGAATTCGCATGCCAATCGACCGGCATTGACCATCTTGCCTTTGGCGTAACCTGTGTGGACGCTCATCCCCTTGATGGAAACCTTAGCAGCCGCAGCATTGAAGTTCTCGTATTCCAACTCCCCAAGATCGCCACCATCCATGGTATAGGCCCACTTACAGCCAAACTTATCCACGTCAAAATGATGGGCACCCCTTCCGATTTCCTCATCAGGGTTGAAGCCGACTCGGATGTCACCGTGCTCGATCTCGTCATGGTCGCGCAGATAACACATGGCCTGCACGATCTCAGCGATGCCTGCCTTGTCATCAGCGCCTAATAAGGTAGTCCCATCCGTAACAATCAAGTCCTCGCCGACATGTGCCTTCAGCTCAGGGAATTTCGTCGGGGAAGAAATGATCCCGGGAGACAATTCGATGTCACCCCCATCGTAATTCTTAATGATGCGGGGCTTGATATTGGCTCCGGTAAAATCAGTGCTGGTATCGTAATGCGAGATAAAGCCAATCGTAGGGACCTCCTTTTTGGTGTTGCTCTTCAACGTGGCATAGATATATCCCATGTCATCCATCTCCACATCAGAGAGCCCTTCGTCCTCAAGTTCTTGCTTGAGATAGGCGGCAAACTTCAATTGCTTCGCCGTACTGGGCACAGATTCAGAATCCTCACTCGACTGGGTATCAAACTTTGTATAATTCAAAAACCGTTGTACAATGTCCATAATAACTTATATTTAGGATAAAAAGTGGTATAGATCTTATGATAAGAAACCTATAAAAAGTGATCCCGTTGGGATTCAAACCCAAGACCTTCAGAACCGGAATCTGACGCTCTATTCAGCTAAGCTACGGGACCATTTTTCTTCGGTCGTGCAAAGATAGTAATAAAAAAATGAAATCAGAAAGGTTAGAGGAAAAATGTTTCCACTTTATATTAATTTCACATTCTTTTCCTCGGATCATCGCTTGAGACCCGTTCCAAAGCACGTGGCAGCTGATAGGTTATCTCCCTACAAGTCAGCCTTTGTCGAATAGCCATACTCGCCTACATGTGGCAACAGAATGGTTTCCTCCCAACCCGATCCTTTCTTTTGATGAGCAGAGAGACACGGGACAAAAGCTTCCTACACGTATGTCTTCGCCTCTCGCTGACCTCTCAGCACGGCAAGGGCATTGGAAGCCAGTGCCTCCATCTCGTCCTCGCCAGGATAACAACGTGTGGGTGCCAAGAACGCTATCCGCTGGCGAAGCCTACTGACGACATATTCCGACCGCGCCAGTCCACCGGTCAGGAGGATGGCATCTACTTTTCCACAAAACCAAGCTCCCTCTGCCACAATATTCTTAGCCGTATGATAGATCATGGCATCCACGATTCGTTCCGCATGTTTGTCACCTGCAGCAATCCTCCGCTCGATCTCTTTCATGTCATTGGTTCCCAAGTGGGCGATGAGCCCAGCCTGACCTGAGATACGCTTCAGCAATTGGCTTTCTGTATATTTCCCACTATAACAGAGCCTGACTAAATCCGCAGCGGGCAAGGAGCCTGCCCTTTCTGGCGAGAAAGGCCCCTCCCCATCCAAGGCATTGTTGGCATCTACGGCACGCCCATGGTCGTGGGCAGCAATGGAAATCCCGCCTCCCATGTGGCATACGATCAGGTTGAGGTCCTCATACCGCTTCCCAATCTCATTAGCATAACGCCGGGCAATCGCCCGTTGGTTCAAGGCATGCCATATACAGATGCGGGGCATCAAAGGTGAGCCACTGATTCGGGCAAGGTCAGACAGCTCATCTACGACACCTGGATCGGCAATGAAACTCCGACACCCCGGAATGTCCTTTGCAATCTCATAGGCAAGGATACAACCTAAGTCGCAAGCATGCTTATGAATGGCATGACGCGTGTCATCCAACATCTTCTGATTGATCTCGTATACACCTCCAGAAATGGGCTTTGCCAAACCGCCACGACCGATCACTGCCGAGAAATCAAAGGGGACATTCATCCGCTTCAACTCATCAATGACGATCTGCTTGCGAAAGGCATATTGATCCGTAACCTCCTCAAATTGACTTAACTCTTCGGCAGAATGGGAGATATGCCGCAGCAACCTTGGCTTGGCATCTTCATAAACGGCAACCTTGGTTGTCGTAGATCCCGGATTAATCACTAAGATGTTCATAAGGTTATGCTTTAAATTTAAAGATGTAGGTAAGACGCACATGCCATCGCCAAGCTATAAAACTTGCTCTTGCCATTGTCACCACGCGAGGGCATGGCGACAGGGGCAAGGGGTCCTTGCAGGATACTCGCCATCGTCGCCCCACAGAACAAGGTGAGCGACTTATGGAAGAGATTAGCCGACTCAATGTCGGGGAAGATCAAGGCATCGGCATCACCACCGATCGAGGAATGGATGCCTTTCACCTTCATGGTTGCTGGGTTGCATGCCACCTTAATATCGAAAGGACCATCCACGAGACACTTGCCAAACAGACCGCGCTCAGCCATGTCGATGATATCATGGTAGCCAGTGGTAAAGGGGAAAAGCTTCCCGTTCACCTTCTCCGTGCAATGGATCAATGCCATCTTCGGCTCCACGATGCCAAAGGCATGGCAGATGTCCGCCATGTACATGGTCTGCACAATGCGCTGCTCCTGCGTGGGGTAAGGGATCACGGCAGCATCGGTGAAGAACAGGAGCTTATGGTATGATGGGATCTGACCTGCCGTGATATGGGTCAGGACTTTCCCCTTGGGAAGGATACCGGTTTCCTTATGGAGAATGGCGTGAAGCAGAACATCACTGTTGACCAGCCCCTTCATCAAGACATCTGCCAAGCCTTTTCTGACTGCCTCAATGGCTTTCGCCGAAGCTTCCTTGGGATCTTCCATGTCCATCCAAAGGGGATGGATGAACCCCATCTCGGTCGCCTTTTCCACTGCATCGACGGTTGCCTCGTCTCTCCCGCCGACAACGGCTACGTTCACCTTCGCGTCTTGCGACTGGAGCCGGGTTACCAATTCCGGAAAAGTCTTGATGGGTTCTTTTCGTGTCACTTTAGTTTCCTCTTGTCTCATAGTTGACTGTATTCCTTTAGGTTTATAATGATGCGATAAAGATACGAAGAAAAGCTGGAAAGCACAAGGATTTTATTTTAAAACTTCCTAAATCTTAATTCTGCCTTGGAATAGAAGGGTTACTATAGAAATAGAAAAGAAGAAGAAAAGATCCCTCAGAGATGGTTCCAGTAATACGATTGAAGTTTGACATTTGAATATGGTCTCATGAATATAGGCTGCTATCTTCAGCCCTTTGGGCGCATCATCTCTGACGGAGTGACTCCAAACTCACGCTTAAAGGCATTACGGAAGTTACCAAGGTTGTTAAAGCCTGTCAGTGAGGCCACCTCAGTAACATTGTAATCACCGCTTTGAAGCATTGACAAAGCTTTTTGAAGTTTTGCCTTCCGCACGTACTCGTTGATATTCATGCCCGTCAGAGCCTTCACCTTGCGGTAGAGGGTGCTATGGCTCATAAACAGCCGTTCGGTAAAAAATGCTATGTCAAGGTCTTCGGTCGACATATTGTCGGCGATGAGGGTATGTAACTTGTCAAGGAACTGGCGATCGAGCTTGGTAAGAGAGGGAGTATTTGTAGCATGAGAGAGTGATTCGTCGGGTGATGCTTCGCTGGGGACAACGACGCTACGATTGGCAAACCAACTGATACTGCTTTGAGCTATATGCTCAGCCATCCTGCGTTGACTGGCAAGCAAGTTTCGTATGCGCCCCTGTAGCAGGCGGGCACTGAAGGGCTTGGTGAGATAGGAGTCTGCACCGCTCTCATAGCCCTCAAGCTGGTTGTCGTTGCCCGTCTTTGCCGTAAGCATGACAATGGGTATGTGACTTGTGCGTATGTCCTCCTTCAATGCCTTTGTCATCTCTATCCCGTCCATCTCGGGCATCATAATGTCGCTGACGATGAGGTCGGGCATGAGGTTTTGTGCCTTGTCGAGCCCTTCACGCCCATTGGCAGCTTGCTCTATATTATAGTCCTCAGAAAGCGAATCAGCGATGTATTGGCGGATATCCGCATTGTCCTCGACAATGAGAAGCCTTGGAGGAGTTGTTTCGTCTGCTTGCAGAGCATGGTCTTGCACTTCTCCTAAAGCATTGTTCGGAATATTATTATTGTTCGGAATATTTTGGGGAGATCGACACAAGCCCGATCCCTGCAAAGCATATGTCGGATCATCCTTGTGCAATGCATAGGGGTATGTGTTGTCAGCATTGAGAATGAAAGTGAAGCAGCTGCCCCTACCCTCCTCGCTTTCCACCGTCAACCTTGCCTCGTGCAACTTGGCAAGCGACTTTACCAGGGCAAGCCCGATGCCTGTACCCGATGCCTGGTGCATGTCGCCAGCCTGATAGTAGCGGTCGTAGATGTGCGGCAACGCTTTCTTGCTGATGCCATAGCCGGTGTCTGTGACGGAGATGGTTACGGTTTGAGGACTGAGATTAGAGGATTGAGGGTTATGACTTGCTGACAGCGACAAAGTGATGCTGCCTTGTGGCGTGTACTTCACAGCATTTGACATGAAGTTGTTAATGACACTTGTAATAACCTCTGAGTCGAAATAAAGGGGCTTTACGGTCGGATCTATATCCACCTTTATGTCCACTTTAGGATTGCTGTTGAGGTCGTGGTAGCGCATGCCTATCTCCCGAACGAGAGTCCCGAGGTCGTCACGGGCCACAGACAGTCGACGATTTTGCGTCACTGTCTTACGGAACTCTAATAGATCGTTGATGAGCGACAGTAGACGCTCGGCACTCGCCTTTATGTTCTCTACGTTCTTGTGGATCTTTTCCGGTAGAGAACTGTCTGCGGCAATATCCTCTATGGGTCCAAGAATGAGAGTCAGAGGCGTGCGCAACTCATGAGTAATATTTGTGTAGAAGCGTAGCCTCTCGTCGTTGAGCTGTTGTTTCTGCTCGTTCTCCCAAAGAGTTTGCGCCAGTGAGTTACGGAGCATTAACTGTCGGTTGTACGACTTAAGCAGATACCAGACAAGAGCGGAAGCCAACAGAAGATAGATGAGTTTAGCCCACCACGTCAACCACAGCGGCGGCAAGACTACCACCTTCGCCTCTGCCTGCGTGGCATCTTTCCATTCCTGGTTGCGTAGCTTGGCACGGACAATGAATGTGTATTTGCCATGTGGCAGGTTTCGGAAGGTTACCTCGTCATCGCCATCGATGTCATACCACCTGTCGTCAAGTCCCTTCATCTGATAAGAATACTCCACATCGCCCGCCTGTGCAAAGTCCTTAACAGTGAAAGAAAATTTAAAAGTGTTGTCATCGTGTTCAAGCCGTATTATGCCCTTATCGCTAAAGGGTATGATCGTGCCCAAGTCCTGTTGGGAAAGACTGCCCAACCTCTCGCAGTCGATGATCTCCACCGGTGCCACGCTGCGCTGTTCAGACAACAGTTGCGGATTGAAATAACACACGCCTCCTGGAGAACCGAAATAGAGCGTGCCATCGGGAGCCATAGCCGCAGCAGCCTCCACGAAATTCCCGGTTGGTATGCCACTCTTATAATCGTAGTTGTAAAATCGCTGACGATGCATGTCCAGGCAGGCTATGCCGGAAAACATGCTCACCCAGATATTTCCGTTGCGGTCTTGCACGATTGCCCTGAGGTGGCTCTCTTTCACCCCTTGCTTCTCATTGTAGACCTTGAAACTGTAGGGCTTTCTGGTGTCAGGAACATAAGCCATCCCTTTGGCGGTGGCTATCCACATACCCTCGTCATCATCCAAAAAGAGATGGTTGACCAGGTCGGAGGGGAAGCCCTTCTTACTGTTGAGCTTGGCAACAATCTTGCCATGAGGATCCAGGACAAACACGCCCTTGCCGTTGCATCCCAGCCATATCTGTCCCTTGCGGTCACCAGTGATTGAGTAGACCGTCACGGGGTTTCTCTCGTCCATGCCGCGGTTTATACTCGTCTCTATTGTGCTTTTCCCCTTATAATAGGAAAACAAACCGGTTTCGGCACCCAGCCATACCTTGCCGTTGGGGTCGACCCACAGTCCGTGGAAATCAAGTTGCCGACCGTAAGGATATCGCCAGAAAGTATGGGTCCGTGGGTTGAACCGCAGCACGCCATTGTCGTTGGTGCCCATCCACAGACAGCCTTCGTGGTCTTCAGCAATGATATACACGGAGGCGGATGCCGTAGACAGGAAACGAGAAAAATTCCATTCGCCCACAATCTTTCCTCCGCTCAGCTTGCTTATCTTGTTGTCCTGTCCTATCCACAGATTGCCGGCATGGTCAAAATAAGTTGCCAGAACTTCCTCTACCGTCTTATCATTGTTGACAAGAGTATGGAATATAGTCTCAGTGCCTGGTATAAAATCTATCCCCGTAGAATAGTTGCCTATCCAAATATTTCCATATTCGTCCTGTATAATACGGCGTATATTGTCCGATGACAGTCCGCTGTTTGATTTCACCAAGGATGAGAAAGTCACGGGACCAAATGCAGGGTTAGGGTACCGGTCAAGGTCAAGTATCCCTATGCCTCCCACGTCTGAGGCTATCCATAACTGATGGTTGCTCAGTTCTGTAATGCCATGGATATTGTCGCTGACAAGCGATGTGGGGTCACTGTTATTATGCTTAAAGACACGGAATGTGCCGCTTGCCTTGTTCATAAGAGCCAGCCCCATATTGGTCCCCAACCACGTGTTGCCCAGGTGGTCCAGGCAAACACACCGCACGTTTTCTCCTGGCAAACTTGTCGGGTCACCTTCTCTGTGCTGATAGTATCTGACCCTGTGCGTCCGCAGATTGTAAGTGTAGAGCCCATTTATTCGCAATCCGATATAAAGGTTATCCTTTCCGTCATCGTAGACGCATCTCACCCCCATACCAGCTTTGGGGAAAAGGTTTTTATTGAGCGTAAACAGTTTGTGGGTCTTGGGTTGGTAATGATGTATCATGCCATCATAGCAGGCAATCCATATACCCCCGTCCGCCGCTTCGCAGATGTCTGAAATGTTGCTTCGGAATCTATTCTCCTCTATTCTGAAATGCTTTATCACCTGCGTCTTGCAATTGAACACATCCAGTCCACCTTCTTTGTAATAGACCCACACACTATTTGAGGCTTTGTCGTAGCAGAGTCCAGAACACTCATTGCGTAGGATATTGGAGTTGGCAGTAGTGAAAGTGGTGCATTTCTGACCGGAAATGCGGTTGAGACCCGACTCGGTGGCAACCCACAGAAACCCCTGGTTGTCCATATCCATGTCGACAACAAAGCCATTGGACAAACCTTGTCTCAATCCGATGCTTTGAAAAGTCATCGTTTGCGACAAACTGTTAACAGTGAGCAACACACAAGCCATCAATACCAACCACTTTTTCATAGTCTGTAGTTTTACTGCAAAGATAACCAATCTGCATGAATTATATGCCAAGAAATCGTTGTTTTGACGAATAGTCGTTGCTGAAATGACAGAAAAGCGATTATCAAAAGCAGTTTGACAGATTATCATCTACAGTTGACAGAAAAGAAAAGGATCGTTCATGGAGCTTCTTATAATTTTGCAGAAATCTGATTTTTAAACCAAAAAACAAACATGGAAAGAAACAAATCACATCTTGTGGCGATTCTGCTTCTTGCAGGACTAACGATGGCAGTTCCTACCTCTTTATATGGTATGGACGCATCAGTGCCAAGTATTCATCAGCAAAGTCAGAAGGTGACAGGTATCATCGTTGACGGCAAGGGCGAGCCCGTAATCGGTGCCACCATAAAGGTAGTGGGCACTTCCAGTGGTGCCATCACCGACCTTGACGGCCATTTTACAGTTAGCCTTTCACAGAAAGGCAAGCTTGAAATCTCTTATGTGGGTTACATCACTCAGACTATTGCTGTTGTCCCTGGTCAGAATATAAACATCACACTGCAAGAGGACTCCAAGTCCATCAACGAGGTTGTCGTGGTAGGTTATGGTACGGTGAAGCGCAGCGATCTCACTGGTTCTGTGGCATCTCTTGACGCATCCAGCCTGACGGCGAACTCGCAAACCAATGCCATCGATGCCATGCAGGGTAAGATTTCCGGTGTAAACATCACCAGAAACGCAGCACGTCCTGGCGGTAGCTACAACATCGTTATCCGTGGCAAAAGTTCTATCAATAATAGTAATGAACCATTGTGGGTCATCGACGGTATCCCGACCTCATCAAATGCCAACGACCTCAATCCCGACGACATTGAGAAAATCGACGTACTGAAAGACGCATCAGCAACAGCCATTTACGGATCACGGGGTGCAAACGGTGTCATCATCGTCACCACCAAGCACGGCAAGGAAGGCAGGTTCTCCATAAGCTATGACGGCTACTACGGCATGCGCAAGGCCACCCACTTGCCCGACATGATGGATGGTGACGAATATGTCAAATACCGCACGACACTCTTTGAGACACAGAGCAAGAGTACTGATCGCTCTAATTCCGAGTTCTTTACCGCTGACGAATGGGAAAAAATAGACAATCACAACTATACAGATTGGATAGATCTCGTACTTCGCACGGGCCAGCAATACAGCAATACCATCACAGCCTCTGGTGGCGACCAGAATGGTACTTTCGCTGTAGGTATAGGTCAGCTTCATGAGGAAGGAACCACAAGGGACCAGGACTACAACCGTTATAACCTCCACTTGAATGTCAATCGCAAGTTCTACAAGACTTGGGAGATGGGCGGAAGCCTCTATTTCACTTACAGCAACCAGAATCTGGGTTCTTTTGAGACGGTCCGTTCCGCATACCGTCTTCCACCCGTCGCAAGTCCTTACGACAGTGATGGCAATCTCGCATATCATGCTTTCCGACAGGACAGTGCAACCAACCCATTGCTTGAAAGCTCTGAGGATGGCGAGCATCGTCAGAACAAGCGTTATCGCGTGTTTGGTAACGCATACTTGCAGTGGCAGCCTATTAAGGCATTGACCCTCAAGACTTCTTTCTCCCCACAGTATCTATACACCCGCAGTGGTGTCTATGTAGGCAAGAATGCAAAAAACTCCAGTGGTACCAACTCTGGCACTAATGCCGAGTACCACCAGCAGACTTACTGGTCATACGTGTGGGACAACCAGGTTACCTACGACAAGCTTTTCAATCTCCACCACCTCAATGCCAGTTTCGTGCAAAGTATACAGATGGAGCAATGGGAAAGCAGTGACCAAGCTGCAAAAAGTTTCTCGTTCAACAGCCTTTGGTACAACATGGGAGCAGCCGGTCTGAGTAATCAGACAACCGCCTCTACTGGTTTCCAGAAGCGCACATTGTCATCAGTACTCGCACGTGTACAATATAGCTACAACAACCGCTATCTACTCACAGTCTCCGGACGTTATGACGGATCATCACGTCTTGCCGATGGCAACAAGTGGTCGTTCTTCCCATCAGCAGCTGCCGCTTGGCGTATCACTGAGGAAGACTTCATGAAGGCAGCCCCGGCGATCAGCAACCTCAAGCTTCGTCTGAGCTATGGTGTCACTGGCAATGACGCAGTTTCCATCTATGGCACACAGTCAGGGATTTCTGCCAAGAACTATGATTTTGGGGGCAATGTGGTTGCGGCTTTTTACAAGAACGGACTTGCCAACAAAGATCTTTCTTGGGAGAAGACATACGAGATTAACCTCGGACTCGACTTTGGCTTTTTCAACAACCGCATCAACGGTGCCATTGATATTTATCAGCGCGACGCAAAAGACCTTATCATGCGACGTCAGATACCCAGCACTACAGGTTGGACATCCATTTGGGACAACATTGGCTGGGTTCGCAACCGCGGTATCGAGGTCAGCCTCAACACTGTCAACATACAGAGCAAGAACTGGGGCTGGGAGACCAACATCACTTTCACCAAGAACAACAACAAGATTCAAGAGCTATATAATGGCAAACATGATGACGTGGCGAACAAATGGTTTATCGGCAAGCCTCTTGATGTCAATTACGACTACAAATTCATAGGCATCTGGCAAGCCGATGAAGCTGAGAAGGCAGCCAAGTACGGTCAGACACCAGGCCAAGTACGAGTGGAGGATGTCAACGACGACGGCGTTATCAACGCCAGCGACAAGCAGATTCTCGGACAACGCTCACCAAAGTGGATTGGCAGCATTACCAATACATGGCGTTACAAGGACTTCGACCTATCACTCTACATCTATACCCAGCAGGGAGCACAGATTAAGGACGCCTTCATGTCGGGCTTTATGACCTATGAAGGCAATTACAAACAGGTGAACGCGGACTATTGGACACCCACCAACCCATCCAACAAATATCCACAACCTGGCAACAAGGGTAAGTATTACGACTGCATGCGCTATGTCAGCACAGCCTTTGTGCGTGTGGGGGCTATCACTCTCGGTTGGAACATTCCCAAGGTATGGCTTGAAAAAGTCAAGGTGCATAAAGCACGTCTCTACATCACCACCAACAATCCATTCACCTTCACGAACTATAAGGGCTTCGACCCAGAATGGGCGTCACAAAACCTTTGGGGCACAGCAACAGGATATACGACATACCTTGTCGGCGCAAAAGTGGACTTTTAATGGATCAGGAGTTAGAAAGAAGAAGTGATGAGTTTATTAAGTATTAGCAAGCAAAACAATGAAAAAAAATAAGATTTTAATGATAGCCGCATGTGTGGCAATAGGGTTATCATCCTGTAACAACTATCTCGATGAGGAGAACCTGAGCAATGTCAACTCAGACGAATACTTTGTCAAGTCGGAAGGCTTCGAGAGTCTTGTCAATGGCGCATATGCTTCATTGCGCACAATTTGGATGAACGAGCCGTGGCTCTTCAACCTTGGAGTGGACATTTATACCCGTGGGGAGAGCTATGACATTGGTGGAACCTACGAGAATCGTGATGTTTACAGCAGTGAGCTGAACGAATATGGAACACTTGACGCTGAGAACAGCTTTGTAAGCTCTTTTTATACCAATGTTTATTACGGCATCCAGGTGTGCAACACCGCGATCAACAAGGCTGCAAGTGTATCGGGAATGACAGAGAGCGCAATCAATGAGCGTATGGCTGAGGTGCGTTTCTTGCGGGCTTACTATTATTTCTTGCTTGTGGAGCAGTTTGGTGATGTGGCGATTGTTACCGATGAGATTACATCGCCCCAGACAGAGTTCTCACGCACGCCCGAGAAGGAAGTCTACGACTTCATCATTAGTGAACTAAATGATGCGGTGAACGCACTGCCAGCCTCTCAAGACGATTTTGGCAGGGTGACACAGGGGGCTTGCCGCCATCTGCTTGGACTGGTCTATCTGACCCGGGGTTATAAGTCGTATGGACAGTCGTCTGATTTCTCCCAGGCAGCATCTCTCTTTGACGATGTCATCAACAGTGGGCAATACGCCCTTTTGCCCACTTATAAAGAGGTCTATGATGTTGATGATCAGGCCAACAAAGAAATAATCTTCTCTGTGCAGTACGACCGTCAGTCACTTGGGGATGCAACAGGTGGCAACAACCAGTGCTATCTCTATGGCTTCCGCATGGAGAGGAAAGTGCCCACTGGTTTTGTCTCTTATAGCCCAGAGTATGGCTATCATGACAACCAATTTATGCCGACACAATTCCTCTACTCACTCTTCAATACATCCATCGACAGCCGTTATGACGTCAACTTTACGAGTTCCTACTATGCGACCAACAGTGACCCGGCTTCTGGCGTGAAAGCAGGTGACCTTCGTCTCTTTTTCCCAAAGTATGATGAAAACTTCACTGCTGCCGACTCGCTGGCAATCATGGCAAAGAATCCTAATGCCATCATTGTCACACGTAACCACTGGAAACAGGACATTGAGAGTATGGGGGGCTCAGGCATGTGCCCGATGATAACCAAGTTCCGTGATCCCAACGATGACTATACAGGCGACAGTCGCTTGAAGAAGAGCAGCCGTGACATTTTCCTCTTCCGACTTGCCGACACTTACCTGCTTGCAGCAGAGGCTTACTATAAGATGGGGGACACACAGAAAGCTGCCGAGCGCATCAACGCAGTACGCAGGCGCGCCGCTCTGCCCGGGCATGTTGCTGACATGACCATACAGGCTTCAGATGTCGACATCGACTTCATCCTTGACGAGCGTGCCCGTGAGCTAACAGGCGAATACAATCGCTGGACAGACCTCAAGCGAACCGGCAAGTTGATTGAACGTACCCTTGCCCACAACAACCTTGCCGCACGTTCCAACAGCATGGATAGTCACATCCTTGTACGTCCGATACCACAGTCGGTAATGGATCAAACAACAGGTGGAAACTTCACACAGAACAGCGGTTATTGATTATGCGGACATTACGTTTATTATTACTGACACTGTGGGTTGTGGCAGGGCACTATGCCCTGCCCTGCCTCAGTCAGACCATCATCAACGGCGTGCCTTGGTATGACCAAAAGGGCAATGCAGTGAACGCTCATGGAGCAGGCATCATCTATGACAATGGACGATACTGGCTCTTTGGCGAATATAAGAGTGACACGACTAACTGCTTCCCAGGCTTCGGCTGCTACTCATCGGATGACTTGCAGACATGGAGATTTGAGCGGGTAGCACTACCTGTTCAGAAAAGCGGTCTGCTGGGACCCAACCGTGTGGGCGAGCGCCCAAAGGTATTGCGATGCCCCAAAACGGGTGAATACGTGATGCTGGCGCATGCAGACTCAACGAACTATTGGGACCAACACACCATTGTCGCCACTTGCAAGACCGTTAATGGCGAATACAAGCTTCATGGTGCTTTGATGTACAAAGGGAAGCCCATGCGCATGTGGGACATCGGGGCATTCCAGGACAATGACGGCAAGGCATATCTGCTAACCCTCGGTTCTGTTTATCGCCTCTCGGACGACTATCTAACGGTTGACACCCTACTTGCCAAGCTGGAGGGAGTAGGCGAGTCGCCAGCCATGTTCAAGAAGGACGGGATCTACTTCTTCCTCACCTCGCATCTGACGAGCTGGGAGCGCAACGACAATTTCTATTACACGGCCACGAACCCAGCGGGACCCTGGAAAAGACATGGATTCTTCTGTCCTCAAGGAACATTGACATGGAACTCACAGACGACATTCGTCCTCATGCTCCCCAATGGCACACCCATGTATATGGGCGACCGCTGGTCGTTCCCCCATCAAGGCTCGTCGGCGACCTATGTGTGGCTGCCTCTGACTACACAGGGCGACAGCCTGTCGATACCCCAGTATTGGCAGGTGTGGAATGCAGCAACGGTGAAGCCTGTGACGATTGAGCGAGCTCTTGGTGGCAAGACCGTGAAGAAGGTGGTTGGCTTGAACTCGAATGTAAAAGGCATGACAAAGACCGTCAGCTTCCGTGGCACCCGTGTGGCTTTGACGGGCAGAACCGACAGCTTAAGCGGATATGCATGGGTGAAAGTCGTAAACGCGAAGGGTAAGGAGGTATATGCATCCTACATCGACTTTTACAGCAAGGTACCGGCAAAGGGCATTTTGTGTGTCATCCCTCGTTTGCCCCGTGGCAACTACAGGCTCATCGTCAGCGTAACGGGTGAGAAGCCCAACTGGACAGACAAGAGACACACCGACTATGGCGCAAGAGACTATTACGTGAAAGCTGATTCGCTTATTGTGGCGAAATAAGGGATAATTGAGTTTGCGGAAGTTGAAAAAATCAATATGAAAAGAATAGTAATAATCGTTATCACATTGTTTGTCCTTACTGCAAACGCTGCGGCTCAGACATTGATTCTGGGTGGCGACCATCCTGACCCGACGGCTGTAAGGGATGGAGAAGACTACTATATGACTTGCTCTTCGTTTGAGTATCTGCCCGGGCTTACGGTTTACCTTTCGCGTGACTTATATCACTGGGAGGCGATAGGCAGTGCGCTCAACAAGAACATTGGGTCAGTGTGGGCACCGGACATCTGCAAGTTTGAAGGGCTTTACTATATTTACTTCACCACCTCAGACGGGCATGACAATTTCCACAACTACGTGATAACGTCCAAAGGTCCGTATGACAAGTGGTCGGAGCCAATAGACCTACATATAGGGGGATGGATTGACCCATGCCATGTATATGACGAGGCGACAGGAAAACGTTGGCTATTCCTGAGTGGTGGGCACAGGATTCAACTCTCAAAAGACGGACTGAGCACCGTTGGAAAACTGGAGAAAGTCTATCACGGCTGGCAAATCCCGAAAGAGTGGATTGTTGAGGGCTTAGCACTTGAAGGACCTAAGCTCAAGAAGATAGGTGATTATTATTACTGGCTCAGTGCCGAGGGTGGTACGGCAGGTCCTGCCACTACTCACATGGTTGTAGTAGCGCGTTCTAAGAGCATCGACGGACCATGGGTGAACTGTCCTCATAATCCTCTCATACATACCTACAGCAGCAAGGAACAGTGGTGGTCGAAAGGTCATGCCTCGCTTATCGATACGCCTGACGGCAAGTTGTATGCCATTTATCATGCATACAACAAAGATCGCCTTAACCAAGGCAGGCAGGTGCTGATGGAGCCTGTGGAAATTACAGAGGACGGATGGCTCCGTAGCGGTAGTGGTACCGACCAGCTCCCACTCTTTCGTATCGGCAAGGAATGGAAAGGATCGTTGGGCTTCGACCCCGCCAAATTCTCTGTCTCAGACAGTATCCTTACAATGATCGCATCGGGTGATAATCCTACGGGCTCCTCGCCTTTACTCTTTACTGCTCCAGACCCAGACTTTGAGATAAGCGCACGGTTTGATAATCATGGTAATGTGGAGTCTGGATTGCTTTTCTATTATAATGACCGATATTTTGCCGGTTTCGGTTGTGGGAAGGAAGACAAGGTTTGCTGGAGACGTGGCGAAATGCGCAGAAAAGGCAAGCATGGCATGGGCTGTACGATTTGGATTAAGCTGCGATTCGAAGACAACGTCCTTACGGGTTATTTGAGCAGGGATGGCAAGGTTTGGGAATCTCAACAATGGGGGCAGGAGATGTCTGGCTACCAACACAATCTTCTTGGAGGCTTTATGAGTCTCCTCCCTGGCATCTACTGCTATGGTAATGGCTCTGCAATTGTCTCACATTTCAAATATATTAAGTTATAGACAAATAAATAATAACCATTTGCAGTATATTCTTGCTAAAAGTGTTATTTTTGTAACGGGAATAAACATGGGAATCATGAAAAGACTATTTATCTGTATCGTTTGCCTATTGGCACTCTGTGCCTCCCTGGAAGCGCGAATAAAAGTAAGCAACAATTCTGGTGACGGTTTCCCTATTGCCACTGGTGGTGTGGCGGCACAGGTCTATGTCTCACCGCAGGATGGGCGAACGGTAAAGAAAGCGGCTGACCTCTTCGCCGATGATGTAGAACGAGTGACGTGCCTAAAGCCAGGGAAAACAGTTGCGGAGAAGCCCATAGGCAGGTATGTCATCGTCGTGGCAACTTTGGGAAACAATAAGTGGGTTGACAGACTTGTCTCAAAGCGTATAATAGACGTGTCGAAGATACGAAACGGCTGGGAGCAATATGTCATCACGACTGTTGACCGTCCTCAGAAAGGCACGGATAAAGCACTTGTCATCGTGGGCAGTGACAAGCGGGGTGCGGCATACGGGTTGCTTTCGATATCCGAGGCTATGGGCGTTTCACCGTTCTACTGGTGGGCTGACGTGCCAGTGAGGCATTCAGGTGAGGTGTGGCTGACTGGCAACGAGGTATCGAAGCGCCCATCGGTGAAATACCGCGGACTGTTCATCAACGATGAGGACTGGGGGCTGAAGCCGTGGGCGACGAAAAATTTTGAGAAAGAACTTGGCGACATAGGTCCCAAGACATACGCCAAAGTCTGTGAACTGATCCTAAGGCTTAAAGGCAATATGCTCGGTCCAGCCATGCACAGTTGCACAGGAGCGTTCTATTCTCACCCCGAAAGTAAACTTGTAGCCGACACTTTCGGCATCTTCATCACCACGTCCCACTGCGAGCCACTGCTCATCAACACTGCCTCAAAATGGGAGTGGGACATCAAACGCGACGGTGACTGGAACTATAAGACCAACAAGCAAGCTATCGTTGACAAATGGAACAGGCGGCTGGACGAGGCAAGCCGGTTTGACAACATCTACACCACAGCTATGCGCGGACTGCATGATGCTGGATTGCGTGGCAACCTACCCTTAGACGAGCGCACAAAGTTGCTCTCACAAGTCATCAGCGATCAGCGGCAGCTGCTTGTAAACCATATCAAGAAACCCATTACGGAGATACCACAGATATTCGTACCCTATAAGGAAATGATGGATGTCTACGAGAATGGCTTGAAGGTACCGGAGGACATCACCCTGGTCTGGGTTGACGACAACTACGGCTACATGAAGCGTGTGAGCAATCCCAAAGAGCAGAAGCGTAGCGGTGGATCAGGAGTTTATTACCACATTTCCTATTGGGGCGCGCCCCACGACTACCTGTGGCTCAACACAACGCCTCCGGTGCTGATATATGAGGAGCTGATGAAGGTCTATCAGACTGGTGGCAACCGCTATTGGCTATTAAACGTGGGCGACATCAAGCCTGGAGAGCTCGGTCTGAAGACTTTTTTTGACCTGGCGTGGGATGTGGACAACCTCGACATCAACAGCGTGAACAACCACCAGAGTCAGTTTCTCGGTAGCATATTCGGAAAAGGCTATATGCCTCGCCTACAGCACCTACTTGATGAATATTATCGCCTGGCGTGGAGCCGCAAGCCAGAATATATGGGCTGGGAACGTGAGTATGACAAGAAGGAGAAAGAACAGCTGTACGACACGGAGTTCTCGTTTCAGAATTATGGCGAAGCCCAAAGGCGGCTTGCCGACTATGAGCGCATTGCCAACGAGGCCCGCTCACTGATGGACGAGCTGCCACAAAGCTTCAAGCCCTCATTCTTCGAGATGGTGGCATATCCGGTCATGGGAGCGTCGCAGATGAACCGCAAGTTCCTCATGGCTCAACTCAACCATGAGCAGTACAAGGCCGGCAACACAGCGGCTGCCAACTGGGCGGCACGCCAGACCAATCTCGCCTTTGACAGCCTCAAGACCCTCAACCGCGAGTATAATGCCCTGCTTAGCGGCAAATGGAACTATATGATGAACTTCGCTGTAGGCGGCAACGCGAAGTATATGAACAAACCAGAGCTGAATGTCAGCGAAGGCGTGGAGGAAGAACCTGTCCGTCTTTTATGCTTAGCTGAGGAGGACGGGACGGACGGTCACAAAGACCCAACCCTGCATAAAGACCTGGGGGTCTATGTTATCGACTTGACAAAGGCATTGAAAAACAGCGACGGTAAGTACAGCCCAGTGAAAGGCTTGGGGTATGACTGGGTGGTGATGAGGCTCGACAGCGGCTCAGTCAGCTATCGACTGCCCGCCATTGACAAAGACAGCATTGAGGTGAAGCTCTACACCGTGCCCGTCTTTCCTCTCTATAAAGGTCTCGGAACTAAGGTGGGAGTGTCGATAGACGGCAGTGAGCCGCAGGTGTTCGATAACAAGTTCAAGGAGTATGGTGAATCGTGGAAAGACCAAGTGCTGCGTAATGGCGCGGTGGCTCACATGAAATTTGCCATTGACCGCACAATGACTTCTCACACCTTAACCCTCATCTGCGGCGACAAGGGGCAGATGGTACAAAAGGTAATAGTAGACTGGGGCGGTCTCAAGCCATCTTATTTGGGACCGAAGAAATCATGAATGCTGTTTCTTTTTGAACGATTACCATTCAGCTGATAACGCATTAAGAGTTTAGTTTGCAAGCAGATCATTCACACTGGGAATCATGAAAAGAATTATTATTTTAGGAGTAACGTTAACGTGTATGTCATTATCCTCCTTCGCACAGAAGGTACGCTGGATAAGCAGTACGGACAACCATTTCTGGACTGAACAAAAGACTGGACTGAGCGGCAAGCCTGCAGGCACCGCCATGTTAGTGGTAAACGGCGATGAGCAGGGCGTGGAGTTCCAGGCTTGGGGCACATGCTTCAACGAGCTTGATTGGGACGCGCTCAATATGCTGTCGCGTACGGAGCAGGAGGAGGTGATGAGTCGCATCTTCTCGCCCAACGGCGACTTGCGGTTTACCCGCGGACGGCTGTCGATGAATGCCAATGACTACTCTCGCTCATGGTACTCATGCGATGAGGTGGCAGGTGACTTTCAATTGCGCTACTTCAATATAGAGCGAGACAAACGCAACATTATCCCTCTGATCCGTGCGGCACAACGTTATCAACCCAATCTGAAGTTTTGGATGTCGCCTTGGTGCCCGCCATCGTGGATGAAGATCAACGGCGACTATCCCGTCAGAAGTAGCAAATATAATCACCTCGACCCACAGCAGGATTATATTCTTTACGAAGGCGCGTTGGACACCGACCCAAATGAGGTGATGTTGGCAGGGCAGCAAAAGGGAAAGTTTCCACAGAAGCTGGCTGTCAACAACTTCATGATCCAAGACCCACGCTACTTACAGGCTTATGCCAACATGTTCTGCCGCTTCATCGAGCTTTACAAGGAGCAGGGCGTAACGATAGACCGTGTGATGTACCAAAACGAAGCCTACTCCTACACGCCTTACCCCGGCTGTGCATGGACGGCAGAAGGCACGATACGATTCAATAAACAGTATCTTGCGCCGACACTTAAAAAGTTGCAACCCAATGTGCAGCTCTATCTCGGAACGTTCAACACTAACCGACAGGACTATGTGGAGAAGATCGTCAGCCAATTGAAGGACAATGTCAAGGGACTCGGTTTTCAGTGGGAAGGTAGGGAGAACCTCGAGGCGATGAAGAAAAATTATCCCGACCTGAAACTGATATCCTCGGAGAGCGAGTGTGGCAACGGGTCAATGAATTGGAAGGCAGGCGAGCATACCTTCTTCCTACTCTCTGACTATATCGGCAAGGGCTGCGACGAATACTACATCTGGAACTTCATCCTCGCAGACCATGGTGAAAGCCCATGGGGATGGAAGCAAAACGCGCTGGTGCAGGTGGACTCTAAAACACGTCAGCTGCGCTATACACCGGAATATTATGCCGTGAAGCATTTCTCTCACTTCATCGCTCCAGGCAGCCGTATGGTTGCATACAATAGTTTGGAAGAAAAGGCGGGACTGCCTGTAATTGTCTTCAAGACGTCCAAAGGGAAGTACATCGTCATGATGGGCAACTTCACAGATACCCAGCATAATAGTAGTGTAAGACTTGGCAGCAAATACCTTAACGTCATCCTTCAGCCGCATTCCTTCAATACATTTGTAGAATAAAGAGACTCGATAAAAACCTAAAGATATGAAGAAAACAATTATAGCAGCAATGGCGCTGGCATTTGCCATTGGAGCGTATGCAGACCATCAAACAGTGTATCACTTTGACAAGCCCTTGTATGGCGCGGCATACTACAGCGAGTACACACCCACGGACCGTCTCGATGAGGACATAAGACTGATGAAACAGGCTGGACTGACGGTAGTGCGCGTCGGTGAGTCTACCTGGTCGCTCTTCGAGCCGCACGACGGGCAGTTCGAGTTTGCCTGGATGGACCGCATTCTCGACAAGCTCAATGCCGCAGGCATCAAGGTGATCCTTGGAACGCCCACCTACTCCATCCCCTCGTGGCTGGCACGGGAGCATCCTGAGGTGCTGTCACATACTATAGACGACCGCCAAAGCTATTATGGCATACGCCAGAATATGGACATCTACAATGCCACATACCGTCAATATTGCGAGCGCATGATCCGTAAGATGATGGAGCATTTTGCTAAGCATCCTGCGATCATAGGCTATCAGGTAGACAACGAGGTGGAAGCGCGTGGCATTGACAACCCAGACTATTTCGAGGGCTTCCGCGACTATATCCGCAAAGCGTTCAACAACAATCTTGACTCACTCAACCACCGCTGGGGACTCAACTACTGGGGTATGAACATCAACTCGTGGGAGGATTTCTATGACCGCAAGGGTGTTACCAATCCTTCTTACAAATTGTGGTGGGAGAGATGGAACCGCAAGGTGACTGCCGACTTCCTGAACTGGCAGGCGGACATTGTGAACGAATACAAGCGTCCCGATCAGTTTGTCACTCATTGCTTCATGCCTAACTTCTGCAACATCGACCAGGTAGAGGCGTTCCGACAGATGGAGTATCCCGCTATCAACGTCTACTATAATATGCAGGACGCACAGGACGGCATGTGGATAGGATATGCAGCCGACTTCATGCGCCCAGTGTGCAAGAACCATAACTTCCTCATCACGGAGACCAACGCGCAAGGTACGGGCTGGTCGTCACGCGACCAGTGGCCGCCCTACAATGGGCAGTTGCGGCAGAATATGTACGCATTCCTTGCCGGAGGAGCCAACATGGTGGAGTATTGGCATTGGGCAACGTTGCATTATGGCCAAGAAACTTACTGGCGTGGCATCCTCGGACATGAGGGGTTGCACAACCGTGTCTATGCTGAGTTTGCCAAAGGGGCGAAAGAATTGGACAGGATTGGCGCGAAGCTCGTTAACCTGAAGAAGCAGCCGCGGGTGGCGATGCTTTTCAGTCACGACTCGAAGCATGCCCTTGACTTCATGCCTTACACGCGTGATGGAGCGCAATATAAGGACTATATGTGCTATGAAGCTCTTTACAAGCAAAACATTGAGTGCGACATCCTGTCGGTTGACAAACCGCAAATGCAGGATTTCTCCCGCTATGATGTCCTGGTGGTGCCATCTCTCTACGTGGCTACTGATGAGCTTTTGAAGAAGATCTCTGATTTTGTTAAGAACGGCGGTGAGGTAGTGATGCTCTACAAGAGCGGATACTGCGACCAAGATGATGACGTACGACCGGTACTCGCCCCTGGTCCACTTGCCAAGGCCTGCGGTTTCACCTACCAGGAATACTCAAGCATCAACAAGATGAACCTAAAGGAAAATGGAATAGGCGCTAACGACAACAGCGTGAGCACTTGGATGGAGTTCTTACAACCCACGACAGCACAACCCCTCGCTTACGTCGACCACAAGTTTTTCGGTAAGTGGCCTTGCATCACGGAAAACAGTTACGGAAAAGGACACCTTATATATATTGGTACCGTGCCATCGCAAGAACTGCTGCAGAAGCTCGTGGCACGTGCAGTAAGCAGAAAAGGCATTGACACGAGTGTCCATTTCCCAATGATATTACGATCGGGTGTGAACGACAAGGAAAAGAAGATTCACTATGTTTTCAACTATTCGTATGAGACCAAGCGAGTTGCCTATCCCTTTGCCGACAGCAAATCGCTGCTCGACAACCAACTGCTAAAAAAAGGTGCTATGATCAACATAGAACCATGGGGAGTAGTCATAGGAGAAGAAAAATAAACTGAACTGACAATGAAAAAGACGATTATATGCATCATTTGCCTGATGGCACTTTGCGAATATACATTCGCTTCTTTCAACGTGCGTGACTATGGTGCGAAAGGTGACGGCAAGACGCTCGACAACGGAGCGATAAACGCGGCGATTGACACTGCTGTCAAGCAAGGAGGAGGACTGGTTACTGTTCCTGCTGGCACATACCTTTGCGGCAGCATCCGCATGAAGAGCAACATAGAATTACATTTGGAGGCAGGGGCTAAAATCATTGCTGCACCTGCCTCGATGAATGCCTATGACGAGAGCGAGCCGTTTGGCTTTCCCGAGTACCAAGATGGCGGTCACACCTATTTCCACAACTCGCTGATATGGGCTGATGGGCAACACAACATGAGCATCACAGGCAGGGGGATGATAGACGGTGACGGGCTGACAAGGAACGACACGGAGAAAGCGGGCAATGTGCAGGGAGGCAGCATAGGAACGGGTGACAAGTCGATAGCCCTGAAACGGTGCAGCAACGTGCTGATCAGGGATGTCACCATCTTCCGTGGCGGACATTTCGCAATCATTGCCACTGGCTGCGAGATGGTAACCATTGACAACGTCACCATTGATACCAACCGTGACGGTATCGACATAGACTGCTGCAAGTTTGTAAGGGTATCGAACACGATAGTCAACACGCCCCATGACGATGCCATCGTACTGAAAAGTTCGTATGCACTGAAGAAACCTGTCGTGACTGAGCACGTATTGGTAACTAACTGTACCGTGACGGGCTTCAAGCTGGGCACGTTGCTCGATGGCACGAAGGTTCCGGAGAAGGTCAACTGGGTGTGCGGACGCATCAAGCTGGGCACAGAATCGAACGGTGGCTATCGCGACATTGCCATCAACAACTGCTCCTGCCTGTGGAGCAGTGGACTGGCATTTGAAGAAGTTGATCAGGGCAGGATGGAAAACATTGTAGTCAACAACATTACCATGAGCCATGTCCACCATTATCCTATCTATATAACGACCGGTTGCCGCAATCGTGGACCCAAGGAGCGTACAGATGTGTCATACGGCGGCAACATCAAGATCAGCAATGTCATCGCCACGGATGCTGATTCACTGGCAGGGATCATCGTCACTGGCATGCCCAACTATCCACTGAAGAACATATCTCTCAGCAATATTTACGTACAATACCGTGGTGGTGGCGAACCATGGCAGAAAGGAAAGGTCTACCGGGAGCAGTCGACCAACTATCCTGAGCCACGCTGGGCAGGTCCCACTCCCGCTTACGGACTCTATGCACGGCATGTTGACGGCTTGTACCTCACCGACATACGCTTCGAGACCCAAAAGCGTGATGGGAGAAAGGCAGTGGTGCTGGATGATGTGTTCAACTCCCGGCTGATCAACGTGTTCCCTAAGGAATGACATAATGCAGATCTTTACCCAACATGCCGCTTGCCGATCTCTATGACAGTGCTCACGGTCTCTATTTGTCCAACTGGGCAACAGCATCCCGCAATTGTTCCATGCCCTGTTGCACGATGCTTCTTGGGCAACCGACATTCAATCGCATGAATCCCTGTCCACCGGGTCCGAACATCTCGCCATCGTTCAATGCCAAGTGGGCCTTGTCGATGAACAGGTCCTGCAGCTCATCATGGGTCAGATGCAGGTCCCTGCAGTTCAACCAAATCAGGAAACTGGCTTGTGGGCGAAGGGGACGGACCCCGGGTATGTATTGCTTGCAATACTCTTCGACGAAAAGGATGTTGCCCTCTACGTACTTCAACATCTGCTTTCGCCAGTCGTTCCCCTGCCGATAAGCCGCCATCGTGGCGATGGGAGCGAAGAGCGTCGGCTCGTCAAACTCGTTGGCAGACAGCCAACCGAAGAATTTCTGACGGAGTGTCGCATTGGGAACGATGCAATAGGAACTGACGATCCCTGCCATGTTGAACACCTTGGTTGGGGCACCAAAGGTGATGGAGATCTGCGCTGCCTTGTCGGAAACGGTTGCGAAAGGAATATGCTGATGACCGAACAAAGCCATGTCGCAATGGATCTCATCCGAGATCACCAACAAATGGTGGTCATAGCAGAAGTCAGCAAGCCGTTCCAGGGTCTGCCTCGGCCAGACGATGCCTGCCGGGTTATGGGGATTAGAAAGGATCAGGATCCGGCATTGGTCATCGCACACCTTCTCCAGGTTCTCGAAATCCATCTCGTATGACCCGTCCTCGCGCAGGATCAGGGGATTCCACACCACTTCCCTGCCATTGCCTTGTGGGGTTATCCGGAAAGGATGGTAGACCGGAGGCTGGATGATGACCTTCTCTCCTGGCTGTGTGAACACGTTCACCACCATCCCGATGCCTTTCACAATGCCCGGGATAAAGCGCAGCCAGTCACGCTGGACATCCCATTGATGGCGATCCTTGAGCCAATCCATGATCGACGACCAGTAATCATCCGGTGTGACGGTATAGCCAAAGATCGGATGCTCCATTCTCTTCTTCAGAGCATCCACCACAAAATCAGGAGTGGCAAAGTCCATGTCAGCCACCCACATCGGCAGCAAGTCATCCCTTCCCCATCGGGGCAACAGGGCTTCATGCATCAGGTCGCCAGACCCTTTCCGCTCGATCACGGTATCAAAATCATATTTCTTGTCTATCATCTTGTCAATAGCCTAAAGCTTGTTTAATATCATCAAACAAATCATCCACGTCTTCCAGGCCGATGCTCAACCGGATGGTCGTCTCCAACACATCCATGCGCTCCTTCTGTTTGGCAGAGAACAGGCCGAAGATGGTGCTTGCCGGGTGGATGGCAAGGGTCCGGTTATCAAAGAGGTTTGTCGCCCGATGGATTAGTTTCAGACGATCGATAAAGTCGAAGCAGGCATCCCTGTCCTCTAAGTCCATGCAGACCATCGCCCCTGCCGTCGGGCCGAACTGCCTTTGGGCAAGTTCATGATAAGGATTATCCTCCAAGCCGACATAGTTGACCCTCTTGACCTTAGGAAGGGTCGTCAATTTCTTCGCAAGGTTCAAGGCATTGGCAGACTGTACGCGGTAGCGTGCGTCCAAGGTCTCCAGGCCAATGGTCTGCATGAATGCCACCTGCGGGGTCATATAAGCGCCAAAATTGAACAACATCTCTCCCCTGACCAACTCATCGAACCCTCTGAACGTGCCATAGTCGATGATCAGTCCACCCAGGGAAGTTGCACCTCCGCTCACGTATTTCGTACTCGACACCACCTCTATGTCCACGCCTAAGTCCTTCGCAGAGAACTGGGTAAAAGGAATGGTCGTGGTATCTGCCACCACGGGAACGTGCTGTTCATGAGCAATCGCGGCGATCGCCCGCAAGTCAGCTACCTCCATCTGAGGATTGGTAATAATCTCCAAGAAGATACAACTCGTATTATCATCAATCGCGGCGCGTACTTCCTCAGGATGGGTCAGGTCGCACAGACGTGCAGAGACGCCGAAACGGCGCAGCGACTGTACCAACAGCGTAAACGTATTCCCGAAGAGATGGCGCGATGTGACCACGTTCTTCCCCTGAGCCGTCAGGGCCAACATGGTATTGCTGATAGCTGCCATACCTGAGTTGACGGCGATGACATCCTTCGCACCGGTGAGGGCCTTCACCCTCTGCTCGAAATTGGTGACAGTAGGGTTCTCCGTACGGGAATAGTCGGGCGCGTCAATCCTGCCACAGAAAGCGTCCGACATGGTTTGCGCATTGTCAAATTCATAAGCAACGGCATGGTAAACAGGCATGCTCAGCGCATCGTACGCATCCCGACGCTTGTAAGGAACATGAATAGCTTGTGTTTGTTTCTTCATTCTATATTACGTTATATCCTTCTTCTTTCTAATACCAACTGACGGCATTGCTGACCCCACTGCGCTTGTCATATTTCAAGGCATCGGTCAAGGTGCTTGCATTGCACCTGAACGTGAAATTATAACTCGTATAAGGAGCCAGAACTACCTGACAACTCATGTTGAAACAGTGTAGGTCGCGCTGCAAGGAGGCGGTTGTCATTGACATGGAATGGTTGTCGAAGTCATAGCCAGATGAGAAACTGATGTTCCATCCGTCACTGATCTGGATGTTGCCACTGAAGTTCAGGGTTTGCGAGAACTTATAAGGATAGCGCATCGACTTCTCATTGAACTTCCCACTTGTATTCTCTCGCATCGTGATGCCATAGCCGATAGACAACGACCAAGGCATGGAGAACTTCATGTAGCCATCTGCATCCGTGGCAGCCTTGCCCCCACTGTCTTGTTTTTTGGCACTGCGCTGACCTTCAATCATTTCGTCGTCGACATTGCTTTCTATATCTGTGTCTACGCCTTCGTCATCAGAGCTATTGCGTTTCGACTTATCTTTGTCGTCATCACGGTCGCCTCCCCCAAACCATTTCTTGATTTGATCGGGATTCAACGTGAAGGAGAAGTTCTGGGAGAAGCCCTGGAAGCGTCCGAACCGTCCCTTTCCCCATTCCGTGTGCTCACCCACGTAAGGAGTACCGTTCTTATCTAACTCGTAGGCGTATGAGGCAAACACCGCATTCATGTTAAAGGTGTAATGTTTCCACCACTTCAAGCGGATGCGCATCGTCAGGTTGCTCAAGGGGTGCGACTTAGCCGCGGTATTATACGACATGGCTAAGCCCAGCTCATCGATTAGGCTGATCTTCTTGATGGAGTCGTTGTCCGTTTTCACCTTCATCTCCAAGTTATTGGAGATATCCCAACTGATGCTTCCCGTCTTTCCCTTGCCGGGCACGCCGTACATGCCGTCGGAATACGGGGAATACTCCACCATAGACACATTGCCCTCGGCATCTGTTTTCTGGTAAGTGGTCCAATATCCATAATGGGCAGTCCCGAAGTCTGGCGCATAGCTATAAGAGATCTGTGGCGTGATCACGTGGCGGATGGCCTGGATCTTGTCCCCAAAGATCTTTCTGTTCGGGATATAGGTACCATAGAGCTTCGTGCTCGCCGTCAGGCTCATGTTCCAGTTATAGATATTGTGGAATCCATAGGTCGTGTCGGCTACCTCCACTTGTCTGGCTGCATTCCACGACCTGGTCACCTTATTCGTATACATCCTGTCGGTCAGGCTGAACTGAGGGGTAATGTTGATATAATCGAACAAGGTAAAGCTGGCATTGATGGGAATGCTATGCTGGAATCCGTTCTTCCAATCCTTGATCAGGCTGGAATGGAAGAACTGGTTTTCCTTTGTGCTGATAGAATTGGAGAACTGTCCTGTATAGCTCATGGAGATTTTCTCATACCATTTCTCCTTACCCACAGCATTTTTCCTGCGGAAAGGATAGAACCGACTGATGGATATGTTCAGGTCGGGCAATGTCATGGCGAGGCTCGAGTCGCGCATGTTTTGCGACAGGTTGGCAGTAGAGCTGAGGGACATCCCAATGCTGGAGAATGTCGTGCTATAGCTGACAGAGGATGTACGCGTACTCTGCGTCATCGTCTGTGGGTTGTACATGCTGTTCAGGTTGTTTCGCTCATAGGCAGTCGTCGCGAAGTTGACACTGGCAGAAAGGGAGCTGAACGGATTGGCCTTGGAATCCTGTCGATGGCTCCACTGCACCTTGAAGCTCTCTTGTGAGGAATAATCGGGCATACCCTTGTCGCCCGTCTTGGTGTCCTGGTAACTGAAGAAGAACGTTCCAGAATAGCGGTATCTCGTTTTGTAATTGCTGGCTGCAGAAATTCCCCACGATCCCTTGGTATAGATCTCGCCCAAGAGCTTTAAGTCCATCCTGTCACTCAAGGCGAAATAGTAACCGCCATCTTTCAAGTAGAACCCACGGCTGTTCTCATCGCCATAGCTGGGCATGATGAAACCGCTGCTGTAACTTTTCGTAAAGGGGAAAAAGCCATAGGGGATCGCGAATGGCAAGGGCACGTCAGCCACCACGAGATAGGCAGGCCCGAAGACAACGTCCTTGCCCGGTCGCACCTTTGCGCGTGACAAGGCAATGTAGAAATCAGGATGGTCCTTGTCGCAAGTTGTGTACCTGCCATGCTGAAGGTAGATATCCCCATTGTCGTTTCGCTTGGAGAGCTGACTCCGCAAGTATCCATCTTCCTGCTGTGTGTACACGTTCTCGATCAGTCCTTTCTTCGTCTTGAAGTTGAAAGCCATCGTATCGCTTTGGTACTCCTCTTGTCCCATCTTGAAGACAGGAGTCCCAGAGATTCCTTTCTTTTCCGTTGTGTCACGCTTTCCTGTGGCATGGACCAGACTGCTGTCAAGACTCATGTAGATTTTCTCACTCGTCAGGTCCATGTTTTCATACTTCACGTTCGACTTCCCATAAAGATGGGCGGTCTTGGAGAAGGCATCGTACACCAACGAGTCATTGGCGGTGTAGTTGACCGGGGCATCAATGCCATTTTTCTTCTTACGGTTGGCAGAGTCCAAGGCGATCGAGTCGTCGATCAACTTGTTGCGACGGTAGACGGCCAACTGGATAGAATCCATCTTGGTGGTATCAGGAGCAGCAAGCCCCAAATCCACCTTATCGGTCGTAGTATCCTTCATAGCTGTCGTATCTTTCTTATTTGCCCTCGCCTTCTGATGCCGTTGGAAGACAGGCAGGCTCACGTTCGCCATCATATAAATGAAGGCAAACAGAAAGAGTACTATGAAAGATTTTCTTCTCATTGATGTGCAAATTTACTTAAAAAAAAGGAAACCAAGTGGGATTTTCTATTTTTAACGCATCGCATGATGCATTATTCAAACATCTTTTCCCACTTCTTAAAGCGCTCTACCCCATCAGCCCCAAACTTCGACAGGCTCTTCTCTGCCTCCTGCTTGGTCTTCTCCCGGTCCAAATGGGTTTTGGAATAGAACTTGTCCGCATAGCAGATGACCTGTTCTTCCAACGTTTCCGGCAAGAAGTCCTGGGCTGGCAACGGCAGATGCTGGCGGAGGATCTCCTCTTTGGTAAGCCCTGCCCCTGTATGACGCTCACAAACACGGGCATGCCTGGGATATCCTTCCGCGCGAAGGATCTCCGCCCCTAACCGTCCATGACAGATATAGGGCTCCTTCCCAAAGCACTGGATGCCGGGAGCATCACAAAAGACGATGCCGATGTCATGTAACATCGCCGCTTCTTCCACAAACTTAGCGTCCATGCCTAATTCGGGATGAGACGAAACAATCTGTAACGCTCTTCGCGTTACAGATTGGCTATGCGTAATCAGGATATGCTTCAATGCATTATCCTCAGGATAATATTGATCAATGATCTTCTGATAATCCATTATGCTTCGGTGTGTGGGCGCTCGATGTAAGCAATAGTCTGACCTTTCTGCACCTTGCTTCCCTGTTTGGCATTGATCTCCACGAGCTTCCCGCCCAAATCTGCGGGGACAGCGACGAACTCGCCCCATGGAGCCTGGATGTAACAGAACACATCACCTTCCTGATATTCTTGTCCGATATAGGGTTCTACGGCAGGAGCAGTCTCTCCATCGCCCTGGAAATCCCAGAAAATCTGTCCACGGACAGGAGCGACGATCGCGTCAGCCTTGGCATGCTTGAAGGCAGAGATCTGCTCCGGCGTGAGCTTCGTGCCCATCTTGGCATCCTTGGCTTTCTGCAGGTCAGCCAAGAAGTTCTTCTTAGCCTGTCCGCTCTTGTAATTCCGATACTGCTCTGGGTGCATGGCAAGCTCGAAAAGCTCCTCGTCATCCTGACCATATTCCCAGCCATTCTCATCCATTTCCTTCTTGAAATCATCCAGGGAATCCTTCAACAGGGAACGGGGATCGACGTCCGTAAACGTACGACCTTGCTCCTTAGCCAATTCCTTCAACTCTGGGGCAATCTCCCCTGGTACCTTTCCGGACTTACCCAGGATCATTCCCCACATATTGTCATCCATGTAGACATACCGTCCTTTCCCTTGCTCCAAAGAAAGGAGGTTCATCAAAGAGATGTTCTTCACATACTGGCTGAACGGGGTCACCAATGGTGGATAGCCCACACGCGGCCACACATAAGCCACCTCAGCGAAGAGCTTGATGAGCAAGTCATCCGTCGACAGCTCTGGCTCACCTTTCTTCTTGCGAAGGTTATTGATGGTCCCCCGGATACCTCCCAAGTCAGCCATCATCGACCCCATCATTCCCCCTGGAAGACCGCAGGTCAGCAAGAGGGAGCTCATGAACTTATTCTGAGGATTGATGAAATAGCCCAACCAGTCATCGATAAACTCCTGTGTCAAGGCACGTGCCTGCATATAAGCGTCCATGTTGATCTCCGGGACATCAAAGCCAGCATGCTTCAACATGCTCTGTACGGAAATCACGTCCGGGTGCACCTTACCCCAAGACAATGGCTCAATGGCTGTGTCAATGACATCCGCGCCATTGTTGCACACTTCCAAGATGCTTGCCATTGACAAGCCCGGACCGGAATGGCCATGGTACTCGATGATGATATCGGGATGCTTTTCCTTGATCATCTTGGTCAACTTCCCCAAGAAAACAGGCTGGCCGATACCCGCCATGTCCTTCAGGCAGATCTCCTCTGCCCCTGCCTCGATCTCCTGATCAGCCAGATGGGCGTAGTATTCGAGCGTATGGACAGGAGAGGTCGTGATGCACAAGGTCCCCTGTGCTGTCATACCAGCTTCCTTTGCCCACTTGATAGAAGGAGCGATATTGCGTATGTCATTCAGTCCGTCGAAGATACGGGTAATATCCACGCCCTGTGCATGCTTGACCCGGTACATCATCTTCCGCACATCATCAGGGACAGGATACATACGAAGGGCATTCAAGCCACGGTCCAACATGTGGGTCTTGATGCCAGCCTCGTTCAAAGGCTTGGTAAAGGCACGGACAGCATCGTTCGGGTTCTCCCCAGCAAGAAGATTGACTTGCTCGAAGCCACCCCCATTCGTCTCGACACGGGCAAAGCAACCCATCTTGACGAAGACTGGCGCGATACGAGCCAACTGATCTTTGCGTGGCTGAAACTTACCAGATGACTGCCACATGTCCCTATAGACGAGACTGAACTGAATTTTCTTTTTCATTATCTTTTTTACCTTATATTCTACAATACATTGATCTCGGCTGGCAAAGTTAGTTATTTTTTCGCAAACTATTGATAGCAAGCTGTTTTTTTTGATGTTTTTTCTTACATTAACACAAAAAAGGTGGGAGATCAAGCAAGATACTGTACCTTTGCACATAAAATGAGAGAAGAATGAAAAGGAGAATCATTTTACCCGCTGTCGTTGCCCTTTTCCTGCTCTCCGCGTGTGGCAACCCGCCGGAGAAGAGCAATCCCAAGCAAGGAAAGAGCAATGAGGAGTTGCGACTGAAAGACGACAAGACCGTCTACGGCCTGGCGTGCGAAGGCAGTTCCGACTCCACCATCGTATTGCTGCCCAGCGATGGCAGTGATCCCGTGAAGTACGATTGCATTGACGCAACGCGCAACCACCAAGTCCTCGGAACGATCAAGGTAGGCGACTGGATAGGCGTAGTCTTGAACAAAGAGGACAAGAAGGTTGCTGACAAGGTCATCGACCTGGATGAACTGAAAGGGATCTGGTGCTATATCGTGATGCCTACGCTCAAGGCCTACGACCAGCTCAGCAAAAAGGCGCAAGCCAGGATAGAAAGGAACATGCCTGACAGCATCAAGGAAACCTACCTGATCCCCAGGGAATATGGGTTCAAGATGCAGAGGCACTGGCAAGCAGGCAGCGTGGGATATGTCTATGAGAACACGTCGCTCGGCAATGAGAGCCCTGTGTCCTATCCCCAATTGGGATATTTCACGGAATGGCATATCTGGAACGGTAAGGTGGTCTTGTATAGCCTGAAAGACCCCAAGAAGGGGGAGCATCCGGGGAACATCCAAAAAGACACCTGCGACATCGACTACCTGAAGGACGATTCCCTCGTATTGAGTTCTGATGGCGTCTCCCGCGGTTATTACCGGAAAGCGAGCGAACAGGAGTTGAACAAGAAGGCGCGTGAGATTGCCAGCAAGCTCCAGCGTGAGGCGATCAACTCCACCATCAACAAATAAGTTTTGTGGACTCCCCAACGGAAAAGAGCGGATGACGTAAGATCATTCGCTCTTTTTCGTTAGGGCTCATGCCAAACCGAAGATCACTGCTTCCCATGTGGGAACAGCTGCCTCTCCCCTCGTCCTAAAACTCGAACCCGAGGTTGATATAGAAGGACACCCGGTCGGTTCGGTTGGAATAGCCTAAGGTTGCGCCCAAGGGACCCAACAGGCTATTGTAATAATAAGAAAGCTGATAGCCTAACATCGGGCCTTGGTCAAAGGTCTTGCTCAATTTCTCCGCATCCTCAGCCCCCACCACTTTCAGGAGGATAAAGTTACGTTCTGTCAACTGTTCCTGGAACCTCAATTGAAAAGCGACGAAGGAGTTATTGGCTCTCTCCATGTACCCCACGCCTGCAAACGGCATCTGTTGATCCATGTAATGCCCAAACCACTCTCCTCCGACGAGGTTGATTTGGGTGAGCGGGATATCCCGTCCAAACAGAAGTCGACCGTAGGCCATAGGCTGGAACGTCAACCGAGGGGTCCACCGGAACGACATCCTCCACATGGCATCTACGACACTGAACCCTATATGGTCGTGATACTTGACAAAGTCATCTGTAAAATAAGCATACCCCGCCTGGAATTTCGCGCCACGGGTCGGGAAGTTCCAAGTATTCTCCGAGTTGTATTGTGTCGTCAGGTAATACCGGAAGTAATGCTCGTCACCGAAATGGACCACGCTCTCCGTCGCCTTTTTCCCGAGCAGCACATCATGGACATGGTAATAGTCCCATCTTGCTCCGATATTGACATTGAAATTTCGGATATTGAAGTCCATCAGGCGCAAATCTGCCGCATGGTAGTTATAGGTAGCATTGAACTCCCGTTCTCCTGCCTCATACTGGTTGATGTCATTATGGTTGAAGACATAGGAGAACTTCATCTTGGTCTTTCCTACTGGGTTGAAGCCGATGCCCATCCGTCCCATCATCCGTTTGCCCAAACGAACGGTCGCGTCAAAGTTCCAGGGGGAGTCTTTTTTCTGGTAATCCGCGTCGATCTGCATGGCTACCATCTCTTCCGTGTCGAAGCGCAACCCCACAGAGGCCTTCAGCCGGTCGTATTCTGGCAGGCGATCGTCTTCGTAGACGATGGAGTCTTCCTGAGCCTGCGCTACCGCAGGATGGAGATGCGGACGAGGATTCGTATGCCCTTCTGCAATACCCAACTGCCTTTTCAATGCCATCAGCTCATCCCAATGCTTCATGGCTTCCTCTTCCCCCTTGCGGATCAGGCTATCGATGGCATTCACCGTGAAGCTGGTAGTGCCGAACGGCTTGGGATTGACTCGGATCGCTATATCTGTCAGAGCCAAGTTGGCATCGTATTTATTCTTACAGTTCACGTCAACGATCTGCCCGATGACATCCGTCCCACTGGTCAAGTCATCTGCGGTCTTAGGAGGCCCTTGCACCGTGACCCCAATGATATAGTCTGCTCCCATCTCCTTGGCGATGTCTGCTGGGTAGTTGTTGCGCAATCCTCCATCCACCAGCACCCGATCCCCGATCCGCACGGGGGTAAACGCCCCAGGGATGGCCATGCTGGCACGCATGGCTTTTGACAGGATACCTTGATGGAAGTCATATTCTGTGTTGTCCACGATATTGGTGGCGACACAGGCAAATGGGATAGGCAACTGATTGAAGTCGATGGAATCATGATACCCCACCGTCAACCGGTCGAAGAGTGTCGCGAGGTTCTTTCCTTGGATAGCTCCCCCGACCGTTGCCAGCGACCGTTTCTTCTTCAGGTTGATGGTCTTGGTAAAGGCATATGTGGCATTTTTCTTGCGCTCCGACAAGCTCCCTTCGCTTACGTCATCACGGTCGGAAAGGACATGCAGCCAGTTCTGGACCCTCACCAACGAATCCAGACGATAGGAATCATACCCGATCGAGTACAGTCCGCCAATGATAGAGCCCATCGATGTGCCTGTGATGATATCCACCGGGATCCCGGCTCGCTCGATAACACGAAGTGCCCCGATATGGGCCATGCCCTTGGCTCCGCCCCCACTCAACACGACAGCTACTTTCTTCCGAGGGGACGACGGAAGACTGTCGCCTTGGGCACTCACGGAAGAAGCGCCCATGACTGCCATCAACAGGAAAAGGAATAATTTCTTCATGATAGGATCAAAGTTATCAAAGGGTAAGACGAACGCCCAGATCCAAGGGTCAGCGTCCTAACTGATGGTTCATGAAACGGTGACGTGCCAGTTCTTCATACTGAGTGCCTGGACGACCATAATTGGCATAAGGATAGATGCTGATCCCGCCACGCGGCAGAAAATAGCCTGTCACTTCAATGTATTTGGGATCCATCAACTGGATCAGGTCCTTCATGATGATGTTCACGCAGTCCTCATGGAAATCCCCATGATTGCGGAAGCTGAACAGATAGAGCTTCAAGCTCTTGCTTTCCACCATACGCAGATCCGGCACATACATGATACGGATCTCGGCAAAGTCGGGCTGGCCCGTGATCGGGCAGAGCGAGGTAAACTCGGGACAGTTGAACTGCACCCAATAATCATTCTCCGGGTGCTTGTTCTGGAATGTCTCCAACACCTCTGGAGCGTAATCCATCCGATAGGACGTCTTTGCTCCCAGCGCATTCAATCCTTCTTCTTTTCTCTCCATATCCATTTATAAACTGAAAAGTTTGAAAACATTATAGCTGATGCCATTGTCATAGACATCTTCCCCTTCATGCCTTTTCACATGCTTGACCACCCGATTGGTAATCGGGAAGACAATGATCTCGTATACGGTCTTCAAGACCACTTGCCATACCATCAAGGCTGGCAGTTCGCGCGCAGGAACAGGACCCAACAAGGCAAGAGGAAAGAAGATGAGGGAATCTACGCTCTCGCCCCAAACCGTGCTGAGGATCGCGCGGGCAAAGAAGTTCTTGCCTCCCGAAGAGATCTTCATCCTGCTCATCACATAAGCATTCACGAAGGAACCCGCCAAGAACGCGACAAACGAGGCGGCACAGATCCTGGGTGCCAATCCAAAGATCGCATGGAAACCGGCATCATTGTTCCAAAACGGCGCACCGGGTATCGCATCGCATAAGGCTCCCATCAATACGAAAAAGAAGTTCATCGCGAACCCTAACCATATCAACAGTCTCGCCTTGCCATATCCCCATACCTCACAAACGCAATCATTGATGATGTAGGAGATGGGGAACACCAACAACCCACCGGTCAGGCTGACCCCGCCTACTGAAATCTGTTTTGTCTCCAACACATTTGCCGTGATCAGGCAAACGCAAAACAGCGTACTGAAAAGCATGAACAGTACACTTACCTTACTACTACTTTTTTCCATTTCTTGTTTTTATAGAGGTTGATCAAGCACTCTCCTTGTTTTTAAAGAGGTAACAAGCACTCTGTTATGAATATTCTGGCTGCAAAGTTACACATTTTTATCCAAAAACGCGTATGCTGCCCAGACTTTCATCTATGAGAACCATGGATGCCCCATGGCACCCATCACCAAATAGACCATATAGAACATAAAGATCAGGACGAGAACAGCTCCCTCCCAACGGGCCACGGTATATTTCGTGAAGCTGAACATCCATAAAAGCAACATCGAGATCACCATCACCGACATGTCCACGAAGGTGATACCGGAATAGGACATCGGGGCGATCAAACCGGTCACGCCTAAGATCATCAGGATATTGAAGATATTCGAGCCTAAGACATTGCCTATGGCAATGCCACTGTTTCCCTTCCGCGCTGAGACCACACTTGTTGCCAGCTCTGGCAGCGACGTGCCACCCGCCACGATGGTAAGTCCAATGATGGCATCGCTCACGCCTAAGGCCTGGGCCACGTTCTTGGCTCCTTCCACGAACACGTTGCTCCCACCAATCAAAGCTGCCAGCCCTAACACGATGAGAAAGGCAGACTTCCAGCCACTGTATACGGTCGCGGAGGATGAATCATCCGCGCTTCCCTTCTTCGCTCCCTTCACGGTCTCATACATGTACATCAAGAACAACAGGAACATGGCACCTGCGTCAAAACGGGAGATCGACCCATCCAGGCAAAGGATCAGTAACAAGAGCGAGGCGACCACGCCCACAGGGATGTCCACCTTGACCGTCTTCTTCATGATGCTCATGGGGGCTACCATGGCTGCCACGCCCACGATCAGCAAGGCATTGAAGATATTGGAGCCAACCACGTTGCCCACCGCTAAGTCTGGCGTCCCTTTCAAGGCTGAGACGAAGCTGACGCAAAACTCCGGCATAGAGGTACCCATCGCCACTATGGTCAACCCAATGACCATCTGGGAGATGTGCAACTTCGTCGCAACGCTTACCGCACCATTGGTGAGCCAATCTGCTCCTTTCACGACTAAGACAATGCCGATTACAATCAGGATGATATTCAGTATCATAGAATTTATATGAATGTGGGTGCAAATATAATAAAAAACCTCGAATGCCCGCCTGACTCCGCCACTTTTTTATGGAGAAAGATGAACTCGATGGTGACCAAGCACGGATGGAAGATCGCGGATGAGTGCCTACGAGCGACGCAATGCCCGAAGGACGAGGCTCAGGGGACAGGCAGATGAATGGACGAGCGGCAACAGCGTGCCGGCTTGTTGCCGTCAGTCCATGCTCAACGACTTCCCTTTGTTTCCAACATGTCAAAGAACAACGTGCGAAAAGGTGGCTTCTGCCTAACGGCAAATAGCCTTTCAGAGGACAATGGGTGACCCGTCGCCTACAGGAGATATCCTTTCAAAGGACAATTGATGACCTTTCGCCTCACAGGAGATAACCTTTCAGGCTCTCTCAGATGACCTTTCGCAAGGCAGGAGATGATCTCCTGCAACCGGTGGGGACGGTCCGGACGGAGCGTCACCTTGCTCCTCCCCGTCTTGCGTTTTCTTCTCTGCTCCTGTGAAAGGATCCTTGCCTGCATGTCCGCCCACGCCGCCAACCCGCGCGCCATTTTTCTGGGTCCCGACAGAATAAAAACCAAAATTAAAAAAATTTCTTAAATTTATATTTTTATCTTTATCTCTATTAATACGCGCGCGTATATAAGGTACGCGCACGAATATTGAATTTGCATTCAATTTAGAATCAATTAAGGACGCATCATGATTCATTCCTAAATGAATTACCATTGCAGTTGCAAGCGGTTTCCGCGCAGTTGCAAAACACGCTTTGGAGCCTTCGAAACCTATCTCTGCGTCCGTTGGGTTTTCGCCCTCGATGATAGGAGGATCTCCCCGATCTGAGAATAGTTCGAAAATTATAGAAAATAAGTTCATTACATGAGCTTACATCTAAATATTTTTTAGTATATTTGCGTAAAATAGAGTTGTAAACCGAAAAATAAGGATCGATGGATAAAGATAAGACACCACGGCAGGTACTGCATAATGACGAAGCCTACACCAATTGGCTTAACGAACTGAAGAGCCGCTATCTGACTCAGCGGCTTAAAGCGATGTCGGTTGTAAACAATAGCGTCTTGGAGTTCTATTGGAATTTAGGTCGGGACATTGTTTCACGGCAATATGCCAACACGTATGGCTCTTCATTCTTCAAAACCCTTAGTGATGATTTGAAAAGGAAACTGCCTGACGCAAAGGGCTTTTCGCCTACCAATTTGAAGTACATAGTCTACTTTTACAACCTTTATTCTCCGATGATTGGAAATCGTCCACAGGCTGTGGATGATTTGGAGGAAAAAAAATCGTCCACACACTGTAGACGATTCTAATAATATGGTTATGCAGAATCGTCCACAGGCCGTGGAAGATTTCAATAAGAATATTCTTTTCTCTATTCCATGGGGACACCATCGCTTTATTATTGACAAGTGCAAAGGCAATGTCAAGAAGTCGATCTTCTTCGTTCGCAAGACTTTAGAGAACAATTGGAGTCGGAATGTTCTACTCAACTGGCTTGACACCGACCTCTATGAACGTGAGGGCAAAGCTGTGAGCAATTTCAAGAACACACTGCCTGCACCACAAAGCGATTTGGCACAACAGATAACGAAGGACCCTTATTCTTTCGACTTTCTTGCTCTGCGTGAGAATTATGACGAGCGTGACCTTGAAGATGCACTCGATGACGAGATACGCTCCGTGAATACAGCAAGGTTCTCAACAAGTACCGTCTGAGCATTAATCACCGCCCCGACATTGGCAAAGTGCAGCTGCTGAAACAACTTTTGAAGGACAATGACGAGCAACTGCTGGATATCCGTCACGACTGTGTGCTGAGACATAGCCACCTACGGAGTAGTAGAGTTTCAGCAACACTTTGTTGACCTGCTTAGCAGCAGCGTAGCGACGCTTGAGTATGGCACTCTTGATGTCCTTCACCGCCTACAGATATTTTCGTGAGATGTGAGAAATTTCCATATTAATCCGTTTTTGTGTACAAAGCTATCAACTTCTTCCCAACTTTGCAACGAAACCTTTCAGGAAATGACAATGTGAAAAGGAACTGATGTAAGGGAGGATTTGAGAAGAATACGCGTCCTTTCAATAAAATATTAACCTATCGCAATAAAAACATGGCTTAGTGGTTAGCATTTTTAGATGCTCAGTGATATAGCAAGTAAAAAGGCGAGATGAAGAAAGCAGAACTGGAACGACTTTTCAGGGAGTATTACCCCGAGATGTACCAACGGGCACTTACCATTCTCTACGACCGACAGGAGAGTGATGATGTTGTCTGCGGTATATTCGAGGTGCTGCTCAGGCAAGACATGGAGCTGTTGCCTGAGCAGAGCAGAGCCTATTTGCTGAAAAGCGTCAGGAACGAATGCCTGAAGAAAATCCATCAGAAGTCGAACCGTGAGCGACTAATGCAGTTCTATGCAAAGGAAATTCAGATTGACAAAGACCTGAAGAAAGACGAAGAGCGGTTAAGTCGGTTGCAGGCCATTGCCCATCGTTGCCTCACCCAACAGGAGCAGGATATCTTCCACATGCGTTTCCTGGAAGGACTGGGCTATGATGACATTGCCCGAGAACTCTGCATCAGCCGTGTAGCAGTATGGAAGCACCTTTCCCATCTCGTTAAAACGTTGAAGCAACAATTTAATAATCACTGAGCTATGACTGAGGAAGAGAAAACAATGCGACTGTTGGATGCGCAAGCGCATCCCGAGCATTACTCCGACAAGGAGATAGACGAAATGCTTGATGATGCCAAGGACGTGTCCGACCTAAAGCGCGCCCTTGCCGATGAGGACGCAAGAAAAGAAATGATAGACGTGGAGGACGCCTGGAGCAGGTTTGAGTCCAGGCAACATCCGGCAAGGCGCTATGCTCCGATGAAGATTGCTGTCTCGGTCATCGGCATCCTCTTTGCTTGTGCCTTTGCATACGCAGCAAGTGTAAAGCTTGGCATTGTCAGCAATCCTTTTCAAAAGGAGATCGCAGTAAAAACAAAGACAGCGGCGGTTGCCACAGCAAAGAAAGACAGCATGAAAGACACGCTGACGCGTACGATGCCAAAGAAAGCAGAAGAGTCTCCGAAAGTTATCAACTTTGACGACGAGGAGCTTGAAAGAATTCTGTCTCAGATTGCTGCATTCTATCATGTGAAGGTCAGCTACATTAATGATGACGTCCGGCATATCCGTTTGCATTTCAAGTGGAATCAGGCGAACAGCCTTGACGACGTCATCACTTTGCTCAATAGTTTCCAACAGATAGACATTGTCCGCAAGGGGGATACTGTCATCGTAAACGACTAAGCCATGAGAAGATTACTTTTGCTATCTATACTCTCTTTGGTCTTTATGGCGCAGATCTCTGCTCAGCGCATCACCCACCACTTCCGGGAGGTGACGATGCCGGAGGCCTTGCGCATCATAGAGCAACATAGCCATTACACCATCAACTTCATATACAACGACCTTGAGGACTTCCGTGTCACGGCCAACGTGAAGGATATGACTGTGCCACAGACCATCCGTCAGCTCATTGGCTTCTATCCCATTCAGACTACGATTGTGAACGACAGCGTCATCTCCGTGGAATGTACGCAAGACGGCAAATGGAGGTATAAGGGCAGAATCGTTGACGAGAAGGGCAAGCCTTTCGAGTTTGCCAACATCACCTTGCGCTCGTTGCAGGACTCAAGCATCATCGCCAAAGGCGTAAGCAATGAGAATGGCTTTTTCGTGATTCCCTGTAATGCCACGAAGGTGATGGCGCGGATCAGTTATGTCGGCTATCAGACCGTGGAAATGGTCTGTAGCCATCAAGACATGGGTACGGTACATCTGCTTCCGTCCCGCCTGACATTGAAAGAGGTTACAGTAAAGGCACGTCAGAAGATTCATAAAATAGACAATGATGTTTTTATCCCGACAGCATTGCAGAAGAAAGTGTCTATAGACGGCTATGACTTGCTTCGGAACATGGCAATCCCTCAATTGGACATTGATGCCATCACCAATGAGACAACCGTAAGGGGGAAGGCGGTGACCTTTATCATTGATCATCACATTGTCACAAATCCCAATGACATCAAGCAGTTGTCGCCCAACGATATTCTGAAAGTGGAATATAACGCCATGCCTACGGGTGAATATGCTCAATACGACTGTATTGTCAAGTTCACAACAAAGCGAAAGGACCGGGGTGAGAACATCATGGTCAGCGGAATGCAGGGACTGAATAAGAATGAGGGTGATGGTAATGGCGCAGTAAGATTCTACAAACAGAGATATGAGCATAGCCTGGCATATGCCGAATCCCATTCCCATGACGATGACTCATACACTGCCCAGACAGAGCATTTTGTATATCCGAACGGGGACAAGCTTGAGAAAGACCTTGTTTCCAACGCTTCAAGTCAAAAGAAGAGAAGCAGCAACCTGTACTATAACCTCCACTATTATGGCGATTCCACGACCTTCAATGTGCGGCTGGGCTGTCTATTTCGCCGACCGGAAACAAGTACGGATTATCAGACCTATTATCAAGGAGCCTTTGAAAGGATCACAACCTCATTGGAAAACAGTAAAGAAACTTCCCATTCGCCCTATTTGTCCTTCAGTAGCAGGTTTCAGCTAAGGAACAGGCAGCGCCTGAGTTTCAGAGGGTCTTTGGATTACTCCAACAACAGATTTGACTACCTGCTCAAGGAAGGAGCTTTCAGCAATAGCAATAACACGAAAGAGCACTACTACAGATTAGTCCTCGGGAGCAATTATACAAAGGCAATGGACAAGGACTGGACACTGACGGGGGCTCTGTATAATTTCACAGAGAACTCACGGACGAATTACCTGCTTAACCGAACGAAGGTAAAGGGCGGTCTGACCTATTCTGAGACATTGTTGGAAATGGGAATCTCCAAACGATGGGAGAAGATGTTCGCGTCTTTGGATGGTGGCATCAGCCAACTGTTCTACAAGATTCGGGGCGAGGCGCATCAATACCGCTATAGCCCAAGAGTATCAGCTACGGTGAAATACACCTTCACTCCAAGCCTCTACGTACAGTATCGGGGCAGTTTGACGAACAGTTACCCGACAATGACGATGTACAATAACATCGAGCAAGACATCGACACGATCCAGAAAAGACGGGGCAATCCTAATCTGAAGCCCACGACCATCGTCTCCAACACATTGAATGTCAACTGCGATGTCGGCGACTGGTCGTTCTACGCCATGTATGACATGTTTATCAGTTGGAAGAACAACGCTGAGTTTGTCAGCTATGACAATGGCTATTTTATCCATTCGTTGCTGTCGGAGGGGCATTATTACTACACCAATCCGGAGATAGGAGTGAGCTATTCAAAGAATGGCTTCCTGGTGAAGACACGTTTGGGTGCTGAGCACTATCAAGTGACCGGCAGAAATGGGCTGACGGATACGGAATGGTATAACAAGTCTTCCATTTCGTATGCTATCAACGCCCTGAATATTGGCATGTATTACACAACCTACCGACATGGCGTTTATGCCACACTTGAGCAATGGTCGAACACCGCGCTCTACGGCCTGACCATTTCTTACAAATACAAGAGCATTGGCTTGCAGGCAGGTTGCCAGAACCCATTCACCGACTATCGCTCCTGTAGCTCACTGCTCACGCAAGACTACAGCAAACGTCAATACCGTCTTGACCATCTCCGCGGAAAATTCTTCTATCTGAAAGCATCCATATCCTTGAACTTTGGCAACAAGAAACACTCATACACCGATGTGGATACCAGCAAGAGCATCCATTCTGCGATTATGAAGGGTGGAATATAAATGGCTCAAATTCTTCTGAATGCCTGAAACGCTCTCCCCAACACTACGGGGAGAATCTTCTTTCATCTTTTAATGAACTCACAAAAAACATTCCATTGCATAAAATATTCCATCGGAAATTTGTTCGTTTCATAGAATTGTCGTATATTTGCCGCCGGAATATAATTAATACGGAATACTCATATGAAATACGTGATTATTGGAGGTGTAGCCGGTGGTGCCACCGCTGCTGCAAGACTGCGTCGGCAAGACGAAAACTGCGATATCGTGCTCATTGAAAAAGGAAAGCACATCTCATACGCCAACTGTGGACTTCCTTATTATATTGGAGGGGTCATCACCGACCGTGACAGATTGTTTGTGCAAACACCGGTAGCCTTCTCGCGCCGGTTCCGCATTGACGTGCGCACGGAGAGTGAGGCGGTAAAGATTGACACCCAGGCTAAGGTCGTCATCATCAAGAATGCTGAACAGGGCACTTACAGCGAATCCTATGACAAGCTGCTTCTGGCTCCAGGTTCCTCACCCGTTCGCCCGCCCTTGCCCGGCATTGACAACGAAGGCATCTTTACCTTACGCAACGTGGCAGATACCGATCGCATCAAACACTTCATCGACAACCATCCCAAAGGTCGTGCCATCATAGTCGGTGGAGGCTTCATCGGACTGGAGATGGCTGAGAACTTAGTGCACACTGGGTGGAACGTGTCCGTGGTGGAGATGGGCGATCAAGTACTGGCTCCCATTGACTACAGCATGGCATCCTTTGTCCATCAGGAGCTGGCTGACCACGGCGTGAACCTGTATTTAGGGAAAGCTGTGCAGAGCTTTGAGAAGAACGGGGAAGCCCTCAATGTGATGCTCAGTGACGGGCAAAAGCTCACAGCCGACATGGTGCTACTGTCTATCGGCGTCCGCCCTAACACGCAATTGGCCAAGGATGCCGGACTGACATTGGGCAAACGCGGCATCAGCGTAAACAAATATATGCAGACATCAGATTCGGACATCTATGCCGTTGGTGACGCCGTGGAGTATGCGCATCCCATCACAGGTGAGCCGTGGCTGAACCTGCTCGCCGGACCAGCCAACCGACAGGCACGTGTGGCGGCTGACAATATGGTGCAAGACAATGTGGAAGCTTATGAGGGCAGCATTGGTACTGCTGTGGCCAAGGTGTTCGGGCTTACTGTCGCCTCCACCGGCCTTCCTGCCAAACAACTGAAACAGCGCGGCATAGCCTATGATTCGTCAACCACGACATCAGCCTCACATGCCAGCTATTACCCCGGTTCATTCCCGCTCACGACAAAACTCACCTTCGACCCCAAGACCGGACGACTCTACGGTGCGCAATGTCTCGGTCACGACGGTGCCGACAAGCGCATCGACCAACTGGCTCTTATCATCAAGAAAAAAGGAAGCGTAGCAGACCTCATGGCCCTGGAGCAGGCTTACGCACCACCTTTCTCTTCAGCCAAGGACCCTATTGCCATCGCTGGTTACGTGGCAGGGAACATCATCAATGGCTCCATGCCGGTGATCTACTGGAGAGAACTGCGGGATGCTGACCGCAAGGCAATCACTATCATCGACACACGCACGAAAGAGGAATACGCCCTGGGTGCCATCGACGGTGCCATCAACATCCCTCTTGACGACCTGCGTGACCACATCGACGAAATACCCCACGACAAGCCCATCATAGTTTATTGTGCTGTAGGGCTGCGTGGCTACCTTGCCCAGCGCATCCTCTTAGGTCATGGTTTCACCGATGTACGCAACCTTTCGGGCGGCTACAAGCTCTATGCCTCGGCCACGCGCACGTCGTGGCAGGTCTCTACCCCTGAGAACAAGACGGAAGCCAAGGCAACTCCAGCCTCCATGCTTCGTCTTGATGCCTGCGGGCTCTCGTGTCCCGGCCCCATCATTAAGCTCAAACAGACCATCGACGGCATGGCAGAGGGCAACCAGGTAGAAGTGACAGCTACAGATCCGGGCTTCCCGCGTGATGCCAAAGCCTGGTGCGAGAGTACGGGCAACAGCTTTATCCGTGCTTCGGAAGAAGGCGGATTGCACAAAGTGGTGATTGGCAAGGGCGGTACGCCCCCTACCCCATCACAAGCCACTGCCCCGCAGCACAACAAGACCCTGATCATGTTCAGCGACGATCTCGACCGGGCCATTGCCACATTCGTTCTGGCCAACGGTGCGGCTGCTACGGGCACAAAGGTGTCGATATTCTTCACCTTCTGGGGACTCAATGTCATCAAGAAAGAGCATAAGCCCCACGTGAAGAAGGACTTCTTCGGAAAAATGTTCAGTTGGATGCTGCCATCGTCATCGCGCAAGCTCCATCTCTCACAGATGAGCTTCTTCGGATTGGGCGACCGCCTAATGCGCCATATCATGCGTAGTAAGAACATCGAGCAACTCGAAGACCTACGACAGGCAGCCCAGGAGGCCGGCGTGGAATTCATTGCCTGCCAGATGACAATGGACATGATGGGAATATCGAAGGAAGAACTGATCGACGGCGTTACAGTGGGTGGCGTCGCCACGTATATGCAGCGTGCCGAGCAGGCAAATGTGAACCTTTTTATCTAAGCCGATGATGTTTGACAGACAAAAGATGTGTCGTGTGCGCGACATCTACCGCGCTATCACGGAACTGGAGAATGGAATGGAAGCAGCTTATGGCCTCAACCTCAATGAGGCCATGCTGCTTTGCAGCTTAAGTGACAAGGGCGGCATGACTGCCGGAGAGGTGGGCGACTGCCTCGGTCTGACGCAGTCGAATGCCTCAAAGGTAATACGCTCGCTCGAAAAGAAGAAACTTCTGAAACGCACGCTCGACAAAGCAGACAAGCGCGTCATGCACTTCCAGCTCACCAAGGCAGGAGAAGCAAAGCTCGAAGGAATGGACTGCCAGAACATGACCCTGCCACCTCTGTTGGAAAACTGCGTAGTTTGAACTCACGTGGCACTTCATCCACATCCCTTGTGCGTGTCCGATGTCAGTGAGCTGTGGTGTATCTTTGCATCAGAAACAAGAAACGAATTGGAGCCTGTCGACGAGCAGCATCGCTATCGACACGCCACCTTGCGAAGGGTACCACATACTTATGCTGAAAAACAGACGGACGCATGTAAGATTCTGGTAAATTTCATGTAACTTTGCACAAAAATAGAAGAAATATGAAGAACTTTAATCCAAAGGCATGGTTCATGCCACAAGCCGTATTAGTGATCGGCACTTATGATGCAGATGGTACTCCCAATGCTATGAACGCCGCATGGGCAGGACAGTGGGACGGCGATAAGATTATGATTTCGATGGGCAACCATCAGACTACCGTTAATCTCAATGCCAACCCTGACTTCACAATCGCTTTCGCCACAACCGAAACTATGGTAGCAGCAGACTTTGTTGGCGTTGTCAGTGGAAAGAAGGTCAAGGACAAGGTGGCCAAAACAGGCTGGAAAGCAGAAAAGGGAGAGAAAGTGAATGCCCCTGTCTTCACCGATTTCCCCATGACCATGGAGTGCCGCATTGAGCGGAAGATTGATGAGTCGGAAACCGGCTACTACATCGTGGCCAAGATTCAGAACATCAGAGTCAACGAGCAGTACCTTGCCGAGGACGGTAAGCCGGACTTGGAGAAGATGCACCTGCTAACATTCGACCCAGTCCATCTCGGTTACCTCGAAATTGGGAAGCGTGTGGGAAATGCGTTCAAGGACGGAACTCAATTGAAGTAATGGAAGGACAACAGAAGATTACACTGGTAAGGCTTCCCGCAGAGCATACGCTTGATTTCAAAGCGGAGATGCAGGAGGCCTTCCAAATAGGTTTCACGTCCCATCGCAATAACGGTGAAGAGCATGAAGAGGGAGAGATATTGCCGGACAAGGACTTTTATGAGTCGCTGAATGCCGAAGGTGCAGAGGCTTTCGAAGCTTTGGATGCCAACGGCCATCGCATGGGCGGCACCATTCTTAAAATAGACTCGGTGACTCACGACAACGAGCTGGCATTCTTGTACGTCAAGGTAGGCGTTCAGAGTAAAGGCATCGGGCAAGCGATATGGCAGGCAATAGAAGCATTGCATCCTGAAACAGAGGTGTGGCATACTTGTACGCCCTACTTTGAAGTTAGGAATATCCATTTCTACATCAACTGTTGCGGTTTTCATGCAGTGGAATTCTTCAATGCGCATCACCCCGATCCCCACATGCCCGAGCAGTTTGACCAGGCTGATGGATTGTTTGTATTTGAGAAAGTAATGAAAAAGCAATAAGACAAAAGATTTAAATATGAAAAGTTTATATTTGATGCCAATTCTACTTGTATCAAGCAGTCTTGTATGGTAGCTTCGTTTCGACAGAGTTTACAGACCTGATTATTTGGTACTTGGCGGGTAAGTGGTGATCAGGTTACTGTGTTCAAAATCGATAAGAGATCATACAAGAATGAGACCTATCTTTAGAATTATGCGTGCTCAGACACTGCCGGTAGCATGTGTGCCACTTGATTATTTGTTATGCTCAAGCCACTCTGTTCGGACTGCATCAGGAAGATGCTTCACGGAAAAGTCTGAGAAGGTTACATTGAAGCCTTTTCCGTCCGGACAAGCACCCATCATACCTATTTTTACAGGGCGATTGGCTTCCATCCAAGCGTTGCGCATCATGGTGTATTCCTTGTCGTCAAAGGAATAGAAGATCTCTATCGCATCCCTCCGGCGTACAGCTTTGATCCAGATGAAATCCACAGGCTTGTCGAGGGCGATGACGCTCCAGTCGGACGTGTGATGGGTCACCACCGTGCTGAGGTTGAACTTGCCGTCAACATACTCAATTCCGGCTTTGATATAGTTCTCATGGTCGATACGGATCATCATGCCGGCCTGATCGAAGCGCACCTTATAATCGCCCGCCACCTTCACCTTTGCCTCGAACTCTCCACCGTATTCCGCATAATAGAATGGGGCGTCATCAACAGTAAAGCCATAGTGCGATATACGCCAATAATCACTTTTAGGAGTGACCGACATCGTGAGCTTATTGCCAGAGATCTTCCACTGTGAAGGTTCGTTGAACCAGTTCATCTTCTCGAGAGTCTGAGCCGATACTGACAGGCCCGACATCAGCACAAATGCTGTTACTAAAAACTTCTTTGTCATATATGTATTATTTAATTGTCTTTCTTGTCGAAATCCTTTTTTATTTTTAACTTTGCAAAGTTAGTCATTTGATAAATGGTATGCAATGGCTATAAATAACCATTTTTGTCATGAGCAGTCTTGAGAAACTAAATCATCTCCTTAAAGATCAGTTATTTAACGCTGATACAATAGATGTGGCACAATTGCTGGATTATGCCAGAAACGTATCCAGAATAGAGAATGTCACGGTTGTAGTGAGCGATTTGCGGTGTGGTACGAGCCGGATTTTCCCCGGTAAGTTCGGCATCATTCTTGGGATAGCAAACTACTCAGAGGAGAATTCTATTTGGGAAAAAGCCATCCTCGATCTGATAACAGAAGAGGAGCGTGAGGACAAGTATCTTGCTGAACTGCGGTTTTTCAACTTCTTGCGTCATGTTCCCCGACATAATCGCCCTGACTATTATCTTGTATCAAAACTACGAATGAAGGCTGCTACGGGGAACACAATAGATGTGACCCACCGGATGTATTACATATATGCCGACGATTCTGAAACTGTCAGCCATGCGTTATGCTTATATGGCCGTCCCATGTTTGATTTCATTGGCAAAAGCAGGGTCATCAATTCATTCTCGGGAGTTTCTGAAGAATTGGCAGCCTCTGGTGACTCGTCGATTCTAAGCCGACGTGAGAAGCAGGTGCTGGCACTTATTGATTCTGGAAAGAGAAGTTTCGAGATTGCGGATATTTTATCAATCAGCAAAAACACTGTTAGCCGCCACCGCCAGCAGATACTTGCCAAACTGCAAGTAAAGAACTCAATGGAAGCGTGTCGCATAGCAAAAACGATGAAGATCATTTAGGATATTCTCATTTGGACCATCCATAAATCTCTTAGTATTACCCCGGATTCATTGCATGATGTCATCGGCAATCTGCTTGTCTTGCAGATGATTGCCGGAGAGCAACGGATTCACGTCGTAGCAGTCGTAGAGCATCTTGCGCACGCCGAAATTGAGAACACGCACGTCTGAGGGAGAGTAGAAGTGAGCCACGGTAGTCTCGATGAAACAACAGCCTTTCTCCCTAAAAATTGCAGGTACCTTCTGTTGTTTAGATATTATTTTGTACTTTTGCATCGTAATTGGTAATAAAAGCGAAAACAACGGAAGGATAACGTATCATGCTGAACAAGATTTGCAGCTTCATCTCGAAGTATATGGCAGGAATCGTCATCGTGGTAGCGACGATGGCTCTATTGGTGCCGGCATCATTCAACTGGATCTCAACCACATGGATCACGCCGTTGCTCGGATTGGTCATGTTCGGCATGGGACTGACCTTGGATCCACATGACTTCAAGGTAGTTTTCACTCGCCCTAAGGACATCATCATCGGCAGTCTGGCTCAGTTCATCATCATGCCGTTAACTGCCTTCCTGCTGTCTCGCGTCTTTGGTCTCAGTGATGAGCTGGCTATCGGTGTCATTCTTGTCGGCTGTTGTCCCGGCGGAACCGCCTCTAACGTGATGACCTATTTGGCCAAGGGCGACCTCGCGCTGTCGGTGGGGATGACAACGGTCAGCACGGTGCTAGCTCCATTTCTCACGCCACTGCTCACCTTGTTTTATGCCGGTGAGCGTGTGCATGTCAATGCCCTTGGCATGTTCCTCAGCATCATCGAAGTGGTTATTCTGCCTATCATCCTCGGCTTTGTATTCAAGAAATTGTTCCCCAAGCAGACACAGCGACTGTCAGCTTATCTGCCTGCTTTCTCCTCAGTGATGATTGCGTTGATCGTCGGCATCATCGTCAGTGCCAATGCTCCGAAACTGCTTACGGGCGGCTTGCTCATTGTGCTCGTTGTGATGCTGCACAATGTCTGTGGCTTGGGCATGGGCTATCTCGTCGGTCGTGTGCTCCGTTTACCTCACAAGAAATGCTCAGCCATCTCCATCGAGGTGGGTATGCAAAACTCCGGTCTCGCCAGTTCATTAGCCACAGTCCACTTCGCCATGTACCCGATGGCCACCGTTCCCGGTGCCGTTTTCTCTGTTTGGCACAATGTCAGTGGAGCTGTCGTCGCCAAGATCTACGCCAAGCAGCAAGAGAAAAAGGAAAGGCGAAAACAATAAGAGTGGTCACAATACCAGCTTTTTCATTGAGCATTTCACGGCAGAGAAAATCACAAGGATGCTCACATGTGAGGATCTTCTGGCGAGAAGGTGAACGCTCCCGTTTTCACCGACTTCCCCATGACCATGGAGTGTCGCATCGAGCGGAAAATTGATGAGTCGGAAACGGGCTACTATATTGTGGCTAAGATTATGAACATCAGAGTCAACGAAGAATATCTTGCAGAAGATGGCAAGCCGGATTTGGAGAAGATGCACCTGCTGACCTTCGATCCTGTCCATCTTGGCTATCTAGAAATTGGCAAGCGAGTGGGCAATGCCTTCAAGGATGGAACACAGCTCAAATAAAGATTTAAGTCGATGAATATCGAAGAAGTTCGTGAATATGCGCTGTCCTTGCCTGGAACAACGGAAGACCAGGCCTACGGTGAGGACTGGGTGTTGTTTCGTATAGAGGGAAAGATTTTCCTGCATATATGGCTCAATGCTCCGGAGCTTTCCTGTGCGCTGAAACTTCCACCCGAGCAAGGGCAGACATTGCGTGACCACTACAACGGCATCCGACCGGCGTATCATCTGTATAAGGTGCATTGGAATGATGTCCTCCTTGATGAGATTGACGGTGACATGGTAAAGAGCCTTATCACCCAGTCCTATCAGCTCGTGCTCAGCAAACTGCCCAAACGATTAAGAGAGAAATACAAATTATAAAAATGAACACAGCAGGCATAGATACAACAAACATGGCTCGCACCTGCGGAATAAACTGATGGACGCAGATGGAGTATATCATCAGATATGGCACACAATCAACGACGACGCTGAGCTGACCGCTGTTGTCCGCTCCCGTCAGTTTCATGCCTACCCATGCCCGCACACTACAAAAAAGGCAATCTCACAGTAATGAGATTACCTTTTTCTTTATGACACATATCATGTAGACTTATCTCTCCACATTGTCTTCAATGTTTTTGATGACTTTAGCAGGCATACCACCCACCAAACTGTTGTCGAGAATGTCATGGGTAACAACTGTCCTGGCAGCTATGATACAGTTGTTGCCGATATGCACTCCTGGTAGGATGACGGCATTACCGTCTATTATTTGTAACTTCTTTCATATATGCCGAGATAGTCCTCATCGCTCAACGGCAGAGGGTCGGCATCGATATTACCGCCAAGCACCTCGTGTATGTGTTTTGGCCACTTTTTCATCTCGTCTTTCGTGATACCCGCATCGCTCATCTTCAGATCGGCACAACCTACACTTGCCACGAGATGGTCTAAGGCTGCGATGAATTCCTTGCCACTTGTCGGGTTCTCCACACCCATGGCACGCGCCATCTTTATCATAGGTTCCTCAGCAGCCTTGCGCTCGGCGAAGAAGTTGAAGTATTCGTGACAAATCATGATAAGCCCGGCACCATGAACAAGGTTCTCATGATATGAGCCCATAACATGCTCCATGGTGTGCTCCGACGTGCAAAGCATGTAGTAGCCGGCAAGCGAGTTGGCAAGAGCCATATTCGCGCGGGCTTCCTTGTTGCTGCCGTCTTTGTAGGCAATAGGCAGGTTCTTGGCAATAAGTTCAATGGCCTTCAGTGCAAACATCTCGCCTATGGGATGTTCAAACTTGTTGATGACGCTCTCTGCGGCATGGAAGAAGGCATCCATGCCCTGATATGCCGTAAACTTCGACGGAACAGACATCATCAGGTTGGAGTCGACAACGGAGATGGTTGGAAACATCGAGATGTCGAATACGCCGGTCTTCTCCTCCATCTCGTCGTTGCTGATGACGGAGAACATGTCAACCTCCGAGCCAGTTCCGGCATTGGTGGTTATGGCTATGAGCGGCTTTGAAGGATGGATGAAATTCTTCTTTCCACCCTTGGCGGAAAAAGCATAGTCCCACAAGTCGCCAGGATTGACCATCATCAGGGCAATGCACTTGGCACAGTCCATCACAGATCCACCACCCAGCGCTACCACAAAGTCGCAACCTTCAGCCTTGGCCTTTGCAGCTCCATCCATAACGTTCTTCTTGGTCGGATTGGGGCGCACCTCATCGAAGAGTATGTGGCTGACACCGGCAAGGTCAAGCTCTTTCTCCGTGGCTGCGAGATAGCCATACTTCTTTGTACTCTGCCCATTGCTTGTCACAATGAGAGCCTTATGGCCGGGCATCTGCTCATTGTGAAGGTTTTGTAACTGTCCTGCGCCGAACAACACCTTTGTCGGCATAAAAAATTGAAAATTGTACATAGTCTTTTGTTGTTTATTTGATAATTGTCTTCTTTCCGTTGATGATATAAATACTGGCGGGCAACGACTCAAGCGTGGAGACATTCGTCAGCATGCGTTTATCACTAAGTGAGTATACATTGTAATGCTGACTGCCATCGGCTACTATGCCACTGACAGCCGTAGTTCTTAGGATGCCATCTATCCACGTCTGCAGACTGGCATCCGATACCCCGTTGAGACGCCGCCCCTCTATCCATCTGATTCCGGGATAAGTGGCGGGCAACTCGTCGTTGACCCTGCTTATGCCTGAAGCCATTGATGTGACAAATGGTATCACCGTCTTACCTCGGAAACCATACTTATCGAGAAATGAAAGGATAACGCGCGGCGACTTGCCATACCAGATGGGGCTGCCCAAAAACACTACGCCATATTGAGATGAATTCTCAAGTGTCTCCTCTATGGCGGGACGCTGTTCTCCTCCCGTGTTGTACTGCTCCTTATAAGCACGTGTACCCTCGTCATAGTAGTTGCTGTTTTCGCCGCCATAGGCCTCCGCGGGTACAATCTCATAGAGCTCACCACCAGTCATCTGAGCAATCTTCTCCGCGTATACTTTCGTGTTGTTGGTAAACGAGAAATATGCCACCAGCACTTTTTTGTCCGACTGCGCCTGCTGCGAGTCGTACTTCAGTTCTGTGCCGTTCTGTCCACATGCGGCGCAGACAAATGTCATGCCCATCATCATCAATAGCTTCTTCATGATGCTAACCTTTCTTTAATTATATATTGAACCTCATTAGCGGTGTGGCTTGTAATCACGGTGCAAATGTACAACGGAAATCATATTCTATGGTTTTCTCTGCGGCTATTTTTTACTTTTCTAAAAAGTCAATATATCGAATTAACGAAAAATAACCGCAGAGAAAACAAGAAATATCCGCAGAGAAAAGCTGAACCTTTAGGGATTTTCGTAACTTTGCACGCATAAATTCAAAAACGGAAAACGATTATGGCATTAGACGCTGGCGTACAATTGTATAATTTCATGGACACGTTCTTCTGCTGCACGGTGACATCGGCAAAGGAATTCGAGTCGGTAGTGTCCGAGCATATGTTGGTATATGTCATTACTGGCGAGCTGGACGTGCTGAGTAGTAACCGTCGCCGGCATCTGCAGCGAGGGCAGGCATATCTCATCCGAAAGAACTACAGGGCGCACAAGATAGAGTATCCGTCGCGCGATGGCAAACCCTTTAAGGGGCTGTTCCTACAACTAAAGACCCCCTTACTGAAGAAAACGATGCATGAGTTTAACTTGGGCCGTAACGACGTGAAGCCGTATAGTTCGCGCTCTCCTTACGTGATGCTGCCTGACAATCCCGTGTTAACAGGCATGTTTCGCTCGTTAGAGGGATTTTTTGATGCAGGTCACTATCCGTCGAAGTTGCTGATGGAAACTAAGGTAAAAGAGGTAATACTGACGCTGATAGAGATGATCCCTGAGTTGAAGTCGGTACTCTTTGACTTTGTGGAACCTTGGAAGGTGGACTTGCAGGAATATATGAATGACAACTTTGCCAACGATCTCGACTTGGAGGGCTTTGCGCACTACACAGGACGCAGCTTGTCGGCTTTCAAGAAGGATTTTGTCGAGTTGTTCCACCAGTCGCCTGGCCGATGGATTGTCAAGCGCAGACTGCAAGAGGCGCGGCGGCTTATAGAAAACGGCGAGAAACCTCTGGATGTATATATGCAAGTAGGATTCAAGAATCTAAGCCACTTTTCGACAGCTTTCAAGCGCGAGTATGGCTTTCCGCCTTCAGAACTGTTGTCTAAGGCTGTTTAATAGACGATCGATCAACTGACTTATGGTTCAATAGAGAACATGGAATCCTTATAATGAGGTGCCTGTATTCAGGGCTACCACCAGTGTTCAATTCATTTAGGATGTTGGAATAAGGCAAAGTTACGATAATTTTTGTGTCTTCACAAGAAAAGGACGAAAAAGCCGGCACTTATGTTATGCTACCAGAATATGTCTTGGCTGATTCTCTTCATCTGTCCGGCTGACATAGTTTTCCTTCTTCGGTAGACGGATGCAGAGAATGCCATCGTTCACCTTGGCAGTGAAGCCGTCAGCGTTTACGCTTCCAGGTAGTTGCAGAAGACGCTCACCGCGGATATAGGTGCGGTTGTGTTGCCACGGCCAGTGGAACCGGTGACCCTTGCGGATGCGGAGACTGAGCACACCGTCATGTACCCTCATGTGGAAATTCTTGCGTTCCATGCCCGGCACTGCCAACTCAATGGTATAACCGCCATCATCCTCTTTCACATTTGTGGGAATCTCTGAGAAGCGTGACTAACTGTCCATATATCTTGCAGTAGATTCCGTTAGGAGCTTGTTTAACGAAAGGGCATTCACTGCATAGGTCTGAATCATTCACTACATCGATGTGGTGGGCTTCCGAAAATGACAGTACCCCAGCCTTGGTCAGAGCGGAACTCTGCAAGGCGGTTAAGCGACCTAATCTCTCCTTGACCGTACGAGGGATCATGATGGCAAACAGAAAGAACGGTAAACGAATATAAATATCGTTAAACCAGGGAACAGAGGATTGTTGAAAGGAAAATAAATTCGTAACTTTGCGAACAATATGAAGAAGATATTGATTCTCTGCACAGGCAACAGTTGTCGGAGCAAGATGGCGCAAGCCTGCCTACAGCATTTGGATGCCGGACTCTGTGTGAGGTCGGCTGGCACTCATCCTGCCTATGCTGCTCATCCATTGGCCATCGAAGTGATGGAGGAGGCAGGAATGCCTATTCGCGATTTGCAGCCACACGATGTCAGGGAGTTTACACATGAGGAATGGGACTTTGTAATTACCGTTTGTGATCATGCACGGGAAAATTGTCCCGTCTTCGTGGGGAAAGTGAAACATCGATTGCATTTGGGCTTCCCCGACCCAGCACAGGCAAAGGGTACAAGGGAGGAGCAGCTCTCTGTATTCCGAGCCGCAAGGGATCATATCACATTGACATTCAATGAATTCTATCATAAATATATTCAAGACACTCATGGACACGAAACGAGACTATAGCCTCAAGGCCGAGCAGATAGCGCGGTTTGCCAAAGCACTGGCCCATCCCGCCAGAATACAGATATTGCAGTTCCTCGCCAGCAGACAGGAATGCTACTTCGGCGACATCCACGACGAGCTGCCCATCGCCAAGGCCACCGTCAGCCAGCACCTCAAGGAACTTAAAGATGCCGGACTCATCCAAGGTACCATTGAGGCTCCAAAAGTGAGATACTGCATCAACCGCGACAACTGGCAGTATGCCCACGAGCTATTCTGTAATTTCTTCTCAAAGGAAATCAAAGGCTCGGACTGCAGTTGCGGAAAGTAATAAACAACAGTAGGCGGGTAGTGTGTCGCCCGCCTATTATAATAGAAACATTATTCGTAGTTTTGCAAATAACTAATAAAGCATATATATTATGAAAGAGATTGAGATTTTCGACCCGGCCATGTGCTGCTCCACAGGAGTTTGCGGTCCCAGTGTTGACAAGAATTTGTTGCGCATCGCCACGCTCATTGATGCATTGAAGAATATGGGCATCGAGGTGAAACGCCATAATCTGAGCAGTGAGCCACAGGCCTTTATTCACAACGAAAAGGTGAAGCAACTGCTTCAAGACAAAGGTGCCGACGTGCTGCCCATAACACTTTTCGGTGGTGAGATTGCTGTCGTGGGACAATATCCCACGACTGCACAGATGAGTGAGTGGACAGGTAAGGACCTGACATTTGTTCCTGTCAGACAGAGCACCTGCTGTGAAGAAGAGGAATCCCATGAGGGAGGTTGTTGCTGTGGAGAGCACAAAGACAGCCAAGATGGCGGTTGCTGCTGTGGAGAAAAGGACAAGGATGTCCACGACGGCGGTTGCTGCTGTGGCAAATAGATGTTGCGATGAAAGAATATGCTATCCAAGAGGTGGAGCAACAGAAATATCTGTTCTTCACCGGTAAGGGTGGCGTGGGCAAGACCAGTCTGGCCTGCGCCACTGCTATTGCCATGGCCGACAAAGGCGAACAGGTTCTGCTTATCAGCACCGATCCTGCTTCCAATCTTCAGGATGTTTTCCACCAGGACATCTCGCAGCACGGCACGCCAATCGCTGAGGTGACGGGACTGACCGTGGTCAACCTCGATCCTATCAAGGCTGCCGACGAGTATCGCGAGTCGGTGGTAGGTCCTTACCGTGGTGTGCTGCCCGACTCTGCTATCGTCAACATGGAAGAACAGTTGTCAGGATCCTGCACTGTGGAGATTGCCGCCTTCAACCAGTTCTCTGACTTCCTCACCAATGCAGAAGATGCTCGCAAGTATGACCACATCATCTTCGACACCGCGCCCACCGGTCACACCCTGCGTATGCTCCAGCTGCCAACGGCCTGGACATCATTCATCAAGACGAGCAAGCATGGTGCCTCGTGCCTTGGACAACTGTCGGGACTCGAAGAACGTAAGGATGTTTACCGGCAGGCTGTGGACAACTTGGCTGATGGCAGCAAGACCAAGCTGATACTGGTCAGCAGACCGCAACAGGCTGCGCTCAAGGAGGCTGACCGGTCTGCACGTGAACTCCGGCAGTTAGGCATTGCAAATCAACTACTCGTGGTCAACGGACTCATGGAGTCTCCCAACAACAACGATGAGCTGGCTGCAGAAATGTACGCCACACAACAGCAGGCCTTATACGCGATGCCCGATACTTTGGCTGCAATGGACACCTTGTATGTGCCCTTGCGCTCTTACGACATGGACTCTGTGAACAACATCCGCAAGATGCTTCGTGCTGACAGCTCAGTCGATGCTTCGCTGTCTGAAAGTATCGGCGACTACAAATCCCTCGACTTTCTCATCCGCACCATCCACGACACGGGCAAGCGCGTGGTGTTTACCATGGGCAAGGGAGGTGTTGGCAAGACCACTATTGCCACGCAGATAGCCTTGGGACTGAAACAGTTAGGCGACGATGTGCTGCTCACTACCACTGACCCTGCCAATCACCTTAATGCCCAATTAGCTGAGCATGCGGGTATTGAAATGGCAGTCATCGATGAGCAAAAAGTATTGGAGGCATACAAGGATGAGGTCAGAACGAAGGCACGCGAGGCCGGTGTGACCGACTTCTCCTATATTGAGGAAGATCTGCGCAGCCCTTGCACCCAGGAGATTGCCGTTTTCCGCCGTTTTGCTGAAATCGTGATGCAGGCCGACAATAAGACGGTTGTCATCGACACTGCGCCAACGGGTCATGCCTTGCTGCTGCTCGATTCCACACAGAGCTACGACCGACAGATAGCCCACAGCGAGGGCGATGCCCCTGTTGCCGTTCAGCGGTTGCTGCCAAGGCTGCGCGACGACAGCCAGTCGGAGTTTGTCATCGTCACTCTGCCTGAGCCTACACCCGTGCTGGAGGCAAAGCGTCTGCGCGCTGACCTTGAGCGTGCAGGCATTCATCAGCAGTGGTGGGTGGTCAACCAGTGTCTCATCCTGAACCATTCCACCGACAGTTTCCTGCGTGCAAAAGCAAGTAGCGAGACAAAATGGATTGAAGAGGTCAGACGCATTACCGGTGGTCACTTGGTGTTGCGCCCTTGGATCAAATAACAACAGAGCTTTTCATCTGTATCACAAAGAAAGATAATATCGTTTTCGTTTATCATGGAAGAAAGAAAAATTGGATTCTTTGACAAGTACCTTACGTTATGGGTACTGCTATGTATTGTTGTTGGCATTGCGGTGGGCAAGTTTCTGCCTGCCCTTCCACAGACGCTTTCGCGTTTTGAGTATGCTCATGTGAGCATTCCCGTGGCCATTCTCATCTGGGTGATGATCTATCCGATGATGATGAAAGTGGACTTCCAAAGCGTGAAAAATGTGGCCAAGCACCCCAAGGGGCTGGTAGTGACGTGTGTGGTCAACTGGCTCGTCAAGCCTTTCACTATGTTCGGCATCGCATGGTTGTTTCTTTTTGTGGTCTTTCAGCGGTGGATACCTACGCCACTGGCCCACGAATATCTGTCTGGTGCCGTGCTCTTAGGAGCCGCTCCCTGCACGGCGATGGTGTTTATCTGGAGCTATCTCTCCAACGGCAATCCTGCTTACACACTCGTGCAGGTGGCTGTCAACGACCTTATCATCCTCGTGGCCTTCGCGCCCATCGTGGCTCTGCTCTTGGGAGTGAGCGGTGTGGAGATACCCTACGACACACTGCTGCTGAGTGTAGTGCTTTTCGTAGTGCTTCCGCTCATCGCCGGTATCATCACGCGCACAATGGTCATCAAGCGGAAGGGCAAGGAGTATTTCGAGCAAGTATTCGTACACAAGTTCGACCGATACACCACAGCCGGATTGTTGCTCACACTCGTCATTCTCTTCTCCTTCCAAGGTGAGACCATTCTGCGCAATCCTCTCCATATCGTGCTCATCGCCGTGCCGCTCATCCTCCAAACCTACCTCGTCTTTGCCGTTGCCTATGGTTGGGCCAAGACCTGGCACCTGCCCTACGACATTTCGGCCCCGGCAGGAATGATTGGAGCGTCCAACTTCTTCGAGTTGGCTGTCGCCGTAGCTATCAGTCTGTTCGGCTTGCAGAGCGGTGCTGCTCTTGCCACTACCGTGGGCGTACTCACCGAAGTGCCTATCATGCTCTCCTTGGTAAAAATTGCCAAAGCGACGAGATATAGATTCTCATGAAAAAAGCCGGCACCATCTATATTTCGCATAGATGATACCGGCCTGACGCAGTATGATTTTGCTTATGTTACCTCACAAATAAAAAAGGACTGACCCAAAGAGCAGTCCCCATGTTTCAGAGCAGAACCGAAAGTCGGTTAAGCGACCTCAATCTTCTTTGTCTCTTTCTCTGCCTTGCCCGTGCGAGGAAGTGTGATATGAAGCACGCCGTTATCTACTTTAGCCTCAATCTTGTCTTTCTCCACGTCGTCAGGCAGCGTCAGAGCCTGCGCGTAATTGCTGTATGAGAACTCGCGGCGCAGATAGTGCTCCTTCTTGGTGGTGCCAGGGGCTGCAAGCTCAACTTCGTAAGCCTTGTCGTTTTCCTTGACATTGATAGCAGGTGCTGTAACGTTTACACGCGGCATCCAACTCGTGCCATTGTTGTCAGCAATGCTTAAAATATTTACACTTTGCTGACATTAGTGGCATTCATACGCCTTTATTCGCTCACTTCAGTGAGAGCTCCGGTGGAAGAGTCGATGATGAAGCCTCGGACTATAATGTTGTCGGGTACAATTCTATCCTATTCTTGTCTTTTTGTGGTTTATTACTTTATTTTTTTGTAATTTTGTGGCAACATGTAATACACATACTGTGTTATTGTAGAAGCATGTTACTTTTCCAATCGTACAACATGTAAAATAAGAAAACAAAGAAGATGGAGTTTCCTGAGATTTATTCAGCATCAGGTCTGATGGAACTGATTCAGCAAATTGGCTTTTTGCCGTTGCTCGACAGTGGCATCGTCGGTTTCTCGGCAGAAGAAATTGTCGATGAAGATTGTGGATATGTAGCTCTGCCTAATGGTGGATGGGAATGGCCACTTTGGAAATGGAAGGGTGAGATAGTGACGGGAATGCCATGCATGTATGGAAAATTCTTCAACAAGAAAGCTGGATTCATCAGCAAAGAGTGGTGGCCGGATTTCTGCAATTACAGAAGAAGTAAATATTCTTATCCTGCTGACGATTCAATCGAAGAGGCAATCCTTAGCATGCTTCATTCAAAGGGAAGCCTTATTACAAGAGAGCTTCGCACTGCATGCGGCTTTAATGGGAAAGGCATGCGAAGTAAATTTGACGGCTATCTGACAAGGTTGGAAATGGCAACCTACATTGTGATTGGGGATTTCGTCTATCCTCATGACAAACACAACCACGAATATGGCTGGGGGTGGTCATTGCTCAATACGCCCGAGGAACTCTATGGTGCTGATGCTTGCAGATGTGACTGCTCCCCAGAAGCATCCTTTCAAAAGATATTTAATCACCTGAAGACGATATTACCTGAGGCTACCGATAGGCAACTACTGAAATTGATAGGTTGATGAAAAGAAGATCATCACATCTTTTTTATAAATCATTGCATACGCACAGTTCCAAGGCAAATCCGCTGTCATATGCAATCCAAATACCACCAACTATGGAGAAAGATTACTCAAAACGCATCACACCCGACTACATCACATCGCTCAAGCCCAACGAGATCTTTGTCTTTGGCAGCAACCTCGCAGGTATGCATGGAGGCGGTGCCGCACGAATGGCACGGCTGTACTTCGGTGCAGTCCTCGCCAACGGTGACGGTCCGCAGGGTCAGAGCTATGCCATTCCCACCATGCAGGGCAGCGTGGAAACCATCCTGCCCTATGTAGACAAGTTCATCAGTTATGCCAAGGTGCATCCCAAGTCGAGCGTATCCTTCCAGCCGAAATCGGCCAGCAGTTTTGCTAATTCCGCTTTGGCTCCCTTATCGTTGCCACAATAAAAGCCCGTTGGGGCTTCCGGCAAAAGTCCTGGATGAGTCATCAAATGGTGGCAGAGGTAGTTCAAGGTCTTTACCACTTCCGTTTCGGGCAACAATGCCTGATTGGCTTCGCCCAGACTTGTATGGCCGCTCCATCGCGGGTCGAGCGAGATGTGCCTGCCGTCGTAGAGATAAGGGTTGGACCAATCTATCAGTATCTTCCCTGCAAGGTCGCTCTTTCCAACAGAAGCAAGAACTTCCGTTGAATGAATACCTTGTACACAGTTGAATACCCTTTCTCCAAAACGTGCTGCATCGACCATGCTTTTCAGCGATGGCTTTCAATACAGAATTGTTCCAGATGTCATTCTGCCCTTCTGCAAACGGTGCCCATGCCTCATGCTGTATGCCCTCGCATTGCAGAAAATGGTTGGCTGCCTGCTGTTGGAAGAACGGATGGGTTTCCAGCTGGTTAACGGCAAGCTTCACCTCATTGTGCAAAAAAAGGTCTTGCAAGCGTTCATTGGAGAAACTTGTCACACCGATGGCACGGATAAGCCCTTCTTTATAAAGCTTCTCGCAGACCCGCCATGCAGCATAATAATTACCGTATGGCTTGTGCAGCAGATAGAGGTCGATATACTCCAGACGAAGTTTCCTCATCGAAAGCTCAAAAGCACGGAGCGCATCTTCAACTTCATAGTCCTGCACCCACAATTTGGTGGCAATGAAAAACTCCTCGCGTTTAATGCCGCTATGCCTGACGGCGTTTCCCAACTGCTCTTCGTTGAAATAAGAAGTGTTCGTAGTTTTTCTGCATCCGATGATTTTCAAGGCATTCTGATGAATCTTTCGGAAACCTTCATTACGTCGATTGCCATCCGCAGCAATTATGGCATCATCGGTCATCTGTCACGCTTGCGGAATCCGGTCATGAAACTTTCCGAACAGGATTTCCGGATATGTGAGACAGCCTTAAAATATCTTCGCATGCGCATGGAAGACGACAAGCATCTTTTCCGTGAAGAATTATTAGGCAGTCTGCTGACCGCACACATTCTGGACCTCTACAACATTCACGCACGCAGCCACAAGAACTTGCAAGTGTCGGAGCGTGTCGCCCTCCTGCTGCAGAAGTTCATTGAACTGCTGAATAACGGTGAATATATCCGCAACAGAAACCTCGATTTTTACGCTTCACGCCTTTGCATCACGCCACATTATCTGTCGGAAATCTGTAAAAAGGTAAGCGGGAAACCGGCCTCTTACTGGGTAGACCGCTTCACCATACAGGAAATCACCCGCCTACTCCGGCAAAAAGGACTCTCGCTGACGGAAATTGCAGAACAGATGAATTTCTCTTCCGTATCTTATTTCAGCCGGTATGTGCAAAAGCGAATCAATCTATCGCCATCGGAATATCGGAGAAACTGCTGATGGCATTGTGACGTTTACTGCTCTTTATCTTTTTTGCTTTTACTTTTTAGTACTTTATCACGATGCTCGAAATGAGGGCGGACGAGGTGTATTGCAGGGAGCGGTATTTCTCCCATTCAAGCTGCCTGATAGTGAATCCTGTAACGTTTTCACGTTGGCCTTACCTGTGCGCACATGGGCATAGACCGAACCGAAGTCCTCTTTCCCTGTCTTTGATGATTTTAAAAGTATCAAGGTGGTACTAAGTCACATGGAAAAGAGGCATGATATGAAGAAAAGTCGCTTTAAAAAGTGGAATAGATGAAGAAAAGTCGCTTAGAAAAGTGGATTTGCTCTTTGCTAATTGAAGGGAAAGCAGTAAATTTGCACCAAAGATCGTCCACATCTCATTTTATTTATGGAACCACTTAAACGAAAGATAGACAGGACCCTTGCGTCATGGAAAGCCACAGCAGGGCACAAGCCCCTTGTCATAAAGGGTTGCAGGCAGTGTGGCAAGACATTCTCAGTGATGCAATTCGCAAGGAAGAACTACAAGAACGTAGTATATCTTAACTTTGTGGAGCATGACGACTACAAACTTGCCTTCGAGCAGTCAAAGGCTGTTGACGATATTATCATGAATATCTCTGCCATGATTCCTGAAACAGTATTCGAAGAGGGAGAAACGTGTATTGTCCTTGACGAGATACAGGAATGTCCTAACGCCCGTGCCTCTTTGAAGTTTTTCAAGGTCGACGGCAGATATGATGTTATCGCCACGGGCTCTCTTCTTGGAGTCAGAGGCTATGTTGAACCATCCTGAGAAATATCACGTTTATCATGCCATCAAGTTGGGCAACTACAACGTAGGTGAGAAGGACCACATGATGACCCTACCTCTTTACATGGCCATATTCCTATAACCTTTAAAAAAGAAGAGCATATTTTTTGTTCATATCCTAACAAAGAATACAAATGGGCAACTAAGACGACATCATCAACCTTCCACAATATGCCTCCTCGAAGCAGCCGAGGATGAGCATGTATAACCGTGCTGCGCAGTTCTCGCCATTCGCCGCTCTCACCGGCTATGAGAAAGCCATTGAGGAAGCGAGAAAGAAGCAGGAAAAGAACGCAAGAAGAAAAGAACCAGGAATGACGGCATTGAATGATATTTTTTTGCATGTTCATAAACTTTCAACAGGCGAGAATTAATTATCAAACTTTTTCTTGTAACTTTATTATTAAGTCTGTGCTGAAATTTGCAGCACAGACTTATATATCCAAAACCAAGATCATGAATTTAATAGCTGTAAAAATCGCTATTCATATGTCCAATTTGGCATCATCAGGTATGTAACTCCAGTTATTTGTATCGCCGTTACAATAAAAAAGAGAGTCCTTAAATACCATTTTAATAGTACAAATAGTAGGATACAGGTATGTTGTATTGGTTTTCATCTTTGCCATCTTGACAAATACACCGACGTACCCAGATAAGAAATTTACTTGCTCTTTTAATTTTTCTAAAAAGACTTTCCAATCTTGTGGAAATTGAGTTGTATGTTTTAATATTTGTTCTTTATATTCTTTTGTTGCATTGTTTAAATCATCTAATACGCATTGGTTATTGTAGGCATCTGCACTTCTGCTTGCTATGTCCACAACTTTTACTACAAGGCCAGCACATGGCGTTTTTTTATTATCGCCTCTATAAATAGGAATTACATATTGTGCTAAACAAGGGGCATCATTTTGCCCACTTGCGTTTTCTACCAGCGTTTGAGAATTAAAGCCTATACGTAATACTGTATTTGGATTGATACGAGCTCTTCGGACGGATTCTTTCAAATACCGTCTTAGTTCATCCTTAGTTATTTCTGATCTAGGATTTGTTTGGATATTATCGCTATTCTGTTTAATAAATTCACTTATAGCTCTTAATCTTCCATTTTTTTGACAATGGTTATAGATATTCTCTGCCAAATCAATATTGCTATTGAAATCTTTTTCTATATCTTCAAGATTCAATGATAGCCATTTAAGCTTATTGGTAGAAAAAGGATTAATATTTGCCATGTCAAGTTTATAGCCAGACTGCGCACTAAAGGGCGAAGGAATATAAGAGCGTGAGAATATACGACAAATGCAAAAGTTCACCTTTTTGTTTGGGTCATCTATTTCTCTATTTATCTCATCCCATTCGCTATTTATTATTTCTAATCCATCGCTTATTTTTTTATAAATTTTTTGGGTCGGATATTTTTGTGCAGAGATATTTAAATCTTGTTTTTGAGCTGCTAATCCCTCCTCGAAATTTTCTTTCGTAAATATCACTATGTAAATATCTTTTCCATTCTTATCATATAGATTAGACAGCATAATTCGATATGGCTCCTTTTGACGGGGACCACTCAGTGATTGAAAAGCGCAATTAATATAAGGAGAGCAATTACTTTCAGAATTCTGCTCGTAATTTACTTCTTCTTGAATAAGACAACTTAAATAGTTGCTTAGATATTCTTTTGGACTTTCGAAAAACTTATGTTCGCTATTGAAATCTTTTGGGATTTTGAAATCAGAAGATTTCAACCAATCGTATCTAGAATTACCTCTGGCCATATTCCATAACTGTTCCAAACATTCTTCGTGGATAAATATATCATCACAAAGCTGTTTGAAATGTCCATAGTTGATGTTTTTGTAATGTTCCATATTGGTATTCATGTTAGCACGATTCATTCTGTCAGACATTTGCAACTCCTTTCTTTATAATACTATTCCAAAATCTCCAATCAAATCCAACAGAAGGATGATATAGAGAAATAGCCAAACTTTGATGGCCATTTTTTTTGCAATATATCAAACTATCTGCACGATAGCCGTCTATATATATACCTTCTCCCTCCTTACCTGTAAAATAGTCTGACTCCATAGGGAGGCTCGAATATAATCTTCTACCCCAGACCAAGATGATATCAGGCTCTAATAAGTCTAGAACCTTGAAAAACGGCTTTTTGCTTTCTACTAATTCCGTATCATTGGGCTGCATACGAGGCATAGAGAGAGGGGTCTGCAAAAAATTATAAAATGCCAAATGATTCCATATTTCTTGAGACTCTAAACCAGAGGTTTCATTGCCTGAAATAGATCTTTCAAATTTCAATAATGTATTCATCCATCTTTGAAAGTTTTGCTTGCCACTTCTACCTGCAAGGTAATCTCTTACGACTTCTTTTGTAAAGTCGTGGAACTTTGGATCAGTTTTGTCAAAGTCATCCGCATAATGTGATTCCCCAAGAGCTAACAAACGTACTCCCGGATCTTGCTTGGTGCCATAAACTAATTCTCCTTTTGGGGTATAAGTTACCCCAAATTCATAGTCATTTCCTATCCATGGAAGGAACTCTGTTCCTACCTCGTTTGACAAAAGCTCTTTTTCAATGTTGTTTATGTCCATATCTTCAGTTGTATAGTTTAAACAATTTGTTAATTTTGTTTCTCATAATAGTCACAGCTTCGTTAGGGCTAATCACCTGTATACCATCTGAGTAATGTAACAGATTGGTCATTAGCTCTATGTTCCAACAAGCATCGATTTCAATGAGACCATAACCTTTTTCATTATCCCATACCTGAATCTCCTTCTGTCGTCCTTTGTTCATAAGAGGTTTGCTCATTATCAGACCATGGACTTTTTTGTCTCTGGTCTTGATTTTGATCTCCCATTCAGGATTCGTTCTCCCATCGTTAAGTTCATGAGTTACACCAACAATGTCGTCGAAATACGTTGTATAGTCAATGTCCTTAGGCTTTTTTTTGTATTCAATACCACTATCCTCTGCAGGGATTAAGTTACTAATCCTGTCCAAAGGGAATGACTTGTTAAATTTCTTCCTGTCATGCTCAAAGCCAAAGAGGAACCATCGCTGATTATATTCCTTCAAAAAGTAGGGACTTAAAATCACTTTGCGTGCTGGAGCATCATATGGTGAGAAATGAAACTCTATTACTCTCTTTTCTTCTATGTAAACAAATAGGTCTGCTATCATGTCATGGTTCTTATAACACTCGTTTTGTTCAAAAGAGATATAGTAAGATGGATTCCGGAGAATACCATTTCTTGTTTCAAGCATACAGTTTGGTAAAAGCCCAGAACTTCTCAATATTAATTTTTTGAGGAACTCCTCTCTGTCTCTTTTGAGAGGCTTAGATTTCCCTTCAAGCCAATTTTCTAAAGGATGGAAACCAATATTGTTGGGATAACCATAAAGTGCAGACTTGCCCTTTTTGATACGGAAATCGTCGATAGACAAACCATGTTCCTCAAAGTCCTTTTCAATTTCTATTATAAGAGCCCTTACGGTAGAGTCTTTACTTTTATAGGTCTTGTCCTCTTTGGTAGTGCCATCAAAGGAAGACAAAATATCAGACACACTGAAATATTTGCCTTTATTGTTTTCAAAATGCCCGGTCATAAACCTAGCAATCTGGTATTTGAATGAACTATTTCTACCCTCAAACATTCTTAATGCTTTTAGTTTATGCAAATTTAATAATATATTTTTATATCTCTACTCCGAATGGAGTTTTTTAACGAAAAAGAATATTTGCTCAGTCTTAGCGAGCAAGTTCAGGCGAAACAGCATCACTGATTTGCTCGCTTGCACACTGAGGTACTTCTTATGCTCTTTCACAACATTCGTATATCTAGACTTGTTAGAAGTTTGTCTCAAGCAGAAACATCACTTTTCAAGCCCTTGAAAAAATGCATGAAGAAGCAAATCTTAGAAGAAATGTCTTTCCCTACTCTCTTTTAAAAGAACTAGTATTACTATTCCACATAGACCATAAATGGTTAGGACATGCAAAGTCTTATAAATGATAACTCGTAACATAGAAATAATGTTTTAGTTGAAAGATATTGACATAGCTTTAGAAGGGTAGCAATTCCGCCACCCTTCTACTGAGCAGCTAGTGAAAGATCGAAAATATCTTTTTCACCACGGAAGATCCTACAATACCTCCGCCAAGACCTCCAATGAAGCCACCGATAGCTGTACCTATGCCTGGACAGATTGCTGTTCCTATGGCAGCACCAGTCGTAGCACCCGCGTACCCCGTTCCAATGCCGACAGCGTTGCTCGTAGTGTTCTCACAGAACTGTAAGCCTGACATTTTACCCCTACAGACTTTTACAGCATCTGGGACTACTTGAACGGCCATAGCGATTCCGCCAGTGACCATATTAGTACGCATACCTCGTGCCAGGACGTTCTTTGCAGTTTGTCCAGCAACCTGTTGTCCTGTAAGGAGAGTGGCTACTTTTTCCACAGCTTTTTGTCCGACTTCTTTTTTGCAAACAGTGTCCATGACATGACGAGATACGTGTGTAGCCGATGCTGCCAGATCACGTCCAACAGTGGTGCGGAGAAGTTGTTGTGTGCCAACGCCGACAACCAAGGCCTTACCACCAGCAGCGGCTGATTGCTTCACTGCATTGGCAAAAGCCTTTTCTGGAGGCATCCCACTACGGATTCCATCCACAAAAGCTATTGTGAATGATAGTCCACAGGTAATTCCACAAGTAACAGACTGGGTTCTTACATCGAACTTGATGGAATCGATTGTTCCTGCCTTTGCAATCTTGAGAGCTTGATTGTAAGTACAATGTCCTTTAACTACAATGTCCTTGGCAACCGACGGGTCTGATACCCCTTGCACCTTACCTTCGCGAATCTTTTGCTCCATCAGACGAACAGCCTCGTCATACTGATCCTTTGGCACTTCTAACTTCATGCCACCATATCGGTAGCCATCTCCATCAAAAGCCGCGTTTACTGACTTGTAGGCCGTCTGACAGTACTTGGTCTGGATCTTGACGCCATTGACGATGCGGTCAGCACCATTCGTGGCATTGTTCCATCCTACTTGCTGCACTCTCTTTCCGCTCAAACGATCAGCCATGGCGTTGGCATCTTCTGCCGCCCATCCGTGTCCCTGTCCACAGTGATAACGGTCGTACTGCATGTAGTTGTGGGTTGACTGAGCACTGCTTGCTGTAGCTGCGCTGTTAATGAATACTTTCTTGTTCATAATCTCTGTTTTTTAAGTTATAATTAATTGATATATAGAGATATGAAGGTATTGTTTATATGTTCACCCAACAAGACATAGATTAGAGCCTCACTGATGATAGAGTATCACTAAATTAAGCTATAAGCTTTACGCTTGATTTGTCAACATCACTATGTTGTCTTAACTGCTGGCAAAATTAAATTTTTTCTATATATAGAGCAAATTTGATTTATAATTAAACGCACTGTTAATAAATTATGAATGAAACTTCCTAAATAAATGATTTGAAACGATCTCTGTCAATTCTTTAAGACTTGCGGATTAGGTCAAAAACACAAGGCTGCCTTGACAATCATCTTCTTTACAAGCTTAGGAATTTGTACGCCTTCAAATATATATTGAGTCTTGCCAAATCTTTCTCCGTTACCTCTCCGAGCCGCCGGATGTCCATGTTGTCCTCCAAATCATGAATCTTCACCTGCTTGGAGATGGGATTGAGACTGGCGCGACGGACAAACTCCTCGTAGGTCTCAATATCACGGCGGGTCACTCCCAGCACGGCATCAACAATAGCGCACGGAAAACCTTGCTCCAACAGATACTCTGGGGTGACGGAAGTATCCTCAATGGTGTCGTGGAGCAATGCTACAATCTTCTCATCTTCCGTGGTACACCGTTCTGCCACGCGGATAGGATGGAAGATGTAAACGGCACCAGACTTATCAACTTGACCTTTATGCGCCTTGGTCGCTATTTCCAAGGCGCGCTCTAATAATTCGTGCTTCATCTTATTCTTCAATTCTTATAATGAGGTGTCAGCATTCAAGGCTACCACCAGTGTTCCATTCATTTAGGATGTTGGGATTAGGCAAAGTTACGATAATTTTTGCAGTCTTCACAAGAAAAGGACGAAAAAGCCAGCACCATCTATATTTTCTTATGTTATGCTACCAGAATATGTCTTGGCTGATTCTCTTCATCTGTCCGGCTGACATAGTTTTCCTTCTTCGGTAGACGGATGCAGAGAATGCCATCAGTCACCTTGGCGGTGATGCCGTCAGCGCTTACGCTTCCAGGTAGTTGCAGAAGACGCTCACCGCGGATGTAAGTGTGGTTGTGCGGCCAAGGTCAGTGGAACTTATGACCTTTGCGGATGAGAAGACGGAGCACACCGTCATGTATTCTCATATGGGAATTCTTGCGCTCCATGCCCGGTACTGCCAGCTCAATGGTATAACTGTTATCATCCTCCTTTATTATTCCAAGAAATAAGAAAAATAATCTATTATTAGCTACTAAAACTGCAAATCCGTAGAAAATTTATCTATGAGCTTTCTCACTAACTTTTCCTAATGTTTGCATATTGTAGAGGGGATCTATATTGTTGACCTGAGCCTTCTACACATCTCTGATACCAAATCATTATTTCTAAGTATTGTATAATGTATAATACATGCTTACCTTTGCAGCCCATAATTATTAATATTTAATTTAGGATAACAAATGAAGAATTTGACTTTGATCGTGCCGATACTGGCTATGACGGCTCTGTCAGCACAAGCTCAAAGCAGAATGGAAGACAGTACCATGCAGATTAAGGAAGTGGTAATCAGTACGACACGCATACCGGAGATCAGATCCAATTCTGCTTCTACAGTAACTATCATCGATCACCAGCAGATTGTAGAGATGAGCAAGATCGCTCCTGACATGTCCAAGATTCTCGGTCTTCTCACTCCCGGAATGGCACTTTCAAGCAACACCACGAGTTCGCGTTCTCAAAGTCTTCGGGGCCGTAGCGTGTTAGTGCTCATTGACGGAATTCCACAATCAACTCCACTCCGTGCTACAGACCGTGATATCCGCACTATCGACCCGGCTGCCGTAGACCATATAGAAGTAGTGAAAGGCTCTACAGCACTCTATGGCAACGGAGCTATCGGTGGTGTCATCAATATCATCACCAAGAAGAGCTTGACGGATAAGGCTTTCAATGGGCAATCCGCCATATCCGGCTCAACCTATGATTTCTTCCGCAAGAGCAAAGGACAAGGCTATAGATTTAATCAGCAGTTCTATGGCCGTGTCCGTCAGTTTGATTATCTCGTCAATGGATCCTATGGTCGCACGGGAAGTAGCGTAGATGGCGACGGACAGTATATCTCTCCAAGATATGGCCTTGGCGATACCCGTACGACCAATATCCTCACGAAGTTCGGCTATCAGTTTGACAGCAAGAACCGCTTAGAGTTTATGTACAACTACTATCGAAGCCTGCAAGACACGAAGCTGATTCCTCAGACCGGCAAGTATCTCGTCAGTCCGGCTGTGGGGGTGAAAGGAGACCGTGACCCTCTGGCCGTTGATGAAGGCACACGCTATAACCATAATGGGTACCTGAAGTTTACTTCCAAGGGCATCTTCGCTCACACCGATTTCGAGGCTTCTGCTTATGCTTCCAGCCTTTTCACCATCTACGATTTCCGTAAAGCTAACAAGAAACAGCCACGGTGGGAAGAGACAAGTGGGCAGTCAGCTGTCAAAGACCGGAAACTTGGCCTTCGTGCCCAGTTCGACACACGACTTGTCTTCTCCGACAATGTCTTTACGAACATTCTCTATGGCTATGATTTCTTAAAGGACAAGACCGCCCAACCGCTTATCGACGGGAGGCTGTGGGTGCCATGGCTGACAAGCTACAACCATGCGCCTTTCGTTCAGACCAAGACAACACTCTGGCAGTGGCTCAACGTTAAGGTAGGCGGACGTTATGACTTCATCCGTGTGAAAGTGCCTGATTACCAGGTGCTGCGTAACAGGCTTTCCGATCCTGTAGTGGACGTTAAAGGTGGCAACCTCGACTATGACAACTTCTCGTTCAACGCCGGTATATCTTTCAACAAGTACAAGGTCTTCCAGCCATTCATAGCGTTCTCTCAGGGATTTTCCATCTTTGACCTCGGCCGTACGCTGCGTGCTGCCAAGGCTGATGTGCTCTCTAAGATCTCAACGGAACCTGTAAAGACAGATAACTACGAGGTGGGTGCATACTCCAATATCACCAACTGGCTACTGCTGAATGCTTCTTTCTTCTACACCTACTCAAAACTGGGTAGTGACCTGGTGATAGACAATGGGTTCTGGGTCATCAACCGGAAGCCGCAGAAGGTGTATGGTGTTGAACTCAGTGCCGATGCACGTCTGTTAAGCAACCTCAAATCCGGTGTAAACTTCACATGGATGGAAGGCAAGGTGAAGAGTGACGAGGGCAAATGGGATGCTTACATGTCGAATATCTCTATCCCCGCTCCGAAACTCGCAGTATATGTTAATTATGAGCCGCTACGCAACACGTATGTCAACCTGCAGTACGTTCACACAGGTAAACGCGATCGCTTCTCCACTAACAAAAATGGCAACTACAATGAAGGTGAGGGCATCGTTAAGCGCATCAACTTGGTTAATATGACTGCTGGCTATAAACTCCAAAATTGGGATTTCAGTCTTGGCATCAGCAACTTGCTAAACAACACTTATTACACGCCGGCCTCAATGATGATGGCGCGTGATGCTGAATATGCACATGGCGACGGCCGTAACGTCACATTTACTGTCAGCTATCGTTACTAATCTTTACACACCGTTAGGGGGGCGGACATCCACATGGTGTTCTGCCCCCTAATATTTTTAAAGTTTTCACAAGAAGCGGACAATAAAGCCGGCCCCATCTATATTGTGGTTGGCGTTATGGCTACATGAACAGTATCGCCGGGTAGCTTGTGGAGCTTGTTACGAATGTCTTTCAACATGCCGAGGATATAACAAATGGTTCCATCGGCATTCTTCACTCCCATATTAACTATACTGCCGTCGTAGGGTATGCCGTCAAAGGTGGCATGAACTTTTATGCGGCCTTTGCCAAACTCCTTCCTGATGTCTATCGGTACCCTTACGTAAGCCCCTCCCTTGTCGGGTACAGGCTCTATAGCGGCGTCAAATTCGAATATCCTTCTCGTTCTGTTCATGATACGACAAAAATACGATATTTTTTGCTGTCTTCGCAAGGAAAGGACTAAAAATGGCACTATACATATTATCGTTATTTTCCTTGTCTCTTTAGCTCTGTCAGCTTTCTACAGACCGGCTTATGTTTGACGGATGCAAAGTTACGATATAAAAAGAGATGCTGCTAGAAGGCACTTTTTGCTCGCATAGTTACCATTTGGTAGGAAATGGATGGGCAGGGAGGATGGTTAAAGCATCGTTAACTTGCTTTAACTTAGTGGTCTTTTGTGCTTTGATAACTTTTGGTTACTTTTGTCATTACATAGAAGAAAACAACTGAAAAGTTATGGCAAAGAAAGTGATTAATCCAGAATATCTCACGTGTCCCATTCGTCAGGTCATCAGCCGATTTGGAGATAAATGGTCGATGCTCGTACTCTATTCTCTCAACGAGAGCGAGACTGGGGTAATGCGCTTCAACGAGCTGCATGCCCACATGAGCGACTGCTCACAGAAGATGCTCTCAAAGACGCTTAAGGAGCTCAACGAGAGCCATCTTGTCGACCGCAAAGTCTATCCCGAGGTGCCGCCGCGTGTGGAATACCGCCTCACCGACACCGGCAAGTCGCTCATCCCTGCCATCAACCAACTTATTGGCTGGGCAAAGGAGCACTTCGACGATGTGGTGAGACCATAATTATTTTTTCTGTATAGGCAATACCTTCATCACGTCATTGCAATCGCCGAATGCAGTCAAATCTTTGACACCGGGGATAACGGTCATCGGCTGCTGATTAAACCTTACGAGGGCTGTGTGGGGATATTGCGCAGCCATCTGCTCAAAGGGATAGCGGATGATGCCGGGAGTATTGAAGCCGACGCCCAACTCCAAGAGTACGAGACGACCATCACGATGCCGCTCCACAAAGTCCTCATAACGACGGGCCATGCGGTGCCAGTGGGCATCCTCCACGAAATGGTCATCGACGCGCAGGTTAGGCACCAACCGCTCACCTGTCACGGGGTCGTGAGGAATGAGTTCGGTGGGAATGTGGCAATCAACCGTGGCGACCATCATGCGCCGCACCATCGCCTCATTGGGATAGAGCGTCTTTGACTTCCCACTCTGGGTTTGAAAGAGACCGTAATCGCCCTGGCATGCGAAGACACGGTCAGCCTCGAAGCCGCTCTTGACAAACTGGGCATCGACATTGGTCGTCAACACAAAGTAGTCTTTTCTCTCCACCAACTCTTTCAACGCCGTGTAAAGCGGAAGAGCGTCGGGACGGTAACGGCAAAACCAGATGTGGCGCGCCCAGCAAGCCCAATACTCCTCTTCGGTGTCGAAGGGATAGAACGACGACGAGTAGAGGTCGGTGATGCCGTAGCGTTCTATCCACGGACGGAACTCACGGCGGAAGTCCTCACCGTCGTAGCGAATGCCCGCAGCCGTGGAGAGTCCCGCACCGGCTCCGATAAGCACGCCGTCGGCCTCACGGAGCAGTTGGCGCAGGTGGGCGATGCGCTCAGACAAAGGCTTCACCGCTGTTGGCTTCTTCAACAAGTTGTCGATATATGATGGTATCCTCATCTTTGAAAGTATTGAATATAATGGTGTCGATATTTTTTGTAGGAAAGAGCATTGCCGTGTCAACGGCTATCTCCGCCGCGAGTTGCCGGGGAAAGCGGAACACTCCCGTCGAGATGCAGCAAAAGGCGATGCTGTGAAGGACATACTCCTCGGAAAGGGCGAGGCAAGAGCGGTAACATGATGCCAGTTGCTCTTCCTGCTCACACGTTGGCTGTCCGTCGGGAACAATGGGACCTACGGTGTGGATGACATACTTTGCAGGCAGGTTAAAGCCCGGCGTTATCTTCGCCGTTCCTGTAGCCTCCTCGTGTCGCTGTGCCTGCATGATGCGGTTGCATGCCTCACGCAACTGTATGCCGGCGGCGGAGTGGATGGCGTTGTCGATGCAGTTATGCAGTGGGATGAAGCAGCCAAGGAGCTGGCTGTTGGCGGCATTGACGATGGCATCGACTTTCAACTGGGTGATGTCGCCCTGCCAAACCTGCAAGCCCTCGTTCTTCGGTTCTACAATTCCCTTGTCTTCCAATTGCCATTGCAACTCACGATCCTGCCGTTGGAGGAAATCTTCGGTGGTAGGCAGTGGCTGTCGCACGTTCATCAGTGCTCGCATCAGCCTCTGTTTACCTATGAGATCATCAAGGATTTCAAAGCGGGAGCCGGTGTCCGCCATCAGTTGCGTGATGATGGCATCAAGGTTATTGAGCCTTTGAACTGTATCTTTCTCCGACATATCCGTTTGCTTCTGTGTTGTTGGTGAGGTCGTAATGTTTGAAGATGGGTGGCGTAGGTGACAAGTCGTAATGGTCCATCTGCTCAATTTCCATCTTGAAATAGGCGAGCTTGTCGTAGGAAGTATAAAGCCGCGCCAGCACCGGATTATTGTCGTATATCCACCGTGCCGTAGTGTCGTCCACATCGAAGTCTGCCCGTCCGCAGCATTTTACAAAGGCATCGCCCGCACTCGCCATTATCTCGATATACGGGTTCTCATGCAGCTGCTTATACACCTGCTTCTCCCGAGACGTGGCAAAGTAGAGCGTGGTGTCTTCCTGCTTCATGATCTGAAACATGCGGATATGAGGACGGTTGCCCTCGCAGGTGGCGAAAGCGACCTCTATGTGTGATTTCAAGAAATCGAGTGCTTGCTGTATCATATTCTTTACTTCATTTATTATTTAACGAAAAGGGCGATCGTTCGACCGCCCCCTTTTTCTAATGTCTTAGTAACCAATCGTGAAGCGCTCCTTGTGGTGAGCGGGCTTCTCAAGCTCGTCAACCATAGCCACGGCATAGTCCTGAACGGAGATATGACTGGAGTTGGTAACCGGGTCGATGATCAGGTCATCTTTGCCGAGGCGGAACTTGCCTGTGCGCTCGCCCTTCTCATCAAAAGCACCGGCCGGAGAGAAGAACACCCAGTCGAGGTCGTGTTCCTTCGTCAGATAGTTGAGATAGAAGTCGCCCAAAGAGCGAACAGCGTCCATGATCTCTGCGGGGATGGCACCGGAGTCGACGACACGCAGGCCGGGTTTGACAAAGAGCGTGCCGGCACCGCCGACGATGAGCAGACGACCTACGCCGCTCTTCTTCACTGCCTCCACAATCTTGGGATAGTTCTCCTCTGTGAGACGCTTGATGTCGGGATTGCCCCAGCCGGGATTATAGGCCGAGATGACAGCGTCCTTGCCTTTGGCGATATTGGCAAGGGCATCCACGTTGGCCACATCCTCCTCCACAGCCGTGAGGTTGTCGTTCTTGGGCAGTTTGGTGGCGTTGCGTACCACCGCCGTCACCTTATGACCACGGGAGAGAAGCTCGTTGAGCACTGCTGAACCTACGAATCCTGTTGCACCTATTAAAACTACATTTGCCATAATTTGTTTCCTTTCTTTATTTGTGATGAATATATTCTTGTTTACGAGTGCAAAGGTACAATAAAAAACACCACGCTGCAAGAGGGCACAATGTCGTCTTATACTAACCTTTTAGTAGGAAATGGATGGATAGGCACATTGCTCAAAGCAGCTTTAACTTACATTAATATTGTGCTTCCAAGTTATCACGAAAAAGCCGGCACCATCCATATTTTGCATAGATGATACCGGCCTTACGCAGTATGATTTTGCTTATGTTACCTCACAAATAAAAAAGGGACTGCTCCAAAAAGCAGTCCCCGTGTTTCAGAGCAGAACCGAAAACCGGTTAAGCGACCTCAATCTTCTTTGTCTCTTTTTCCGCCTTTGCCGTGCGAGGAAGTGTGATGTGAAGCACACCGTTATCTACTTTAGCCACAATCTTATCTTTCTCCACATCGTCAGGCAGCGTCAGAGCCTGCTCATAATTGCTGTATGAGAACTCGCGGCGCAGATAATGACTACGTCCTTCACCGTTCTTATTACCTGGCTTGTTCTCGTCTTTCTTCTCGTCCTTGTGCTCCATCTTGATGGTCAGGCAACCGTCCTTATCAACGTTCACCTTGAAGTCATCTTTGGTGGTGCCAGGGGCTGCAAGCTCAACTTCGTAAGCCTTATCGTTTTCCTTGACATTGATAGCAGGTGCTGTGACGTTCATGCGCGGCATCCAACTTGTGTTCAACATGTCATCGAAATCATTGTCAAGCCAATTGTTCATGTCTCTTAAAACTGGATACAACATAAGTCAAAACCTCCTAATTATCAATTAATCCTTTATTTGTTTTGGAGCTCTTCCATCGTCCTCAGGTTCCTTTCGTCGCCCTTGAATAAAGATTAGCTTCGCTCGGCAAATTGGAAGTAAACTTCCTTTGCGCTCGCTTGCAAATCTTTTCCGAACTTCACTAACCATCAATGCAATATATGTGCCCAAAGGCCAAAGATGACAAATCGTGCCATTGTTGTCAGAAATGCTTAAAATATTTACATTTTGCTGACAGCTATAGCACATATAGGAACTCGTAATCCTCTACGTAAATGTCTAATGTCGGAAAGATACCGGGACGTTATATTTCACACGGACAGGCTTGCCGTCTTGTTTCCCAGGAACCCAGCGTGGCATGCCCTGAACCACCAACAAGGCCATACGATCGAAAGCAGGAGCTAAGGAGCGTAAAATCATTATGTCGGAAAGGGTTCCATCAGGCTCCACAACAAAAGAGACCACTGCGCGCCCCACCACGTCATCCTGCTCTGCCTCTTCTGGATATCTCAAATTCTCATTTATATATTTCATCATGGCCGACTGGCCGCCCGGGAAATGTGGCATCTGCTCAACGACATCATAGATCCTACCTTCCCATTTAGCTGAATCGTTTAGCCCCTCTTCAGTGTTTTTGTCAGGACAACTTTCATTGTATCCCAACAGCTTAAACGAAATATTAAAACGGCGGTCTTCATATAGACTGGTGGATTTATAATAGCTGTAATTTCTACGTGCCTCAAAACCAGGTATATCCACTCGCCTAGTCATTGACGGAGCAATGTCTATATCAGTCTTATAGTAATCTTTATAGTCAAGCAGAGTACCACTCATATCAAAATAGCACAGCCGGAATCTTATATTGCGAATCGTTTGTTTCGTATGGTTCCGGAGGGATAGCGTTCCTTCTGTATCATTCCAATTTTGCTCATAGCGCACCATTGTAACAGCCATGCTATCAATCGCTTTATTATTGGCTAATGAAGCTTGAACACAGAATGCTACGATTAATTAAAGTAAAAGGAAATGTTTCATATTCAATTTCCGACTAAATATTGTGCTTATTGAATGACTAATCTTTCACCTCTGTCAACTCACCAGTCGTGGAGTCGATGATGAAGCCGCGGACGATGATGTTATTGGGTACTATCGGATGATTTTTCACCCGATACATCGTTGCCAGTACGCTCTTTTCGGTGTCGCCAAAGCCTTCGAGCCACTGGCGGAGATTGATGTGTTGCTCCACTTCCGCCATCTTATCAGCGGCAATCCGCTCACGAATAAGATGCTCCATGTGCTCGCCTGTCATCTTACCCGCGCCGCAGTCGGTATGGTGGATGAGCATGATCTCCTCAATGCCCAATTCGTAGATGCCCACGATGATGGAGCGCATGACCGCATCGTAGTCGTCAAGGATCACACCACCTGCCACCTTCACCATTTTTACCTCACCATTCTTGATTCCCAGTGCCTCAGGCAGCATCACGCTCAGCCGGGTGTCCATGCAGGTGACAATTAGTGTCTTACCCGAAGGCTTGCCATCCGTGATATGTTTCTCGTACCCTTTGCCAGCAACGAAGCGTCGGTTGTTCTCCAATATTTCGTCTATCATCATAGAAAGGACATTAAGTTATTGTTTGTCAGCATGATTGTCCTTAGCCTTGCGTGCAAACTCGAACAAGCTTTGTGGCAGATGGCAATAGCCATCAGGGTTCTTGTCAAGATAGTCCTGATGATAATCCTCCGCCTTGTAGAAGTTTTTTAAGGGTAGGTTCTCCACGGCAATCTTCCCCGAGAAATGCTTCTGCTCTTCTACAAAGACTTCCTTAATGACTGCTTCGTCCGTGCTGTCGGTATAATAGACTCCCGTGCGGTACTGAGTCCCGGTGTCATGCCCCTGTCGGTTGATACTCGTGGGATCAATCGCCTTAAAATACATTTCAAGCAAGAATCTCAGCGATACCTTGTCGGGATTATATGTGACATGAACTGTCTCGGCAAAGCCTGTCTTATCGGTGCACACCTCTTGATAAGTGGGGTTCGTAGTCTTGCCATTGGCATATCCCACCTCTGTGTCCACTACTCCATCGATCTGCTTGAAGTAATGCTCTGTGCCCCAGAAACAACCTCCGGCGAGGTAGATTTCTTTGAATGGTCCTTTTTCCATATTTGTCTGTTTTATGTTTTGATGTGCATTTGCCTGACATGATTGCAACAGCATCGCAACCAGAATCACCACAAAGAATGAAAAAACGAGCTTGCGGTGTAAACCATGAAAAGCAAACGCTGATCTCATATCTTAACTATCATTCAATCTTAGCATGTGAGCAAAAAAGCCATCAGGCGGAAATCACCAACTGCACAAATGCTTCTTGCTCACAGATATCATTGGTAATTTCGGATCCTCACGCCTATATCAGTCCCTTTCAGCAATTCAACGACTTGTTGAATATCAGTATTGGAGTAATGATAGGGGAAGAGCACCTTCGGCTTGATAATCTTTGCGGCGCGTGCTGTCTGCTCGGGTGTCATGGTAAATGGCTGATTGGTGGAGAGAAAAGCCACGTCGATGTCCTTGATGTTTTTCATCTCAGGAATATCCTCAGTGTCGCCAGAGATATAGACGCGAAAGCCGTCGAGGGTGAGGATAAAGCCATTGTCGCGCCCTTTGGGATGGAACTTTTCCTTGCCCGGCGTGATGTTGTAGGCTGGCACAGCATCCACGGTTATATCATCTGCGAGCTGTAGATGGTCGCCATTATCCATGACTCTGCCTTTCCCGATGATCTTAGCGCAGTTAGCATTCGTGACGATGACGGTTGTCGGCTTCTCCAATTGCTGGATAGCCACGGTGTCGCAATGATCGAAATGCTCATGCGTGACAAGGATATAGTCAGCCTTGGGCAACTTGCTGTAATCGGTCACAGGTTTCAACTGCCCCACGGGATCTACTTCCATCTCCCTGCCATTAAAGGTGATGCGGAAACTACCGTGCTTGATGGCAGAAAAGATAATCTTCTTTCCGCCCTTCGTCTTGAACGTGTCGGTCTGAGCGACATCACTCTTCTGAGCTACCGTACCACTCTTTTCTGAACAGGCGGCAAAGGTCACTGTTGCCACCATGAGCAGCATCGTGAGCAAGAAGTTCTTCTTGAGCTGTCCTTCTATCATCATATCTATGATTTTATGGTTACTATTGATAGGCAAATATACACATAAATTCAAGAACTTAGAAATCAAATTGCAGTTATTTGAAGAATTTGTCATAAAAGAAAGCTTTTACCACCCAGCACAGTAGGATAATTAATACTTTCCTTTATCATCGTCAGCTTAGTATCCAACTATCAACTGACAAAGCCTGCCATCATCCAGCATTCCAGAAACAGATCGAGTACAAGATCCTCGACTTGTTTGTTATCGAGGATGTGTAGAGATGGGAAGTAATAAGAGCAAACGGATGAAGCTGGATCTGTGAAGATTATAGTTTCTCCTTGAGGAACTTCACGATATACTCATCAGCCTTGACGTGGGTAGTCGAGACCGGAAAGCCGTGAGCCCCACCTGGCACGACATTCACTTCGCAATCACTGTATACTTGACGGGCACGCTCCATGTAGTCACCAGCAGCAATGGGATCTTTGTCGCCATATACAATCATCACATGACCTTTGTATTTTTTCATCTCTTCGAACACCTGATAGCCCACAAGCCGGTCATAGTAGACATGGGACAAAGGCATTCCCATGACCTCGACACCTGTCTTGGAAGTAATAGCCTCCTTGGGATGTACGCTTACGGCATGCTCGGCTATCATCAAGGCGGGATATACCAACACAACGGCCTTGAACGCCTCGGGCATCTGAGACGAGGCTATGGCTGCCACCAGTCCACCTTGACTGCATCCAAGGAGGGCTATGCGACTGGAGTCGATAAAGTCCCATGACTTTGCTGCCTCAACAATGGCAGCCACGTCATCGGCCTCAGTGAATACCGACATCTCGGTTGTCTTACCCTCACTGCGACTCTTCAAGGAACCACCGCAGAAATCGAAGATATAGGCTGCGATACCGTTCATGGCCAGTGACTGTGCATAAGCCTCAGTCTCATGGTATGAAGAGTTGTAGCCATGGGCAAGGATGGTAAGCGGCTTTTTATGCTGACCGTTGCGAGGCAGGTACAATTTGCCAAAGATATTCTGGTTTTTGTTGTTGGTGCAGTGTACCTCCAGCTCGGCAAATGGCTCATTGAGGAATCCTATTTTTGCGTCTTTTGAGCGCATGGTCCATTCTGGGAAAGAATCGAGATGATTCTTGAGGAAGATGTCACCACTTGCTGCACGTCCCTTCAGTTGCCAGTCTAGCCATGCCGTCATCATGCGGGCAAAGCTTCCACCATAAGGCTGACTGAAGTCGCCCACGTGACCTGCTGTCAGGTGGTTGGCAAAGGCAGCGAACACATGGTCGATACGGTCGTAATCCTTCAATGCATTCTGATAAGCAATATCACTCTCTCCACCCGGCATATACAAGATCGGAGCGTGCAAGCTTCTGAGCGACTCACGGCTCGCTCCCGACATCTCCATATCGCCCATACCCGAGTTGACCATGACCGTAGTCTTCACGCGTGGGTCGCTGCTGGCCACAAGTGCCTGTGCACCGCCACATGACTGTCCGGCAACGGCCATCTTTCCTGTGTCCACCATTCCATAGTATCCACTGCGCTTGCTTTTGGACTCCTTGGTTATCCAGTCCATCGCCTTCAGCATCTGCTCATTCGGCGACTTTTTCAACTTGCGGTCGTCGATCCGCTCCTGCATGCTGCCAAGCGCAATGACAATATAGCCGTGCGATGCCACCTCGTTAAGCATCCGCTCATGGGGCAGTGAAGTGTCATTGCATCCTCCATTGGCCCATACCAGAACAGGCAACTTTCCCTCGCTACTTACTGCCGATTTCAAATCTACAGGTCTGTAGATCACAGCATCCTTAAAAGTCGATTCTTCACGTGCTTCAGCCTTGAAGGCACCGCTACCCCCATGGTCGATTGTCTTCTGTCTCACATGTCCCTGCATGGCTATTGGCAGCATCAAAGTCAATAGAAAGGCTAATAAAATGTTTCTTTTCATTTGTTTTATTTCGTTAAGTCATTCATTTGTTTTTTATCTAAGCCTTCTCCCCCGAGAATTTTTTCACAAATATAAGGCCTTTCACGAAGAGCTCTATGTTATTTACGTTTCTTTGCCTTTACTTAACTTATATTTAACGCAAAAACCCGGTTGTCGGAATATGCATTTCCTTCGAGAACCGTTCGAGAGCCGTTCGAGAGCCGTACTATAGATCACCCTGCCTGCGATAGTCCATCGGCGTGATACCGTACATCTTCTTAAAAGCACTGTAGAAATTGGGCGAATGCTCGAAGCCACAGCGTTCGGCGATGTCCTCAATCGTTAGCCCCGGTTTCGTTTTCAACAGGTGGCGCGCCTTTTGCATTTTTATCTTAAGCATGTATGAGGCTGGAGCGTCGCCTGTGAGTGCCACGAGTTTTCGGTGCAACTGCCGGGGACTCATGCAGAGCTTCTCAGCAAGCATGTTCACATCCAACCGACGCTTGTCTAAGAGTTGATAAATGAAATCTACTGTCTTGGCCAAGAAGCGACGCTCCGCATCCGTGAGCTGTGCGCTCTTGTCCTGATCCGTATAGGCGTTCTTGCTGAACTTGCTCCGCAGCCGGCGATGGCGGTCGAGTAAGTTCTCCACCCTTGTGCGCAGTTCGTCGGTATTGAACGGCTTGGCGAGGTAGGCATCCGCTCCGACTTCCAGTCCCTTGATCCGTTCTTGCTCCGTGATCTTTGCTGTTACCACAATGATGGGAATATGGTCTGTGATCTCGTTGGTGCGCACCTGATGGCACACCTCTAATCCGTCCATGCCTGGCATCATCAGGTCGGTGATAATGAGGTCGGGTACAAGATCGAGTGCTTTTTCCAAACCTTCTCTGCCATTATTGGCGTAGGAAATGGCATATCGACCGTTAAACTGCGCGCCTATATAAGCGGCGATGTCGCGGTTGTCCTCGATAACAAGCAGACGGCACCGGTCGTCTCCATCCTCACTGTCTGCAAGTTCCGGTTCATTCTTAGGCAGCAAGGGTGTGTTTCCTGTAGCCACCTCTACCATTTTATGTTTAATATTATTGTGTATCGGTATGCTTATATGGAATATCGTGCCTTTACCCACCAAGCTTTCCACTGTTATCTTTCCGCCCACTGCATCCATGATCTGCTTCACGAGTGCGAGCCCTACTCCTGTTCCAATGTGCCGCTTATCGCTTTCCCCCTGATAGAATGGCTCGAAGACATGGCTGAGAGTCTCTTTGTCCATGCCTTCTCCTGTGTCGACTACATCAATGAAGAACTTGTCGCCTTCACGCCATGTAGCCACACCCACCCTACCGTATTCGGGGGTGAACTTAAAGGCGTTGGAAAGCAGGTTATTCATCACTTTGTTCACATAGTCGGGTACGAAGTCCATCTCCACCGTTTCCTTGGACAAGAACTGCAGGTCGATGTTGCGGCTGCGGGCATATTCGCGATAAGTCTCGATGATCATGGCGAGATGGGCAGTGATGTTACCGTTCTTCCAGTCAGCGTTGCCCATGGACGACTTGATCTTAGAGATATCCAAGAGCTGGTTGATGAGCGCAAGCAGTCCACTGCCCTGTCGTTCTATGGTTTTCGCCTTGCCGCTGACATCCGTCACTCCCTGATTTTGCAGGTCGCGGCTCAGTCCGAGAATCACGGTGAGCGGCGTGCGGAACTCGTGGGTGATATTGGTAAAGAAATTCTCTCGCGATGCCGCAAGCCGCTTCAACGCCAAATGGTTGCGCCGGCGCAACCGATCGGTGTAGAGCACCATCAGCAACACGCCCACTACCACAGCCAACACAAGCCCAAGGATCAAGAAACCCACCTGGCGTTCGGTGCGCTCCTTCTCTAAACGTTGCTGCGCCTCACTCATCTGTTTAGCCTGGCGATTACGCTCTATGTTCAGGCTCGTGTTCTGAATGCGGTTCACCTTCTCCATGTCCAGCACACTGTCCCGCATCATCGTAGCCTTTTCATAAGCTGCCAATGCCGAACGGCAGTCTCCCGCCTGTTGGTAGTGCTTATAATATAAAGTATATATTTCCGCCAGGTGCTCGGGCGATTTGATAGTTTGCGCCATCTGTTTTGCTTCGTTCAAGTATCTCATTTCCCGCTCTTTGTTGCCTGTGAGTCGGTAGATGCCAGCAAGGGCTATGAGTGCGTTCAGCGCATGCCATTCGTCATTCGAGGCTTCCATGATCTTGTAGGCTGCCTCGAATTCCGCCAGAGCCTTGTCGTACTGCCGTGCTCTCTCATAGAGCGACCCGAAATAGGTGTGGCAAAGTGCTATGCCGAGGTCGCTGCCCGCTTCTGTGTTCAGTGCCATTGAGTGGCGATAGTACGCCCATGCTGAGTCCGTCTGACCACGATGCTCGAAGATGGAACCGAGATTGGCATAGTTAATGGCCTGTCCCAGTGCACTGTGTAATTGTCGCTCACCATTCAGTGCCATGCGTAGCGCGCTGTCAGCACGCTCGTAGTTGCCTAACGTCATATAGATATTACCCAGTCCGTTGAGCGATACCACACGGTTTTTCTTGGCAGTGAACGAGGTATCTGTACATTCCTCACTCATTTTCCAAGCTTTGTAATGATACTCCTGTGCCATGTCGAGCACGCCCATGCGCCGATAGTCGGTTCCGATGTTGTTCAAGGCTTGCACCCATTCCAGCGTGTCGCCAATAGCCTCTGCTTCTTGCAGTCCCTTGCTGTGAATGCGCAAAGCCTCGTCAAAACGGCTATCATTCCGCAACGCCTTTCCCCATTCCCGGAGGGCGACAATGCTACCGAGCCTGTCACCCTTGCGTTCCAACTGCTTTTGCAACAAGGCGAGGGAGTCTGTGCCGTGGGTTGTGCGTACGATACTGTCAGCCGACCTGCGCTTTTCAGGGCTTACCGGCACGTGGTTCTTTCCACAAGAAACGAGCAGGAGACAAAAAGAAATCAACACAAGCAACAGGTTGGATGGTATTCGCTTGCGTTGACCTGTGCCATTAATAGACTTGCAATAGGGCTGTAAGGTAGCGTTGAAAGCATTTTCGTAGAATTGCATAGGTGTTGAGTATTATTACGTTTCATGCCGTGCAAAAGCAGCTCTTCCTTTTAGTCCGAGAAGATGATGATCAGTCTGCTTGCAACCATGCGTCTTGGCATTTGTCTGCTTGCAAAGATAAGATAAAAAGCCTTAACTTCCAAAAAGTTCAATAATAATTCTATACAAGCGCAATGATTCGTCAATAAAGCCAAATTCTTAAAAAGCGTAAAACTATTCATGGATTCCATATGATTACCAGCAAGTTACACTTCTAAAATGTCCGATGAGAATAGTCAGTATCAATGCAGAATGTCCGATAAAAATATTTTTTTGTCCGATGAGCATAGCCCCTTCAACGCATATTGCCTCTAATTTTGTAACAAACTTAGCTACGCGTAGCAGAGCTGGCAGCAAGTCACTTTTGCACCCGTTTACGATCATCTTAGCAAAACAATAAAAACCTCGCAATAGTACTAAGGTTAATTGCAAACGAGACATGATAAATACCAGACCGCTTGTTGCCGTACAAAGGATTAACATTGTCGGCAAAACCAAGAACAGCATCACCATTCAGTGGACCAAGGCTACTGACAGGGAAAGTTCACAAGACCAGTTGTCGTACATTGTTACCTGGTGTGAGGCACCTTACGTGTGGGACAACAACGTCAGGAAGATGAGTGAAAGGAAGGTCAATATCTCCTCCTACACCATTACTGGGCTCAAGCCCTACACTACGTACGATATTCTCGTATATGTGAGAGATCCGCAGGGTGCAGAGAACTTCTATGCCCTCACAAAGACAACCACCTTGCCCGACACGGCTCCTAACACGGCTCCCTACATTCCTTACAAGGTAGTAAGGGTAGACAAAATCAATGCCAACAGCATCGAGCTGTCGTGGCAGAAGGCTACCGACAAAGAAACCGCCCAAAAGGATCTTCGCTATCTGGTGACATGGACACAGGGACCAACCTACAACGAAGCCAACAGGAAACAGAGCATCTACATGACGGATACAAACACGTATAAGATAACAGGACTGTTCCCAGAAACCAGCTATCGCATCACAGTATGGGTGTACGACGGGAAGGCTTTCTCGCGATACAACGACTTGCATGTCACAACCGTGAATACGGCTGGCCTCAACGCAGAAGAACAGCGACGCAAGGACATCAATACGGGTCTGGCATCCATAGGATTCTCTCCTGCATCTATGATTAACAATTCCATGTATGATGATAAGTCGCTATATCCTGTCGCTTTTGAAAGTCTGCCCGACAGAGATTTCGCTTACATCCTTGACCGTAAAGAGGAATACTCCATCAACGGACAGGAGATATATGTGCGTGGCAGCGGATATGAGAACATCTATCCGGGAGCAATCCTCATGGTTGACGACATGATCACAAGTGGCTCACCCAATCCGTTAGGCAGGATACCAAGAAGTCGAATATCCATCTATGGTGATTTTCTCACAGGGGGCAACCCGTCGCAGAGCAACATCAACCCGAACAATGCTGATGTGAGAGAAGCAACGAACAAGATCATGCAGACGCTGCTCAATTCTGGCTATACTGCTCCGGGCGTACAACGCATCAGAACAAAAATCCATACCAGCGACAAGAGCCTGAAGATGGATTTGGCGGTCGACTCCTCCTTTGCTGGCTGCAACGTGAACGTGAAAGCGAACACCACTTCTTCTGAACAGACGTTTGTCCAAGCCACTACACTGGACCAAGACTACTTCACCATCAAGCTGAAGGACGACTGGAAGCAAGACCCCTCTTCTCTGTTCGATAAAAGCGTTACGTGGAATCAACTCCAAAGAGAGCTACGGGGAAATGCTATCGCAATCGTAACCTCGGTGACCTACGGGAGAACCTTCAGCTACCTGAAGGAATACTCGGCAAAGAAATTCACCTTCGACTCTTCACAGAAGGTGTCTGGCTACGGACAGAAGGTAAGCGCAAGTCAGTCGATAGCCCAATCGTCGAGCTACACCAACGACGAGATCTTCAATCTGGGAGGAACTGGCTTGACCATAAATGCCCTTAGAAGCAAACGCACCCAGGCTGAATTGGAAAAAGCCATGAGCGAAAACATGAAATTCGGACCAAACAACCAGGGCGTAGTGATGAAATACACCATCCAGCTCATTACAGGCTCTTATCCTGGAAAGGTTATCAAGCCTTTATACTATGGAAAACAGTACCAGATTGGCTACACACGGTGCCCGAGAAAACTGTCCACCACCATCAACGTCTCTGACGTAAAAATCTTAGACGGCCACGTAAAAGTGCAGCTCGATGTGCAGTGTTTCCGCATTGTGAACGAGCGACCAGTCATCTTCAAGATTGTAAACTCGAAAAGTTCGGCTAAAACACAGGATCCGTGGTGGTACAAGTTCCAGAGCAGCAAGTCCCGAGTGTACGGTGACTTGAATCCTGGCGAATACATATACAAGGCCCCGCTACTACGCATCAGAAGCCGATGGTGTCGCACAGACGCCTATGATGCCCAAGACCAGCTCCTGCTCAACCACGGAGAGATTGAGACCGGTGCAATGGAAATTAAACTGAGGGGAAGCGTGTTCGGGACAGTGAGAATCTCAAGTGTAACACCTCTGTAGGCATGATTGATAAAAAAGTTGCAAGAGTCCACTTGGAAAGTCCTTCCAAGGAAACAGTCGGATATGATGAATGGGGACTGCTTCAAGTGGACTCAAGCAAACATCATCGTAAATAATCCTAACACACCAGCCTTCTAAAGGCGTTCCCCCTCCATACACTTCCACAAGCCCGCGCTCGGACTTTCCTCCCTACAGGGGAGGGGGCAGGGAGGGGGAAAGCGGTTAAGGAAAGACATAAGAGAAATGAAAAAGAACAATCTTTTGGCGAGCATGGCAGGCAAGGCTCTTGCCCTCGCGACAGCAATGATGATGAGCATGGCGTTCACCTCCTGCTCCGATGATAATGACACCGCCCCGGCAGCACAGACTAAGCCGAGTGTCAACACGGTGACTCTCGATGGAGTGACCAGTGCCGTGACAACCGCCGAGCCCCTTTCTTACAAATGGGAACATCGATACTGGAGATTTTTTTCATTTTAGGTTGACAGGTTGTCAAAACCCAGTGTTTATCGGGCTTGCAACCTGTTTTGAGGTTGTCAAAGGTTGACACGAGGTTGACAGGAAAACACCTATTCCACTAATTTTTCTCGAGAATTGATGGTAACAACTATGCTCTTGTTAGGCAAGACCTTCTCGATGGGATCAAATTCTCTCGAGAATTTCCAACCTAAAATCAGGTTACGAGCCCGAAAACATAAAAAGGATGCACCATCAATTCCCATGATGATACATCCTCTTCAAAATCTAACAATCACACAAAACTATTATCTATCTATTAACACCTATTGATAGCAGTTAAATCCAACTTAAATCTTCTTACCTATTTTATCCTACTGTGATCTGACGTGCCACCTTTTGCTCTTCCTTGACAATCTTGGGAAGAACGACGGTGAGCACTCCGTCTGCCACACGAGCCGAGATCTTATTCTTGTCAACATCCTCCGGTAAGATCAAGGTCTGCTCAAACTTGCTGTATGAGAATTCCCTGCGCAGGTAATGAGCCTGTTTGCTCTCATCTTCATGATGGTTCTCCATCTTGATGGTCAAGTTTCCATCCGCATCGATGTTGACATTGAAATCATCCTTGCGCATGCCAGGAGCAGCTAATTCCACTTGATAATCATTTGCTGTTTCCAAGACATTGATGGCAGGAGCCGTTGCATTGGTTCTCGGCATGTTGTTATTCTCAAAGAAATCATTAAAGACTTCTGGTAACCATGAATTTCTATACATATCTTAATCTCCTATTAATTATATTCGTATTGAAGAACACTTGAATTCATGCAACTAACATACCAAGACGAGAACTCCGCCATTCTGTCGCTTTAACACGACAAAATGGCGGAGCTTCTTGAATGGAAGACGATCTTATTCCTTACCGTCTTCCTTACGGTCATCAACATTGTCGCCTTCTGTAGGAGCAAGGACCTGCTTGAAATCCGTGATTCCGTTTTTGATCAAGATATTATACCACTGCAGCAATTTCTTGATATCACTGTCGTGGACACGATCCCTGTCATAGGAAGGAAGTACCTCCGCAAAGTAGTCATGCAATTCCTTAGGAGAAGCTTTCTTAAAATTGAAAGACGCGGTCTTGTTTTCCTCCTTCTTGCCAACATTTTCGAGTACCTGCCACAAGGGGACATCTTCTGCATCCGTATACATGGCGATATCGGCAAGGCTGGTCACGCGATCCGTCGCGAATGCGGGTTGGCGCTTATGGGTTTCATCCAAAGCTTCTACTATCAAATTCATTTTGCCACGAGAGACCAGCTTATAAAGACCGGGCTTCCCAGCAATTGAAAGTATTGTTTCCATTTTAACTCTTTAATTAGTTATTAATTTACGGAATGCAAAGATACTGCAAACCGAGAGAAATACAAAATAAAACTTGTTTTATTTTTATTTCCGAGGTGTAGCGTAGCTTATCAAAAGATACTGCAAACCGAGAGAAATACACGATTTGATTGAGTATCAAATCTTCTAAAACTGATGGTAAAGGATCGTATTGAGTTGCTGATCAATATCAGCAACACCATCATTGACAATCTCATAATCGCTCCTTGCCACGACTTCTTCTGGGGGCAACTGGCGACGGATCCATCCCAATGCCTGCTCACGTGAGATACCGTCTCGGCGCATAATCCTCGTGATGCGTACCTCCAGTGGGGCCGTCACACAGATTACCTTATCAATGGAAACAAGCTGATCGAAACCGGAATCAAAGAAAATGGCTGATTCCAACCAATCGTATCCAGATTGTTCAAAGTCTTGCGCCACCGCAGGATGGACGATCGCATCCACCGCATGGGCATGCTGCTCACTTTGGAGGATATATTGGGCAAGGACACGCTTCTGTAGGACATGTCCCACAAAGGTTTCTTCCCCTACGAGGTCCTGCAACTGACGCTGCAAAGGAACAGAATTGCGCAACAACCGCTTGGCAGCCTCATCACAATCGTAGACACGAATCCCCCGTACTGCCAACCGTTGACAGACATACGACTTCCCGCATCCGATTCCACCTGTAATGGCATACTTCATTGCTGCTCAATCAGATAATCCACCTGCTGATGTTCAAGGGTCGCCTTGCTCACGCCATGAGGATAAGTTTTCAAGATCAACTGGCATTTATCCGAGGGATGCCGGATGATATCTTCGTAATCGGCAACCACTTTAAAATATTCCGGTTTAATCTTACGAAACTCACTGGCACCAACAATAAACTTGACCGTAACGCGGGAAGGGAACAGGCGTAGTGTCTTTCCGACAGGCATGTTGATCGGGATAATCGGCACCTCCACACTTTCCTCTGTCAGGATATCAGGATATAGGCACATCCTTACCCGCGTAGGAACGATCTTCGCGCCTCTGATAGGCCTCAACGCGACATACTGGACAACAGTATCCTCAAAATTACGGATATTCAAGATCTCAGTCTCCACATACTTAATGCTATCCAAGATCTTCTTGTTCGCATAGACGGTCACCAACTCTGGCTGGAAGATCGTCTTAGCTAAATAATGACTTTGACCGGGAATGACCTTCCCCAGCAAATGGATCGGGAACTTCCGGCTCCTGCCATAATTGAAATAGAAGGTCAACTTATCAGGTTTCACCGACGTGATCCTTGTCGACCCATAGAGTTGCGCAGTAACTTGCCTTTGCACATCTGCCAAGGGAACAGTGCCCACCCCTGTCTCCTTGTTTGCATAAGTACTGAAGTTCACATAAAGCGGATGTATCCTGCTGCCATAAAAATAAGGAACGAGCGTGAAACCCTTGTCACGCACGGTCACCCTCAAGGTATCTGGAAGATCATCGGTAATCACGGCATTCTGTGGCACATTATATAAGTGCATGGGAATACAGATCTCTCTTTCCAAGGTCTCATTCAGGGACATCATCAGCCAGAAGATCCCACTGAGTGCCAGGAAAAACAAAAAAAACAGAAACTCCTTGTTCAAGAATCCGAACAAGAAGTTCCTGACTGCCGACAATATCTTTGAGATACCGTTCTTATTCATTTATTTTATCCCAGGATTCTGAGAGGCTGCATCAGCAAACACAGAAGCCTTGTCTACTTCAATGACAACGCCTCTTGCAATTTCCACCTCAACCTTGTTGTTTGCCAGGTCAATATGCTTAACGGTGCCATAGATGCCACCCCCAGTCACGACCTTCGTTCCCTCTTGGAGTGCATTTTGGAAATTACGTATTTCTTTCTGTTTCTTCTGCTGTGGGCGGATCATAAAAAACCACATGATTGCGAAGATGGCGATCATCATGATCAGGAAGCTCATAGAACTTCCACCAGCGCTCTGCTGAGCAGCCAATAACATAAATGTATTCATTCTTTATTTGATTAATAATTGATTATTCTTTGTTTTCTCCTGCAGCGGTGTTCTCCTCCCGAACGACTGTCTTATGGGAGCGTGGCTCATTCATCGACTTCATCATCTTACCCGTACGGATCAGGTAGCGGGCGATCGCATCCAACATGCCATTGATATAGCCTCCACTCTTAGGCGTACTGTACAGCTTGGCCAGTTCCACATATTCATTGATCGTCACGGATACCGGGATGTTTGGGAAGGTCAGCATCTCAGCAATGGCAATTTGCATGATCACGACATCCATATACGCCAACCGACTGAAATCCCAGTTACGGCTTGCATCACTCATGTAATGCTGGTAAGTATCCGCATTCAGGATCGTAGCGCGGAACAGTTTCCGGGCAAAATCCTTGTCTTCCTCGTCTTTATATTCTGGAAGAAGCTCCTGCTTGCTCTTGTTCTTGGGATCGAAGCGCTTGATGGTCTTCAAGACAAAGGTATCCACGATCTCCTTGTCATCATTCCAATACAGGCTTTTTTCCTCTAACAAGCTGTCAAGATCAGCATTCTGCATGATCAGTTGCTTATATAGCTTACGCCATACCTCCCGGTCAGCCTCGTAAGAGTCATCGGTATCTGCCATGTAATCCTGATAAGTCTCGCTCTGCTCGATTTGGGAATACAGCTTGCGGACGAACTCAATGTCATTATCCCAGGTCAACTTCTGGTTCTCCAAGAATCCGTTCAGCATCTTGTTCTCTTCCAATTGACAGGCGAACCGATTGAAAGCAAACTTCTGCGAAGGCTTTTCCGTTCCCTCACGCTGTGCCCTTGCCGTTTCTACATCCACATGATGCCTTGCCTCACGGGTCACTGCCACGATGAGGTCCAACAGGTAATTGTATAAATCATAAGACTTTGACAGGCTGAAAAGAAGCTCCTTCTCAGCATTGTCCATGTTCCTATTCCCGTTTTGATAGTATGCGTAGGTTAACTGAACTATCTTTATCCGAATCAATTCTCTGTTAATCATTATTCTTGAAATAACTTGTTTTTCTTTCTGATAACTTGTAATTACACTTGCAAAAGTAGGTAAATTTCTCGTGATATGCAAGCAAAGTAAATGTTTTCGACGTTTTTTTATAGAAACTTTGCACATTTCAAAGAAAAAGCGTACCTTTGCACCGCTTTTTTGAGCACATCGTTAAAGAGTTAAGTCTCGTGTGATGGCGAATTAAGGCACAATGAACAATAGTCAACTTAATTTAGAGTAACACATTATGAAAGAGATTAATGTATCAGGTCAGAAGCGTACAGACCTTGGAAAGAAAGCTTCTAAGACATTGAGAAAAGAAGGATTGGTTCCTTGCAACCTTTATGGTGAGGCCGTTGCTGACGGTAAGCCCGTAGCTTTGTCATTCGCATCTCCTATGAGCGAGCTCCGTAAGATTGTTTACACTCCTCATATCTATGTCATCAAATTGATCATTGATGGGGAAGCCCACACAGCTATTATCAAAGAACTCCAGTTCCACCCAGTGACGGATGCCCTGCTTCATGTAGACTTCTTCGAGGTGAACGACCAGAAGCCTATCACGATTGGTATCCCTGTCAAGTTGAATGGTCTGGCACAAGGTGTTCGTGATGGTGGTCGTATGAACCTCTCTATCCGCAAGATCAACGTAACAGCTCCTTATCAGCAGATTCCTGAGCACTTGGATATCGACGTTACTGGCTTGAAATTAGGCAAGAGCATCAAGGTGGGTCAGCTGAGCTTCGAAGGCTTGGACATCGCTACTCCTAAAGAAGTCGTTGTTTGCTCCGTGAAGATGACACGTCAGGCTGTTGCAAGCGATCAGACTACTGAGGAAAGTACAGAGGATGCAGCAGCTTCAGATGCAGCAGCTCCAGCAGACGCAGCAAAGTAATATAAATGGATAAATATTTAATTGTAGGCTTGGGAAATCCTGGGGATGAATATCAGGGTACCCGCCACAATACAGGATTTATGGTATTGGACGCTTTCGCTAAAGCGTCCAATATTGTTTTTGAGGACAAACGATACGGATTCATCGCTGAGACGTCCTTGAAAGGAAGGAAAGTAATCTGCCTGAAACCCACGACGTTCATGAATCTCAGTGGCAATGCCGTTCGCTATTGGCTGAACAAAGAGAACATCGACCAGAAACGACTTCTGGTCATCTCGGATGACGTGGCCCTGCACTTAGGGGCGTTCCGGCTGAAAGCCAGTGGAAGCAATGGAGGGCATAACGGACTGGGACATATCCAGCAGCTCATCGGCGAGAACTATGCACGGTTGCGCATGGGCATCGGGAATGACTATCCACGAGGAGAACAGATCAACTGGGTATTAGGACATTACTCCGAAGAGGACATGAAGGTATTGCAACCCAGCATCGACATGGCGGTTGAAATCATCAAGAGCTTTGTCTTGGCAGGCATCGACATCACGATGAACCAATTTAATAAATTAGGGAAGAAATAGGTCTTCCCTGCTTTTTAGTTGAAATGCTTATGGCAGATATCGCAAGAATAGACAAATGGCTGTGGGCTGCAAGGATCTTCAAGACAAGGTCGATTGCTGTGGATGCCATCAAAAATGGGCGCGTCACGATCAATGGGGTTCAAGTGAAGCCCAGTCATACGATCAAGGTGGGCGAGGTCGTCCATGTCAAGAAACCGCCTATCACCTATTCATTCAAGGTGCTCAAGACCATCGAGCAACGGGTCGGGGCGAAATTGCTGCCGGAGATCTATGAGAACGTCACGGACAAGAAGCAATACGAACTGTTGGAGATGAGTCGCATCAGCGGGTTCGTCAACAGGGCAAGGGGAACGGGCCGACCAACCAAGAAGGACCGACGAGCCTTAGATGCCTTTGTCGATCCTGCCTTGTTCGGATTTGATGACGAAGAGGCATGGGATGATGATGACCTCGAAGATGAGAAAGAATAATAAGGAAAAACTGCTAACCCAATCACAACGAACATGAAGAATATCGCGCTCTTTGTATCTGGCAACGGGACGAACTGCGAGAATATCATCCGGTATTTCTCAGGCAGTCACCAGATACGCATCGCACTCGTCCTAAGCAACAAGCCTGACGCTTACGCACTTACGCGAGCACGTCACTTAGGAATCGCGACCGAGGTATGCACGAAGGCTGACTTTAACAAGGAAGAGGTCTTGATGCCTTTGCTAAGGAAATATGGAATCGACTTCATTGTCTTGGCGGGTTTCCTGCTGATGGTCCCGGATTTCCTCATTGATGCTTACGACCATCGGATGATCAACATCCACCCTGCCCTCCTGCCGAAGTTCGGAGGGAAAGGAATGTATGGGCATCATGTCCATGAGGCGGTCAAGGCTGCAGGAGAGAAGGAAACAGGGATGACTGTCCACTGGGTGAGCAAAGTCTGCGACGGAGGAGAGATCATTGCTCAGTTCACGACTTCCCTCTCACCTGAGGATACCCCGGATGACATCGCTGAGAAAGAACATCAATTGGAAATGAAGTATTTTCCTGAGGTCATCGAACGACTGTTGACCGAGTAACAAAAAAGGTGGGACCGTGAAAGTCCCACCTTTTATTATTTACGAAAGTTCTATCAATCTATCATTCTCATTTACCAAGAGGAGCTATCTGCCCTCTTTTCCTATCCTCCATCACTGCATTCATAATGACTCAGTTCTGTGAAGCGTCTGCCCACTGCCCTATATTGTCATCATCGGCAAAAGGGTTGGTCTTCGCGGGTCTTGTATCTCTTCCTTGATCGGTCTCTCCAGAACCAGTCAACAAGTAAATATCATGCTCGATCCGTACTACCGCTGTTGTAGGTATCTTGTATATTCTCTTTCTTTTTTCCATCATCTTGTTATTTAAAGAGGTATGTCTTTCCATTGTGGATGAAGATACCATGTGTAGGCTTTGCTACCCTGCGACCATCAACAGTATAATAAGCACCGTCATTCTGTTGCTTGGTTGTGGTGGTTACGTGCGTAATGCCCGTCGTATGGTTATCATCGAATCCGATAGCGCATTTAGCTCCCGCCTGACCATCTTCATCAATCCAACGCACTAACTCGTCGCCATCGTCAGCAGGGAAATGCAGATAGGCACGACCAGGATAACTCTTTTCGCCGTCAATGGCACTGAAGAATCCCCAATAATTATCCACAGGCGTTTCTTCCTCCACTTTCTGGTCTTGATGATAGGTGCCCTTCTTCCACGTATTGGTATAGTACAGTTGGTCGAGGAAGAAGTTGATGTATTTCTTGCCCTCCACATATTCATAAGTATGGACCGGTGTTACCTCAAAAGTAGGCACGAGATAGTTCACCGTATTCGGGTCATACGATTTCGTGCCCGTATAGATCATGTCCTTTCTTGGAGCCAATGTATCCACTGTTGCGTCGTTGGTATAAAGCAATACGCCTACGCCCTGGGGGATATAAGGTATCTCCCTTAAGATAAAAGCATCCTGGTCATCACCACCATCAGAAACTTTCTTATAACCGACAGCAATGTAAGAGTGCACATGATAGCGATCCTGCATGTCATGGTCTTTGTTACAATAAGTGCGGATAGAGCCTACTAAGGGCTGGTCGTAACTGTCAGCAGGCTTCTTATCCAATATTCCCTGACTATACTTGCCATAATAGAAGGTAGTTGAAATATCATAGGAGCCGACGCGGGGCAATGAGTAGTTGCCTCCGTTCTGATACAAATTATTATCATCTGCACTAATGCCGCGCGTGCCTAAGCCGTTGCCCACCTGCTTCCACCAACGTTCAGCAGCATCCCAGCCATTCGGCTCTCCGTTCTCGCCTATTGGCGTATAGAAATAAAAGCCCTTATGGGTTGTCTGGTTATTGTTCTCGGCAGGGATATCCTCGAACACAAGTTTCCCTTTATAATAAGGCGAGAAGGTACCATCGCTCTGCTTGTCAGCAAAGAGGAAGGTGGTGTATTTGGCTGCATAATAAGTACCGTTATCACTTCCTTCCGTGCAGTTGCAAGCCGCGTATGCCACACGTTTCTGGTCATTAAGCTTCGCCTTGTAGGTGAGGCTGCCATCAGCATTCTGTGTGATGGTAAGCTCCAGACAGCCATCCATCACGAGATCCTTGGCTGTCATGCCATTATATGGATTCTTTTGCTCCGACTGTGGCACGTTCTTCTTCACTTCAAGGCAGTTACCAGAAAGACTCCAGCCCCACCAACTGGCTCTTTTGCTGGTCGACTTGGTAAGCGTTCCGCTGTTGGGGCCGTCCTCTCCATTGACCATCTGACCTTTAGACTGAGGTGTATAGAGGTATCCCTCGTCATCGCCCACGATAAACTGGAAGCCTGTATATGCATTATTTCCTGCATTAGGGCACGGATACGTTGCTGGCACATACATGAGCCAAGTATCATCTGAGGTTTGCTTGAATTTCAGGTGATTTTTCGTTACTGACTGCGTAATCATATAAAAGTCTTTTGCATAGACGCTGATAGATGTCAGCAAGCCAACCATTAATACAATCACTACTTTTTTCATTTTGCAGTATTATTCGTTTAAAGATATAATTGGTTATCGATAATTATGAGAACAGAACCTGGGTTATCCCACCGATTCAATAGATTCATTTGATCTCTCTTACACGGTGCAAAGTTAAAGAATTCCTTAATTGTACTAATTACATATATTGCACTTTGATTAACATATTTTGCCTAATATTGTCTTTTATGATAAAATATGTAATATTTACTATCAGAATGCACGATTTGAAAACGAATCATGCTATCTTTGCAACAACTTAGTTTCGATAACTGTAAAGAATTGGCATAAATATAGATAAAGATTTGATGCGAAAAGGTTAGTCAAAAGACTGCCTAAACATCATAATAACGAACGAAATTACGACACTGACTATGTTAGGAGATGAGAATCTAATCATTATAGATCACGACCTGAAGAGATTAGGCGGGGATCGGAGCATTTCCAGCTACATTGCGCACATCCTGTGTACCAATGGGGAATGCAAGTTCGGCTTCAATGGCAAGGAATCAATCCTGAAAAAAGGCAACGCCATGATACTGCCACTACAATACCTGGTGGAAGACAAAAGACCTTCGCCCGACTTCCAGGCGACATGCATCTATATCCGCCCGGAAATCATTGAGATTCCCCATAGTATTAATGGTACGAAATTACATGGCTCAACGGAAATATTCCTAAATCCCATTGTCACCTTAAACGAAGAACAGCAAATGCTGATCAACCTCGACTTCAAGCATTTAGAGTGGAGAATAGCACATCGGAACATCGTCTATCGGGAAAAGACACTGTACCATGCCGTGCAGAATCTAGCACTCGACTTATGCGGTATCTATTTCAGCAGAAGCACGAACAATACGGTTTCGTCAAGGTACATAGAGGTCATGGCGGGCTTCATCGGCCTGCTCGAAGAGGGGGAATACGTAAATCACCGGACATTAGACTACTATGCCAACAAGCTGAACGTCACTACGAAATACTTGTCGGCAGCAACACGGACGTTCACGGGGCAGGGTGCCAATTATTGGATCAACCGCTTTACGGTTATACACATCCGCAAACTACTGGCAAACTCCACGAAGACACTGTCCGAAATTGCTACCGACATGAACTTCTCATCGCTCGCTCACCTGAACACTTTCTTCCGCAAGCATGTGGGCATGAGCCCTACGGAGTTCAAGAACAGGCAATGGGACAAGCGAAAATCCGTTAGGGGGGGGAATTTTAGCATACTGGTCCCCCCAAGCACAGCATTAGTCTGCCATCATCGGTCCGCCGAAGCCACCGCGTGGAGGGCGACCGCCACCAAAGCCACCACCTCTTGGAGGACGACCGCCACCAAAGCCGGGACCACCAGGACCACGCCGCATCTGCTCACGTGCCTCCTTCGTACCAAAGAGATTCATCCGGTAGATCACGTGCAACATCGCATAGCTGTTGATGCTGTTATACTCTGTATCACTGCGCTGGGTAGCACTGATGGTGCGACTGAGGTTGCTCTGGTTATGCAGGATGTCGTAGAACTGCAAGCTGACCGTCAATGGCTTCCCTCTCAAGAAGCCCTGAGACAGCTGGGCATTCCAAACCAGCTCGTTCGTGTTCATCGAGTTGTCACTATACCCACGTCTGCTGTTCTCATGCAAGTCTGTGGCTAAGCTCATGCCCCATGGGGTCGTGATATTCAGGCTACCGCCATAAGCAAACTGCCATGTATCCAAGTTACTGGAGGTTTGCAACTTATTGCGGGAGTGGGTATAGTTGAAGGAACCATCCAAGGCAAACTCCAGCCAACTATTACGGTAAGAGGTTTCCAGGCGTTCTCCTAAATTCAAGGAACGGGTGGTGTTCTTGACCGATGAGGAAGCACTGTTCACTGCCAAGTAGCCCACATAATTATTATAGCCCACATTGGTGAACGTATTCACGTTAAAGATACCAGCAGAGTCGATAGCGGTATTGAACATGAAGGCACCATTGGCGTTCCAGTTGCCATTGATATTCTCTGGCTGTGTGGTCCTGGCACTCGTCGTCTCGTCATACGTCACCTTATTGCTGATGCTGTTTCGTGTATTGCTATAGTTCAGGAATGTCATGATCGCACGCTGATGCTTTTCTAAATAGGTATTATAGAAAAGTCGGAAGTTATTGGTAAAGGAAGGCTTCAATCCTGGGTTACCTTTGGTGATGTTCAACGGGTCGCTGTCATCAGTGATATCCAACAGGTCGGTCATGCTGGGCTGGGTGGAAGTACCACGGTAGTTGATACGCAGGTTGCTTACCTTGTTGAAACGATACCGGAAGTCGAGTGTCGGGGCGATATTGGTCACGTTTCGGGTGGTATCCGTATGCAAGCCCTGATAGTCCTGAACGAAATGCGACTTCTGGGGCTGAACCATCACGCCGACATTAAAATGATACTTGCTGCGGATAATGCGAAGCATCAGCTCAAAGTTATGGGTATAGTTCTTATACTCGGAAAAACGACTGAGGTCGGAATCCAAGTAATCAGACAAGGGATTGGACAGCAGGTTCAGGTAGGAGTCCCATCCCCGATACATCGGATTGACCCCACTGAAGAAGTTCTCTCCCAAATTACTGAAGTCGTATGTAGAGCGGTCGCTCTTCTTATAACTATAGGTATACTTATAGCTGAACTGCAGGAACACCGCCCTGAAGATCGGCTCACTGTAGGTGGTCTGCAAGCTATAGCTCCAGTTCTTGGTAGGTGTCAGGTTATACCGGTTCGTCTGGTAGGTAGAGTCATTGCCCAAGAAATCCTTCACCTGATACAGGTGCACATTGCTGTTGGACAGGCTCTTGCTGTCAGCATTACTGTAGCTCACGTCTCCCCGCAGGGTGAAGTTACGGCCCTTGTTGTTCAGCCTCCTGTTATATTGCAACATAGCAGACGCACTTTTCGAGTCACTATAGGAGATGGAGGTCTGCGAACGGGTATTGGTAATGATACTGTCGGAAGCCAAGGCTGCCAAAGACTCCGCGCTTAAGGGATCCGTGTTGACATAGCTGTACGGGTCTGCGTTGAAGGCAGCGGAATTGCTGGTAGAGCGACCATCGCTGGTGGAATAGCTGAACGTCGGACGGAACATGATGTCCGTCAACGTATCCGGTTTCCATTCCAGGCGCATCCGGGCATTCCAACTATTGCTCCGGGAGTATTTCTGGCTCAAGGAGTTGGAAAAGGAGTTCACGCTTCCCACGAAGTTCTCGGCAGAGGTCTTGGATTGCGTATCCCCATCCGAGTGGTTCCACCGCAAGCTCCCATCGATTTGTAGTTTCTTGCCGTCATCATAGTTGACGTTTGCGCCCCACATCTTCGAGGCATTCAAGCCTTGTCTGCCTGCTCCGAAATTACCACGACCGCCCCCACCGGGGAATCCCATGTCATTGGTGTTGTTGGCCGAGCCAAACATCATCACCCGGATCTTATCCTGGAAGTAAGCGCCCATCAACCGATCGGAATAACGGCTATGGGTACCCGCGGAAAGGTCGATATTGCTAAACATTCCTTTGTTCATGCCTTTCTTGACCCCAAAGTCGAGGACAGTCTCCTCGTTCCCGTCATCAATGCCTGTCACACGTGCCAGGTCACTTTTCTGGTCATATGCCTTGATCTTCTCGATGATCGAGGTTGGGATATTCTTCAAGGCTGTCTTGGTATCTCCGGTCATGAACTCCTTGCCGTCCACTAAGATCTTTTTCACCGTTTTCCCATTGATGGTGATGGTCCCATCATCGCTGACCTGCGCGCCTGGCAAGCGTTTCACAAGCTCTTCGATGGTCGATCCTTCCGGCGTACGATAAGCCGCGGAATTGTAGACGAAGGTATCTTCCTTCAAGGTCACCTTGTTGGCACGTGCCGTCACGCTTGCCCCTTTCAGCATGATTGCCTCTGCACCTAAGACGATACGCCCTAAGGCAAGGTCCTTATCCTGGGCAATGACAATTCGCTTGATGGTCGTGGGATATCCCACACTGGATAGTCTCAACAGATATTTGCCATTCGCGGGCGCATTCACGAAAAAAAGCCCTTTCTCGTTAGATACTGTCCCTGCCACATAAGTACTGTCCATTTTCAACAGTTGGATAACAACCTGCATCATGGGCTCTTTCGTATCCCGGTCCTCTAACATTCCCGTGATCTGGCGGTTTTGTGCGGATGCTGCCATTGACATCACCGTCAGCAGCAGCCATAGAAGTGATTTCCTCATTGTTTGATTTTTGTTCATTAACCTTTAGACGCGCAAAAAGGCATTCGGTTTAACCGATGGGTGAAAAATAAGCCATTTTTTTTGTTTTCTGACATATTTCCTTTACCTTTGTTCCCGAGAAAATACGTTATTTGATTATGGAGCAGAGAATTATTATTTCCAAGAATTTGAAGAGAGAATTGGCATTAGCGATCTCTGAGTGTGAGCACGACCGCCTCTTCGTCCTCACCGACGAGACAACGGCACAGAAGTGCTGGCCGGTCATCAAGGAGTTTTTCTCGCTGAAGAAAGCCACGCTGATCACGATCGGAGCTACGGACACACACAAGGATCTTGACACCCTTGCTTCCGTTTGGAAAGCTTTGGGCGATGGAGGGGCTACCCGCCATTCTTGCTTGATCAACTTAGGAGGCGGGATGGTCACCGACTTAGGAGGATTCGCTGCCTCTACCTTCAAAAGAGGAATCGACTTTATCAATATCCCCACCACCCTTTTGGCCATGGTTGATGCGTCTGTGGGTGGAAAGACGGGGATTAATTTCAATGGACTGAAAAACGAGATTGGGGTGTTCAACGACAGTAAGTTCGTGATCTTAGACACGAAATTCCTCAAGACTTTGGATGAGAAGAATATCAATTCCGGCTACGCGGAGATGCTGAAACATGGACTGATCAGTCAGGAAACGATGTGGGCGGAACTGGTGTCCTTCGACTTACGGCACCCCGACCTTGAGCAATTGCAGCGGATGGTGGCTGACTCGGTCCAAGTAAAAGAGCGGATCGTCAAAGAGGACCCTATGGAACATGGCATTCGCAAGGCCCTGAACTTAGGCCATACCTTCGGTCATGCTTTTGAGAGCTGGGCCCTGAAGCGCACCCCGGTCCTGCATGGCTATGCGGTAGCATACGGTCTCATCCCAGAACTGTACCTAAGCGTGACCAAGACAGGATTTCCACAAGACAAGATGCGGCAGACTTTCCAGTTTATCCGAGAGAACTACGGGACCTTAGGGATTACCTGTGACGATTATCCTGAACTGATAGAACTGATGCACCATGACAAGAAGAATACGGCTGGGACCATCAACTTCACCTTGTTAGGGGGCATTGGGGATATCAAGATCAACCAAACCGCCACGGAAGAGGAAATCAAGGAAGCATTGGACTTCTTCCGCGAAGGCTAATCACCTGCCATTTTCTCAGCTTCCGCACGGGCGGGCTTACCCGTCTCCGTGTAAGGTAGGCGGTCGACATTCACGTATTTGCGAGGCTGCCAGTATTTCGGCAGGACTTGCTTGCAAGTCTCTGATATAGCGGGGAGATCCGTTGCTTCGGTCAAGAGGACAACGATCTCCCCGAATTTCTTGTCCTTTCCTCTCGTAATCAAATAGGGGACATGGAGATAAGGCTTCAGTGCCTTTTCCACTTCCTCGATCTGGATCTTGATGCCCCCACTGTCAATGACGTTGTCTTTCCTGCCCAAGACCCGGAAATGGCGACCATCTGGCGACAACTCGACCCGATCATGGGTTACCAAGCGATGGTCGCAAACCAAAGGAGCATCGATGACCAGGCACCCTTCCTGATCCTTGGAGATACGAACGCTTTCGAAAGGGGTGTACCAATCGCTTGCCTCGTCGCCGCTCAGCCGCCTTAAGGCAATATGCGAGAGGGTCTCCGTCATCCCATACGTGCTCCAAACGGCATGCGGGAACGACCTCAGCTCCTGGGCAAGGGCATCATCGACAGCCCCGCCCCCAATGATCAGGTTTCTCACTTGCATCAGCCTCTCCCGCTCTGCCTGCACCTGCAGGGAGTTAAAGACTTGCATCGGCACCATGGCAGCGAAGGACAAGGGGTCCTCCACGTCACGTAAGGGATGTCCGGAAGGAGGAACGGAGATAAGCCTCAGTCCCCTTTCCAGGCTTCTCACCACCACCATCTTCCCGGCTATATAATCCAATGGCATGCATAGCAAGGCAGTGTCGCCCTGCTGAAGGCCCAAGAAATCGCAAGTGATACGGGCACTTGCCAACATCCGACTTTTCTCCACGTACATCGGCTTGGGCTTTCCTGTGGAGCCACTCGTGCGCACCCATACCCGGTCGGAGCCATTCTCCCATTCTTGCAAGAATTTGTTGAGTGTCATCTGCCTTTACGAATGTGAGGTGATCATCCATAGCTGATCGCCCTTGATGGTCAGCGGCATGGGGATATTGTCGGTAAAGAGCTGCCCCGTCCCCAATCCTTGGGGCATCTGGATCTGCGGTCCATACGTCTTGGCCGTGTACTGGGCGATTGCGTTCAGTCCGATATTGCTTTCCAAGGCACTGGTCATCCAACTGCCGATGCCCCGCTTCCGGGCCATGGCAATCCACTCGTCGCATCCGAACATGCCCCCATGGAGGGAGGGCTTGAGGACAATATACTGCGGTTGGATCGTGTCCAAGAGCATCTCTTTCATCGACCTGACATTCACGCCGATCAGCTCCTCATCCAAGGCAATCGGTATGGGCGATTCCCGGCAGAGGCTTGCCATGTCCGCCCATTGGTGCTGCTTGATGGGTTGCTCTATGGAATGGATATGGTAAGGGGCAAGTGCCTCCAACCGTTGCATGGCATTGGCAGGGTTGAACCCTCCATTGGCATCCACCCGTAGCTGTACTTTCTCTGGTGGGAAAGCCGACCGGATATGTTGGATCAGGTCCAGTTCTTGGCCGAAGTCGATCGCCCCAATCTTCAGTTTCACGCAGCGGAAGCCGAGCCTGAGCTTTTCTTCCAGCCGACGATACATCTCGTCGTACGATCCCATCCACACCAATCCATTGATTGGGATTCCCTCCTTGCCATGGGCAAAGGGCGTGTCGAAGAAGGCCTGGGAGCCGTCTGCCTCCCATTGGGCGAAGGCTGTCTCCAACCCGAAGAGGATAGAGGGATAAGGACGAAGCATCTCATAAGGGATCTTTCCCAATTGCATCGTCATCTCACAGATCTGCCGCAGGATCCTGCCATATTCCGGAATCGCGTCGCAGGAGAGGTCGGGCAGGGTGGCACACTCCCCTACTCCCTTCACCCCGGGCTTCTCTTCCGAGGTGAGGGTTAGGTAATAGCTGTGCCGAGAGGTATACACGCCCCGTGACGTTCCTGCCGGCTGCTTGAAATGGAGGGTTCGTTCTGATATTTCAATCTTCATCTTACAATCCCCTTTGCTTCAGCAGAGCCTTGGTATCAGGCTCTTGCAGTCCTGTGAAATCGGTGAAGGCCTTCATCAAGTCGACCGTGTAGCCCCGGCTCAGGATCTTGTCACGCATCTCATCCCCTGTGGAACGCTTCAACGCGCCCTTCCGCTGGAAGGCCTCGGCGATGTTGTCGGCGAGCACTTCCGTCCACAAATAACTGTAATAGCCAGCAGCATAGCCACCGCCCCATACGTGGTTGAAATAAGAGGTATAATAACGAGGAGGGATCTGGGCATCCAACAGGTTGACCTCACCCAAGGCCTTCTGTTCAAACGCCTTTGCCCCCTCAGCAGTTGGCACCTCCTTAGAAGGCAGCACGTGCCATGCCAGGTCGATACAAGTAGAAGCCAAGTTCTCGCCCAAGGCATAGCAAGGCTGGAAGTTGATGGAGCGTAGCATCTTCGCTTTCAGGTCATCCGGCATCTTCTCTCCTTTCGCATTACGGGCATAATGGTCGAAGATCTCCGGGATCGACGCGAAGCTCTCATTAAACTGTGACGGCATCTCCACGAAATCACGGGGCACTGCGGTACCACTCAACGTATTGTAACGGCAATTGGATAGCATCCCCTGCAGGGCATGCCCAAACTCATGGAACATCGTGGTCGCCTCATCCCAGGTCACATACGAAGGCTGGCCATCGGGTGCCTTGGCAAAATTGCACACGTTGTAGATCACAGGCTGCTGGTTCCATTCCTTGCTCTGCTTGGCAAAGGAACTCATCCACGCGCCCCCACGCTTGGTGGGGCGACGGAAATAATCGCAGTACCAGAGAGCCATAGGCTTGCCATTCGCGTCAAAGACCTCAAACACTTTCATGTCGGCATGATAGGTAGGCAAGTCCTTGCGCTCCTTGAAGGTAAGCCCATACACGCGGTGAGCGGCATACAAGACACCGTTAACCAACACGCTATCGATATTGAAATAGGGCTTCACGTCATCATCACTAAGGTTGAGCTGTTCCTTCTTCATCTTCGCAGAATAGTAAAACCTGTCATAAGGTTCCAGGTTGAAGCTGTCCCCCTGCGACTTCCGGGCATACGCCTCGATGGCAGCAGTCTCCCGGTCAGCTGCCGGTCGATATTCCTGGATCAAGCTTTTCAAGAAGGAATAGACATTCTCCGGTGTCTTTGCCATCGTCTTCTCCAAGGAATAGGATGCATAGTTTTTATACCCCATCAGCTCCGCTTTCTCTGCCCGCAACTTCGCGATCTCCGTGGCGATGGGGAAAGTATTGAAGCTGTTTGTGCCATCGGCACGATGGATCGAAGCCTCGTACACCCGCTTGCGAAGGGCACGGTTGTCAAGGTTGGTAAGGATCGCCTGCTGTGTTGTGTTGACGATCACAATGGCATAAGGGGCCTTGCCGCCCCGGCTGTCAGCGTCTTTCTTGCATTGTGCGATGTCCTGTTCGCTCAGGCCAGAAAGTTCCTCGCGGCTGTTCACCCAGACAACCGCTCCATTGGTAGCATCCTGCAAGGTCGTCCCCCATTTCTGTTGCAGTTCTGAGATGCGATTGTTGATCTGCTCCACCCTTGCCTTTTTCTCCTTCGGCAACAAGGCGCCACTGCGCACGAAGCCCTTGTAGGTCTCTTCCAAGAGCCGCTTGTCCTCACCCTTCAGTGCCTTGTATTCATGGTCGTACACATATTTCACGCGCAGGAACAGCTTCTCGTTGAAGGAGATCTCATTGTCGAGTTGCGTCAACAAGGGTCGGATCGCCTTCTCTGTCTCTGCGATCGCCGGTGTCTTGTCAGCACTGGTCAGGCAAAAGAAGACACTCGACACGCGGTCGAGCAGTTTTCCACTGTTCTCGTAGGCCAAGATCGTGTTGGCGAAGGTCGGCTTCGCCTTGTTCGTCACGATTTTCTGGATATTCGCGCGCTGGTTCTCGATGCCCGCCTTCAATGCCGGAAGGTAGTCACTCGACTGGATCTTGCTAAAGTCTGGAGCCCCGAAGAGGAGTCCGCTGGGGTGCAGCAACGGGTTGCTGACCGTCTGTTTTGTCTCTGCCATAGTCAATGTAATCGTGGATGCCAATCCCACTGTAAGCAATGTTCGTCTCAAAATTGTTTTCATCGTGATATTATAGGTTGGTTATAAAGGGCAAAGATACAGTAAACGGAGCGAACTGCAAAACAAAACAGGTTTTATTTTTATTCCTAAGATGCAAAAGAACGAACGGATCAGGTGAGATACTGCAGATTTTAGAAGCTCGCGACCTGTTTTCCAAGAGGTTATCTTTCATCGCCCAATCGGTCATCTATCAGCTTGCAAAAGGTTATCAATCGCAAACCAAAAGGCCATCTCCTGCTTTTAGGATGATTCTTGGTAAAAAAAGAGGCAAAAGCTTGCCGTATTCAAATTATTCATCTAACTTTGGACCATCGTATAAGAACATGGATAGAGAAATCACAAACAGCCTCATGCAATGCCCGCTCTTCAATGGGCTACAGGCAACCGATATCAAGGGTATCCTTGACAGTATTGATTACAAGATCGTCAACTATGTGGCCAAGGATGTCTATGTCCTTGCCGGGATGCCGTGCAAGTATGCGGACATCATCATCGAGGGAGAGATGGTAGCCAGAATGGTGGGCCTGTCAGGGAAGCTTGTCCAAATCGACCACCTGCGTCAAGGGACGCTTGTCGCACCTGCCTTCATCTTCTCCAAGAAGAATGCCATGCCGGTCAGCGTAGAGACCAGTCAGCCCACGCAGATCCTCAGGATGATGCCCTCGGAACTGAAGAGGCTCATTGACACGGATCCGCAGATCCGGATGAACTTTATCTTGCTCCTGTCCAATATCGATGTCTTTCTCACCAACAAGTTACGCATCCTGTCTTTGTTCACGGTCCGCGAGAAAGTAGCCTATTTCCTGATCAAGGCGGCAGAACGGCAGAAGAGCCGTGTCGTGACCCTCGACAAGACACGACAGGAGATCGCAGACAGCTTCGGCATACAAAAGTTCTCCCTCCTCAGGTGCCTATCAGAGTTTGAGGACTTAGGAGCCATCAAGATCGAAGGGAAGAAAATCACCATCCTCAACTCTGACAAGATGAAAGGATAATCAAGTCCTAACGGACTCCACACGATATCATGTTCAATTCAATCAAATCATACCAATTATGAAGAAAACTATCATGGGGGGAGTTGCCTCCATCCTGGGCACGCTCCTGCTTACTTCTTGTGCAACGATCTTTACAGGAACGAAGGCCAAAGTCAACCTCATTGGAGAAATCCAGGAGCCCATCACCATCACAACACTTGACAGTACCTACCAGACCGCTACCCTACCTTATACCATCAAGGTAAAAAGGAAGAAACTTGATTTGCCAATCAAGATCACATCCGACCACTACACTTATCCAGACATCATCCCAGGAAAGAGTGTCAACGGTTGGGTTTTCGGCAATATCGCCATCGGTGGATTGATTGGACTCGGCGTAGACTTTGCCACGGGAGCCGTCAACAATCCAGCCAAAAGTTCCTATATCGTAGAGCCCATCCAGAAATAACACTTTCACAGGAACCAGCTTGATCAGGTTGCGCCTGCATGACCGTGCAGGCGTCATCTGCTCCATGATCCCCCCCTAACAAAAAAACGGAGAGAGGGATCATCTTTCACAATGCTCAGAAAAAGGAGAAAAAAGCAAGAAATCAAAAGAATTCTTGGTGTTTTGACCAAATCTTTCTACTTTTGCAAGCGGAAAAAGATTTAGGATAATAAATAGGTAAGATGTTGCAATTAGACAATTTCTACAAAGCCCGTTACGTGCTGAATCCAGTTATTCGCAAGACGGAGCTTATTCATACGCCAAGGATCAACCCTGACTGTGATGTATATTTGAAGCCAGAATGCCTGCAGAAGACAGGTTCTTTCAAGATCCGCGGTGCTTATTACAAGATTTCCCAACTCACGGAAGAAGAAAAGAAGAAAGGTGTGATCGCCTGCTCGGCAGGCAACCATGCGCAAGGCGTTGCCTTAGGAGCCACAGCCATGGGCATCAAGAGCTTGATTTGCCTGCCAGAAGGAGCCCCCATCAGCAAGGTGGAGGCCACCCGCCGTTTGGGAGCAGAGGTCTGCCTCGTCCCGGGTGTTTATGACGATGCTTATCAGAAAGCCCTGGAGCTGCGCGACCAATACGGTTACACTTTCATCCATCCCTTCAATGACGAGAATGTCATTGCCGGTCAAGGAACCATCGGACTGGAATTAGTAGAGCAATTGCCAGATGCCGATGCCGTAGTGGTCCCTGTTGGCGGCGGAGGACTGATCTCAGGAGTAGCGTTTGCCATCAAGAGCCTGAACCCTAAGGTAAAAGTCTATGGCGTTCAAGCTGAAGGCGCAGCCAGCATGGTGCACAGCATTCACGACCATAAGCCCGAGATGTTGCCATCCGTGTCCACCATTGCCGATGGCATTGCAGTGAAAGAGCCTGGCAACATCACGTATGACACCTGTGCGAAATACGTGGACGACATCATCACGGTCAGCGAGGATGAGATCTGCGCCGCTATCTTAAAGCTCATCGAGAGTGAGAAGATGGTAGCCGAGGGCGCGGGGGCCGCCAGCGTGGCAGCCGTGATGTTCAACAAGGTGCCAGTGAAAGGAAAGAAGGTAGTATGCGTGGTCAGCGGTGGCAATATCGACGTCACCATCCTGAACAGGGTCATCAACCGAGGTCTCGTCAAGAGTGGGCGGCTTTGCAAGATCGACATGGAATTGGAGGATCATCCCGGAGAGCTGTCAGAGGTCATCTCCACGATTGCCAATATGGGAGCCAATATCACTGGGGTGCACCACGACCGCACCCAGAATCGCCAGAAAGTAAACGCTTGCATCCTGAGCGTTGCCGTAGAGACCCGGAATGAGGAACATATCAAGAGTATCAAGAAAGCCCTCTCTGATAAGGGATTTCTACTTGTATAACTATAAAAGCAAACAACAATGAAAGCAATTCACACAGACAATGCGCCTGCAGCTATCGGTCCATATAGCCAGGCTATTGAAGTAAACGGTTTCGTCTTTGCCTCCGGTCAGATTCCTATTGACCCGAAGACGGGCAACTTTGTTGAAGGTGGGATCAAGGAGCAAACCCGCCAGGCCATTGAAAACGCAGGCAACATCCTGAAGGCTGCCGGCACAGACCTCAGCCATGTCGTCAAGACAACAGTCTATTTGGATAACATGGATGATTTCTCTGCCATGAACGAAGTTTACGCGCAGTATTTCACGCAGCCCTTCCCTGCTCGCTCTGCGGTTGCAGTAGAGAAGTTGCCCAAGGGAGCCTTAGTTGAAGTTGAAGTCTTAGCAGCGAAATAAAAAAGGAAAGAGGGTGCATCGTCAAATGATGTGCCCTCTTTGCTTTATGCATTATTGCGAGATATAGTTGAGCGTAAACTTAGACTGTCCCTTAGGAGTAACCGTACCGTCAGGGCTAATGTTAATGCCGTCTTTCAGGTCAATGACGACTTTGTAATATCCTGTACCAGAAGGAATGAGGAAACTGGTATCTCCGTTTGAGGGGTTCAGATAAGCACTTGAGAAGTTCGTGATCGGAATCCTTACTGTCTTACCACTACCTGGCCATGTTACATAAAAAGCGACATCGCCACCCCATCCAAAATCATAGAACGTTCCTTCGTAAGTCCCGGAAGAAGTCCTGACTAAGGGTAAGACCTGATTGACATCCCAAACCACGGCTGTCGATGATTCTCTCGGGGCCCAACTCCATCCGTCCATATAGATTACGTTTGGATATCCACTGGTAGGACAAGCATACAAAGCTCCACTAAACAGATCCATTCGGATTAGATAGGTATCACTGATGGACTTCAACGTCCAAGTAGCATTTCCATCTCCATTAAATAAGTCTGGATTTGCCGTAAATGGAGACAAATCGAATTCAGAGGAGATTGTTTGCCCAGTCTTCATGGATACCTTTCCCTCATAAATGTAATCCATTCCATTTTTTATTGGGAGCTTATTTCCTGAAAAATTAATAAAGGGTGCCATGGGGGTCCCGTTAACAATCACTTGTTCATCGTTGAAAGTAATCGACTTTCCTCCTCCAGACACATCAACGGAGGAACACTTTCCATCCTTAAAATTAGCCTTGATGGTAAAGGGACCTCCAGCTGTCAACGGAAAGCTCTTTGACTTATCATCCGTAGGACTTTCTATGATTTTATGTCCATCCCATAGAATATATTTCCCATGATTTCCCTTCTTTAAACGGAACTCTCCTGCCGCAGTGGATCCCCACATACCCGTCTCTGGGTCATCGCCTTCAGGTGCGGTCCAAGTGTAATAGCGATCATTGCCACTTTCAAAACCTGTCATCTTCATCTTCGAACGTTCTGTTGTAATCTCACCATCCATCCAATGCCCGCTGATTGTTCCTAAGAGGTAATAGCAATCACTTGCATCTACAGGTGACCAGATATGATGCTCACCTTCGTCTAAATCAAACGTAACCGGGTTGAAAGACACCGTAAATGAAGCCTCAACATCACCACCAATCGTTATGGAATCCTTAGCCATAGAGGCAATCTCTCCATTTTTTGTTCCCCACCATATTCCACTTTTACTGGTGGTCGTAGAGATAATCCCTTTAATATGAGCGGGGAAAACACTTTCCGTAGCTGTTTGGTAAACGTTACCATTCTTAATCAGATCGACAACCATCCCATTACTAAGGATTAAATGTAAGGTCTCAAAATCAGGAATACCTACATTCTGGATATCAAAGGATTGTACTTCTTCGCCGTTACGGGTATTATCAAGTTTTACTTGTAAACTCAGTTGATCCGTTGATGCATTCTTAGGTAGCGGCACTTGTATATTATCATTACAGGTAAATTCCTGCCCCAACAGCATTTGATATTTTGTCGCGAGTGTATCACCTGCACTGTTACGCAAGATCAATTCATAGTGTTCCAGATTTCGCTCATCGCTCATCAGTCCAGACACATAGATATGATCTCCATAATTGAGATCACTCTGTGGGGACACAGCCAGATCCATTGATGGTTTGGGACCATCTTTCTCGTTGGAATCATTGGTATCATGATCACTGCATGCCACGAACATAAGCATGGGCAGTAATACCATCAACAAATATAGTTTTTTCATTATATGATAAGATTTAATTGTTATGCTTTGATAAAGACTTGATGCTTAAACATCCATTTAAGAACGAAGAAGATGACAAGCACCTCTACTGCAACCTGCAACACGACATAGTAAATGCCCAACCATTGCCGAAATCCATGGAAGAAGCAATCTGTGATGGAATCCAAAGGAATATGGATCATCACATAAGCTGCCAGAGAGTTCATGCCATAGACCCTAAGCCACTTTGTTCCCTTCGTCCAGCCTTTGATGTCAATACAGAAGTAAAAGACGCTCATCAGAACCATGCAAATTCCTCCAGAGAATAAAGTCATTGAGCTTGACCATATATGCTTGATAATAGGTATCCACTCATTCAGAAGAAGTCCAGTAGCTATCAGGATGATGCCTCCTAACAAAAGATAGAGAAACTTATTCATCTTTGTTCGGTCACCCTTCAAGACATAGCCAGACAAGCAACCCAGGTACACAGTGACTACAAAATTAAGAGAGCTTAATATCCAAGTATAATTATAATCTGGATCGAAAGACCAATAGTTTCCATGCCAAATAACTCCATCACGGAAATGCCCCAACAAATGATTGTCAATCTGCTGACAAATATTCGTTCCTATGGTGAAATCCATACCTCCCCATATAGCAAAGACCGCTATATAAGCCACAAAGAAGAAAGACACCACACATAGTTGGGTGCGGATAGAAGTAAATACATACAAAAAAGAAACGACAACATAGCCAACAGCAATTGACTGTAAAGTATTGGAATATAGCTTCAATGTATGTATGTCTAAATCCATCAAGTTACCTTGACAGAACATGCCTAAAATCCATAATACGACAAAACGCTTGATGATTCTCTCATAGAAACGGTATCCGATCACAGAGCTGCCACTTTTATATTTCGACATGGCAAAGGGTATCGTGATTCCCGACATAAACATAAACAAAGGCATAATGATATCCCAAAAGCAAAAGCCATCCCATGGCAAGTGCTCAATCTGTGAATAAACAAATCCAAGGAAAGAACCTTGTGCCGGTTGCATTTTTTCCAGCAAGGCGAAAATAACAGGTTGTATTAATACAAGCAAGGCAAGATCAAATCCCCTAAGCACATCAAGTGAAAGGAGCCGCTGCCCAGAAGCATTCTGTCCTGAAGAAGATGTTGCCATAATGATCCTTATTTTTCTATAAACTTAATATTCGATGTACTCTTATTCAGATGGTAAGAACTCGTCACATTGATCGTGGCTTTCAAGTCATTATAGCCTGTTGCAGAATCCCAAATGCCCTTATTTGCCAATCGGACAGCATACAGAGGATTTCCTGCCAAGGTCGATTCTGCATCTGGGAGATACAAGTATAATTGATACATACCTTCGGCTATATCCACAGGAAGAGCTATAGATTCCTCAAAAGTGATACTTTTAGATGGCTTCCAAGCGCGGGGATCTTCAGGTAATGTGGCTACATAACTTTTACGACCATCTGCAGACACTAAAACCATCTGTAACTTCCGTGGATTATACATTGCTGCAAATCCAACATTTTGTAACGTCAACTTGACTGTGACATCACTTCCTGGGATATGCTTAGTTGAATAGTCACCTTTTATTAACTGAATACGGTATCCCAACTTGTTCTTAATGGTTGTCATGACACCATCCGACTCCCATTTATCCAGCACCTTTCTATCATAGGCATCATTCAAGAAGGACCAGTGGAGACTCTGCATCTCGGACACGGCAGATGATCCATTGCTGACCGCTGTCGTCGGGGAAGGCAAACAGGTCTCCCCTCCGATTGGAAGATACAATCCTTCCACTCCCAGATAAGCCTTGTCTGCTTTCACATCTTGATAAGTGCCCATATTCGTTTCGTCTGACATAAAGGCATCATTATGATGCGCTATCCTCGCAATGGCAGTGCCATCATAAGCATGTGACTCCGTAATAGGGGCAGAAAGTCCCAAATAATCTTGCTTGTATTTAGGAGTTCTCACTTGAATACAACGATCCGAGGGAAGGACTTCCAACCATTTATCCAACAATTTCTTGTAGGAATCCGCATTATTTAGATTGTGTGAAGAATAATACCATTCTCCCCATGCACCAATAAACCCAGCTTGAACGCAAGCAATCACATCTTTATTCTTTGCCAATACAGACTTTAATTGATCCAAATGCCCCAAAATAATATCCATAGGAGCATCCTGACCTGTTTGGACATTTGTATAGGCAAATCTTACAATTGCCTTCAAACCAGCATTGCGAACACGACCAAAATCCATATCTACCTTCGTAAGTCCCTCCGATGGAAGTGAGGCATTCGTATAATCGTTTAGATAGTAGAGCAATTGTACTAATGTCTTTCCATTCGCCTTGAGATCTTTCAATCGCATTTCTGATACAGCATCCACGAGATTACCTTCTATCTCCGTATAAAAACCTCGTTCAGGATTGGCAAACGTTTCATCGGTACCAGAATAGACAACAGATTTCATCACTTGTTTTTCTGTGGATGGATTGGGATCTGGCCCAACGGGGTCCACAGGACTACCACTACTCCCACAGGATGAAAACAGTGCGAGAGAGGACAATACGATATATTTGATACATTTATTCATGACATTCAGTTTTTTATTAATAGCCAGGATTTTGCTTGACTTGTCCTTTCCCATCACTGATAACACTCAATGGGAGTGGATAAAGTTCCTTATATTCTTCTGCATAAGGAGAATCATTGATCGATTTAACCCATGGAATCAGTTTATGATAACGAATCAAGTCGGCACGGAATTGACCATTTTCACACCAGAATTCATGCCAACGCTCAAGGAGAATTGCATCTAAAAGTTTGGATGGAGTATCATAATCAGCGTACTGCAAATTAGCAAGACCAGCTCGGTTCCTAATAACATTAACATTATCAATTGCCTCATGAAGATCGGCTGCCGTAGCTCCAGGCTTTTCACATAAAGCTTCAGCCAAAGATAAATATACATCTGCATACCGGAAAATAATTAAATCAATATTGGAATAACCACCCGAACCTTTCACGCCAGTATCATAGCCTATTTTCAGGGCAATAGGTCCATCAGCTATTGCGGACTGTGCGGTCTCACGATTGATCACCTCGCCTGTGGAACTTGTATAAGATGTCAAGAGATTCGTCTTACGAACATCATTTGGCTCAAAGGAATCATAGAATTTCCAAGTGCTTGTCACAGTTCCCCATCCTCCAGACATTCCATGTTGTTCAAAATCAGTCGGAAGAACCATCATATGCCATTGGTTATAAGAAGGACCATCGTACGAACAAGGCAAAGCCCAAATAATTTCCTTATTGTTGCTTCCTTGACCACCTTGATTGAACATCTGTACGTAATTTTTCTGAAGAGAATATCCATAAGAGGAAGTTTTCAGTTCACGAGCTAAAGATTCTACTTTATTATAATAGGTCTTGTCACCTGCCGTCTCTCCCTCAGGATAGTGATAATTTGCCGTTTCATGCAAATACAAACGAATCTTTAGCATTTTTGCAAGTCCCTTGCTAAATCTACCATATTCTGCATTTTGTGGCATTGGCAGATGTTCCTCAGCAAATGTTAGATCATCATCAATAAATTTCACCATCTCTGCTCGTGACAAGCGTGGAAGGGGATTCTCCTCAAGAGGATTCTTTAAAGCATCAATAGGAGCAACAACAATGGGACCAAACATGTCATACAACAGATAAGAGAGAAACGCGCGTGCGCATCGGACCTCTGCTTCATATTTCACTTTGGCATCTGTGGAAAGAGGACTATTCTCTATTGCATCCAGTACCAATGTACAACGGCTGACCTTATTGGCATATCCATAAGGCTCATCACGTGTATAGTAGAGCCATGTTATTTCTGTACTTTCCGGGAAATAGTTCAACTCTGAACACATTTTCTGAGCACCGAATGTTCCGCTCAAAATACCAGTTGTACAGTCATTTAGAAACATAACGCCACGCTCAGACGGAGTAAAGATACCATCCCACCAATTGCCCCTCAACGGATAATAGCATGACATTACTAATGACTCGATATCTTCTTCCGTCTTTGGAAAATTTGATGGATTGATCTCAGAATAATCAATGGGATCAAGATCTGAGCAAGATCCCAAGCTCATAAGGCAGCATGAGGCCACGAGAACCAAATATTTAAATTTCATGCGTTTCATATTGACTTGTGTTTTTTGAAATTAAAATGTAATATTAATGCCAAGACTATAAGTACGGGCATTTGGATAAGCTGCTGTATAGTAATCTGTTTCTGGGTCAAGACCGTCATACGGAGTAATACAGAACAAATTATTTGCACTTAAAGATAAGCGGACTTTAGATATGATCCCATTGGTATGGGCTAACCATTTTTGTGGAAGGGACCAACCTAAGGTGATATTGGCCAGACGGATAAACCACGCATTTTGATAATACCAGTCACCCGAAGTGTAATTATTATCCCAACCATTAAAAGAACATGGATATTTTGTGGAAGGATTGTCCCATGTCCAGCGATTATTAATGATACGAAGGGCGTTATATCCATAACGAGCTATATCACCGCCACCAAGGCCATACTCCATTTCAGTAGGATCTTCCATCTTTCGATCAAACATCCCATTAAATTGGAAGCTAAAATCAAAGTCTTTATAATGTAATGTATTGATCATACCCGCCATCCAGCCCGGATCTTGCGAACCAATTAAGACGCAGTCAGCATCATCTATCTGTCCATCAGGGGATCCCGTCAGAATAAAACGCCCATTTTCATCCACGACTGGTTGTCCTTCAGCATCTCGCTTATAGCCATTAATATCCTTGATAACGATTTCTCCTGGTTTCAGATTAGGCTGTGCGGCAGGAACTTCCTCCCCAATCTGCAAGATATGATCAGCAAGACGTGAATAAATAGGTCGGATAGGATCATCAACTTTCTCATAGACGGATGGCTTCCAGTCAGATGTCCGTTCCTTCCATCTATCTTTATATTTCGTAAAAGTAAAGTTGGTTGTCCACATGAAATGATGTGTCTTCACGTTTGTTGTGTTCAAGGTAACCTCTATACCTGTACTTTGTGTCTTTCCCATATTAGCCATTACCCGAGAGACATCATGGTAATAGTTCAACGGTTTATAGTTAAGCAAGTCACTAACAATCTTATGATAATACTCAATCGTAGCAAGGATTCTGTTATTCAAGAATCCGAAATCAAAGCCCAAGTTCCATTCCGTCGTAGTTTCCCATTTTAAATCTGGGTTCTCTAATTTACCTTGGAAGACACCGATTACCTGAGATTTGTCTTCTTTGTTATAGGCTGCAGCAGCATAATAACTGGCAAACGCATTCGTCCCTATATCCGAATTACCTGTTTTACCCCAAGATGCGCGAATCTTTAACATAGATAACCATTCCATCGGCTTCATCCATTTTTCTTCAGACATAGTCCACCCTAAAGCAACAGATGGAAAATATCCCCATTTATGATTCTTTGCAAACACAGAGGCTCCATCAGCACGTAAGGTCGTTGTCAAATAATATCGATCCATCAGAGAATAATTAGCACGGAAGAAATACGACTCCATCTTGTTCTTGGAAAAACCAGAGCCAACCGTTTTCGTGCCACTTCCTGCATTCATGTTATTATAAATAAAGCCATCTGTAAGGAAATTGTTATTGCCTAAATTGGAAGCTTCGACATTAAATTGCTCATAAGAAGTTCCTGCAAGTAGTGTCACCTTATGGATATTCCTAAAAATACGATTATAAGTTGCCGTGGCCTCCAGCAAATATTGATTATTGTCTGTCGTATAAATATCCGCATTACCCTGCATTGCCTTTCCCCAAAGAGTTGTCTTCGGTTCATATGTTTTTCGAGAAATATTAGCACGGTCTATGCCAGCATTTACTCTTAAGGTTAAGCCTTTTACAGGGTAAGCTTCCAGATAAAGGTTTCCAAGGAGTCGATCTGTACGTCCTTTATCTATGTTATTCAACAGAGAATAAGGGTTGGGCTGTGTGCCTAACAAAGGATTAATAGGATAAGTGCCTGTCTCTTGGTCATAAGCTTTAATATTCGGTCCCATTTGCACAGCAGAACGAATGATGCCAGACTTTTCATATTGTGCAGATCCCAACTGAGTGTTGTCATTATCTATCCGAGTGATGGTCAGATTCAACCCTGTCTTGAAGACTTTCAAAAAACGTTGATCAAAATTAGACTTCAATGTATAACGGGTCATACTTGAATTTTTAATAATACCCTCGTTATCATAATAATTCATTGAAACCATATATTGAGTTTCCTTAGATCCGCCTTGGATAGAAAGATTATGCTCTTGCACATAGCCATCACGAGTAATCAAGCCAACCCAATCTGTCCCTTCCCCAGCATTCGCTATATCTGCATCAGTATAAGGACGTGTGTAAAACTGCCCACTCTTCGGCGAAGCAAGTGCTTCCTCCAGAGTTTTTGCTCCCCAGGGTGCTACCTGATTTTCCCAAACCCAGTATTCCCAAGTAGACTTATTTTTTTCTTCCATCCACTCCTTTAGGGATAAAACATCATATTCATCACTATATTTCTGGTAAGAATAATTATAGGAATAATTAACTGTAGCCCGTCCTTCCTTTCCTCGTTTCGTCGTAATAATCACAACACCATTAGCAGCACGCGCTCCATAGATTGCTGTAGCAGAAGCATCCTTGAGCACTTCGATACTTTCTATATCATTAGGATTCAAGAAATTAAGGACTCCCTGGGTTCCTGGATCCATACGCTGATTGCTGCCTTTTTCTTGATCCAATTTAGCAATAGGAAATCCATCAACAATATATAATGGGTCGTTTGCCGCATTGACAGAACCAGCACCTCGAATCAATATATCAAGACCTCCGCCTGGTTGTGCGGAATTTTGACGGACATACAGCCCCGCTGCCTTTCCTGCCAATGCATGTGCAGCAGAAGCAACGCCTGCAAGAGCAATATCATCGCCCTTTACACTTGAGATCGCACCTGTCAAATCGCGTTTTTTCATAGTCCCGTACCCAACGACAACGACTTCATCAAGAGCCTTGTTGTCTTCAGACAGCCGCACTTCAATATTGGAATTTGCTTTTACCTGCTTAGTTACAAAGCCAATATAAGACACTGTTAGCGTACTCCCTGGCTGAACAGAAAGAGTAAAACGCCCGTCTACATCGGTCACAGTACCATTCTTTGTTCCACTTTCATATACGCCTGCCCCTATAATAGGCTCACCATTTGGATCGCGTACTACCCCTGAGACCTTTTTCGTAGCATTTTGCTGGATTGTTCGAACTTCCTTTTTCTGAACCCTATCAGAAATAATAATTGTAGTTGGAGGAATAATAGAATACTCCAATTGGCGTCCAGAAAGGGCTTCATCCAAAACTTCCTGTATAGAAGCCTTAGACTTTTTCATCGTAATATCTTTCCTGTTATCAATAAAGACATTACGGTAAGAGATACGATAATTTGTTTGTTTTTCAATAATACCAAAGACTTGCTTCAGTGTCGCATTACGTACATTAATGTTTACCATCTGAGTTTGGCTAAATGAAACCAAATGACAGAAAGATAATAATAACATTAGAATAATGTACCTGGCTTTCATGTGTACATTCATGTCCAATAATATTTAAGTTAAACAAATATATGCCTTTCAAATGATATGTTATTATAGATGATCAAATCATTAATACATGTTTGCAGGCTTCTGCAAAAGAGGGACAACAGAATTCCAGGTTTATAACTTTTTATGGGAATATTTTATATAAAATATACTGTATTTTAAATTTATTAACAGAATAAAAGGATTAGGTCTTAAGATTCATTTCTTCATTTTTCGATATAGACCCGATTACCATACATCTCTGATTTCAGATGATATAGGCGCTCAAGAATTTCAAGATCGACATTTATATCTGCACTTGACATGGTACCCGTGTAGAGATCATTCAGACTTACATTCCCTTTTATGATGATTTTTACGCCGTAAATTTCCTCTAATTTGGCAATCACAAAACTCAGAGGAGCATTTCTAAACACGATCTCTTTCCTTCTCCAAGCTGTCATGTCCTTTAAGCCCTGTTGAATTTGCTCAACGGAAATACTACCTGTTAATTTATTAAGTACTGCCTTCTGATGAGGGAACAATACTACATTTTCTCCAGTTGGAAGAGACGTAAACAAGACCTTACCTTCAGATAATGCCAGTATTGCCGTCCCATCTTGATCCCTTGCACACAGATTAAATTTTGTCCCTAAAACTTTTACGTTTAATTTATCGGCATTTATCTGGAATGGATGTTCTGGATCCTTTGCTACTTCAAAATATCCTTCCCCATCAAAATTGATCTGACGCTGTGCCCTGTTAAAAGTCCTTGAATTGTATTTTAAGGTTGATATCTCATTCAATGCCACTTTCGTTCCATCTGGCAAGGTAATTGTAGCACGTTCACCTTTCCCTGTTGACATCGTGACTACCTCTGATGACAAGACTCTATTCTGATGATAAAAATAAACAGAAAATATCAACAATATAGGAAGCAACATGACTGCGACAAGTTGAAGCCACTTCCAAGAATGGTAAAGAATGGCTTCCTTGTATGATGGCTGTATCTGATCTGAAATCCGATTCCAGATAGAATGAAGTTCAGAAAAATCTACATGAGAAGTATCTATCTTATCATTCTTCCAGCGCGACTCCATGCGCTTAGCGACTGCATCATCAGATTCAGAATTCAACTGCACAAGGAAATCATCTAGTTCCTGAGATGTCAGACTCCCATTTAGATATCTATCTTCTAATTCTTTCATTCTTTCAACCTTACTTAATAAAATAGACAGAATTTATAGTATGATATAACTATATTCCATTCAAGTATTAACAAAAAATAAGAATTCAAGCAAAATATAATAAACTCCCAGTGCTTGCTTTAATTGTTTTAAGCCCAAGTACAATTGATTCCGAACTGTTTGCTCTGTTAAATTCAATTGCCTTGCGACATCCTCTATCCGGAATGCCTCAAATTTGACAAGTCGTACTACCTTTTGTTGGGTGCTTGGCAATTGACTTATAGCAAGATTCAGCTTTTTTACAAATTCATCGTATTCTATTGCACTATCTGCAGCTTCAGTAGGAACACTCGCAAGGTAATCAAGATAATTTCGGAATTGGGGGGAATTAGCCGTTTTCCGATAGGCATTTATCAGATAATGCTTTAACCTGATAAATAAGATACTGCGAAGACTTTCCTTTTGACGAATGCTTTTCCTGTTCATCCATAGCCATATAAACACATCTTCTACCAATTCTTGGGTTGCTTCCCTTGATTTTGAGTAATGCAACCCGAATGCGTAGAGTCTCGCAGAATAAAGATCATAAATCTTTTCCAGCGCATGTGTTGATCCCATTTTCAATTCTATGATCAGCTGTGCTTCATTCATCACATCAATTAAATTTAGAGAATGCTTCTCTATAAAGGTACTGCAAAGTTGGATTTTTTTTCTTAAATATCCAAATTTTACAGATAATATTTTCACAAGATACCAATAAAGAGCTTTTGAAAATCAGCTTGCCACTCCGTTCGAGATGCTTCCGCTCTTTGCTGTATGTTATTATCAGTGCGCTGTATGTATAGAAAAGAAGCACTCTGCCGTCGACAACATGTCAGTAGAGAAGAATGACAATATTACCATGATTCTGAATATTATGACCATTGTCTATTCCTCATCAGACATGAGACGTTCTAAATTTAGGGACAGCTTTTCTTTCAGCCGATTGATGAACTTTTCGAAAGAACTGGACCTCGGGGACAACTTCGCTTGCGGCTCATCCTTAGGTAGTGGGACGTCGACCGCTACGGTTTCATCTGGCATTTTTTCTTGATGATCTTTAGGAGCAGTTTCCACAGCAGAATCTTCCATTGGGTCATCGACCGGGTTGTCTTCCGAATCTTTTGTTAAGGTCTTATCCTGGGTTCCGACAGTAGCATCTTTCGGGCTTGTATCTTTACCTTCTTCTTTCTGAGAAGTAGTCGGTGTTCCATGTTCATGGCGACTGCCCTCGTGACCACTAACCCCACCAATCGGTTCCCGATAGAGCTCTGCAATAATCTTGTCATATTTGCTATCATCATCGGATGAAGTCACTTCATCAGGCAAGAACTTATTATCGATTCCTGTGGCAAGAATGACAATTTTCGCATCTTCCCCAAGCGTATTGTCGTCATTTGTACCCCAGATGACATCAATGTTTGGGTTGAGTTCATACATGAATGCATCGATCTCACGCATTTCATTGACGAACAAAGGAGCCTCACTACTGGTATAGATATTAAAAAGGATATTCTTTGCCTGGGTAATATCACTGCCATAGAGCAAGGGCGATTCCAACGCGTTGATAATTGCCTTCTCCACACGCCTTTCTCCACGGGCACGTCCTATCGCCATAATTGCACCGCCACCTCCGCGCATTGTTGACTCCACGTCACGGAAGTCAAGGTTTATGTGACCTTCAAGGGTCACAAGCTCTGAAATGCCTTTCGCGGCATTGCTAAGTATTTGATCAGCAGCCTTGAGTGCATCCTTGACGGAAATATGCGAGTCTGCATAGATGTCACAAATGCTCTCGTTGTTGATAATCAGCAATGAGTCGACGTTCTTCCGCATCTCCTCCACACCTTTCAGGGCCTTGATGATTTTCTGCTTCTTCTCGAAAAAGAACGGTATGGTGACAATGCCAATCGTAAGGATTCCTATGCTGCGGGCAATGGAAGCGATGACTGGCGCCGCTCCGGTACCAGTTCCACCGCCCATCCCTGCTGTGATGAAGCACATCTTGGTATTGTCTTCGAAAAGTTTCCTGATAGTATCCTTCGATTTCAATGCCTCCCTTCTGCCAAGTTCGGGATTGGCACCTGCACCCAATCCACTGTCACCAAGCATAATTTTCGTAGGGACGGGAGAATTGGAAAGTGCCTTGCTATCAGTATTGCATACCGCGAATGTAACATTAGCGACATGTTCCTCATACATATTCTTAACCGCATTACAACCACCAACACCAACACCAACGACCTTGATGATATCATTTGATGTATCCTCAACAGGACCAAAGTCCAATACGTTTGCTTTGTTATCTTCTTCCATCATTGCTCTTTTTCACTTTGGTTGCAAAGATACTGTTTTCCCTTGAGAAAATGACGTGTGGCATTGCCTGCAAGGCTTGCGGCAATATTTTTTATGATAAGTCCAAAAGGATGAGATAAAAATGACTAACTTTGCATTCATGGGGCATAGAGTTGACAAAAGTATCGATGCTGAGCAAATAGCCAAGGAAGTCAGGTTGCTTGTGAACCAATTACAGATCATGGGGCGCACAGATTTATTGCTGCGCGCCATTACCGTGCCTACTCTTGAACAACTTCGCACTGAGGCAGCTCGTGGCACATTGAGCAAATTGATCATTACCAAAGATTTCCGCCTCATCCTTGCCTATGGAAACCGTGAAGTGGTTCTCACGCCTGTCCATCGTGCCGTTTATCTATTTTTCCTGAAACATCCAGAAGGCATTGAGTTTAAACGGTTGAGTGAATACCATCATGAACTCTTCGCCATCTATACGCATATCATGCCAGACGGTGACGCAATAAAAATGAAAGAAACTGTTGACCGTCTTACAAATCCTCTTGACAATGCCATCAACGAAAAGTGCTCACGCATCAAATCAGCCTTTTCCGCGCTCATGGATGAATACTCCGCCAGCTACTATACCATCAACAGCCAGTCGACGCGCTTACTCCCGGAATCGCCAAAGGTTTGGTTCCGACGCCTCAAGCTTATCTCTCTTCCCCGCGAACTCGTGGTCTATGAAGGCGAGGAGCCCTGATATGGGATATCCCTCTTCCTCCCTATGGGAACTTAGGATATTGATCAAAGTCAGGCTTTCGTTTTTCCAAGAAGGCCTTGCCACCTTCCTGTGCTTCATCCATTGTATAATAAAGCATGGTAGCATCGCCGGCAAGTTCCTGAATACCGGCTTGTCCATCCAATTCTGCGTTCAACCCTGCCTTGATCATGCGGAGAGCCAAAGGACTCCGTTCCATCATGATTTCTGCCCATTCAACACATGTATCTTCCAACTGATCAAAAGGGACGACCTTGTTTACCATCCCCATCTCTAAGGCTTCTTGTGCAGAATACTGCTGGCATAGGAACCAGATCTCCCTGGCTTTTTTCTGCCCGACCATCCTGGCAAGATAGCTGGCACCAAATCCCGCGTCGAAAGATCCCACTTTCGGACCAGTCTGCCCAAATCGTGCATTTTCCGAGGCGATGGTCAGGTCACACATGACATGCAAGACATGTCCACCCCCAATGGCATAGCCGTTGACCATAGCTATCACCGGCTTGGGCAATCTGCGGATTTGCATCTGCACATCCAGCACATTCAGACGAGGGACGCCATCTGTACCCACATATCCGCCACGCCCTTTCACATGCATGTCGCCGCCAGAGCAGAAGGCCTTGTCTCCAGCCCCTGTAAGGATAACCACTCTAATATCCTGGCATTCCCGACAATAGCTGAACGCCTGCGACATCTCCCAGGTGGTCAAAGGGGTAAATGCGTTACGGTAGCGAGGACGGTTGATCGTGATCCTCGCAATGTGATGATACTCATCGAAAAGGATTTCCTTAAAGTCAAAACCCTTTATTTTTTTCCATTCTCTTTCCATGTATTCAATGATTGATTATATTCTTGATAAACGTGCATGTCTCTTTCAGCATCCGTAAAGACTTCCAACAAGACGGGGCGTTCCACTTCGGTAGACACTAATGTATCCATTAGATTGTCCAACGCAACAGCATGATCCGCTGCAAAATACAAAATGTCATTCTCCCGGCAAATTCCTTCTGCAGTCGTATGATGGCTTGCCATGACTAAATTTGCACGAGCCGGACTGTTCCTCAGTCCATCAAACTTCGAGAAGATTCCTCCACAACCATTATTGAGCAATACAATCCGAAGATTTCCTCGAAGATTCTGGTTCCACAGAGCGTTCTGGTCGTAAAAGAAGCTCAGGTCACCGATCACACAATAAACATTTTCCTTGCTAACCAAAGAATATCCCGCTGCAGTTGACAACGAACCTTCAATGCCGTTCACGCCCCGGTTACAAAAGATGTGATGCCAAGAAAAAATATTCCCCAAGCGCACGGACATACTATTGGCATAATGAATCACGCTGCTGGGATCTTGAAGCTTCGTCCGCTCTTCCAAAAGCTTGACAGCCAACAATTGTGAATAATCGGGATGGAAATCATGGAGATGCCTCTTTGCCTTCACGAACAAGCTCTTCCAAATTCTCGCATAGGCAATATTCCCATGACCTGTTATCTGAGCAAGCCCATCGCGCGGCTGTGCCTGTATCACCCCCGTCATATTCATAAAAGTATCATGGACCTCTCCTTCTGGGTTGATTACCCAACATTCCGCTGCCTTCGCATGACGTAAGAATGCCTTAGCCCGTTTGCTAACCAATGTATCACCCACGTAGATGATAAAATCAGGGAGGAATTGCTCCTCATCGCCGACCATTTCCATCACTTCATCTAAAAGAGAAGGCCCTTGATCGCCCAAGGATTCGATGAATACCGGATACTCCTGCCTCAACCTGTCTATCTCACCCTGCGGCAAACTATCTGGCTTCATCTGCCCGACAACCACAAGCGGTCGGGATGCCAGATCGAGACGTTCCAACATGGGATGAACCACAGCTGCACAGTCAGCAGTCCCATGCGATGAAAGAGGTGACAGAAGTTGGATTCTTCTCTCTTCCGGCAACCTTTCTATCGTAAAATCATACAAGGGTTCCGTTAAGGGCACATTGATGTGAACCGGACCCTGGCTGCCTCGTTGCGCTTCTATTAACGCCTCGTTGACCAATCGATTGCAATACCAATGGGATTCTTCATCATGCGGTTCAGGAAGATCTACCGTGCGTCGGACGAACAGATCCAAGGCACCCGGTTGTGGAAGAGTCTGACCATCCAATTGCCCAATCCATTGACGAGGACGGTCTGCTGATACAAGTACCAAAGGAAGATGCTGATAAGCAGCCTCAGCTATTGCTGGAGCTACATTCAATAAGGCTGTACCGGACGTCACACAGACAACGACTGGCGATCCCGACTGTTGGCAGATGCCTAAAGCATAAAAACCAGCCGACCGCTCATCAGTCACAGGAAAGCAAGTGATGGCAGGGCACACATCCAAATTATGAACGATGGGCGCGTTCCTCGAACCCGGACAAACGACAGCATATCGAACGCCATGCTTCACTAACAACGCTGTGAGGACATTGACATTTTCCTTATTGCTATACATATGACAAGACTCTTTTCATGGTTTCCAACTTAGCCTCCGTCTCATTCCATTCACTTTCTTCCTGACTGCTCGCCAGCAAACCTCCTCCCGCATAAAGGTCATATTCATTACCCCGGATCTGCATACAACGGAGAGATACATACAGATGCGTATCTTGGAACGGATTTAAAGGTCCTACGAATCCGCTGTAATAGTTTCTCGGTACCAGTTCATTTTTCAGGATAAAGTCCCGGGCCTTATCCTTCGGCAACCCACAAACCGCCGGAGTCGGGTGCAAGAGTTGGATGACATCACCCATATGCCGTAGATCTTTCAGCTGAAAATAAAAGTCACTGCGCAAATGAACAAGGTTGGCAGCCCGAGCCGTATAGGGTCCATCTTCTCGGAATTTATCTGTAAACTGCTCTAAGCATTCTGTCATATAGGATGCTACATAACGTTGTTCCTGAATGTTTTTAATACTCCACGAGGGCATTTGCTCCTGATTGCCAAATGGATTGTCAAATTTCAACTGCTCTCCCGTCAATCGCATGGTTCCTGCCAATGCCATGGTATGCCATGTTTTCCCATCTCCCTCTAATAAAATCTCTGGTGTAGCCATGAGCCACGTCCCACTTTGGGGAGTAGAAAACAAGGCAATAAACATGCGAGGATACAAGCGACAAGCCCTCATGAAGAGGTCTTCGGGCACCAATGCTGTCGTCGACCTCAATTGTGAGCAACGAGACAGTACAATCTTTTGAAATGTCCCTGCCTCCAACTGTGCATGGAAGTTAGCAAAGTCAATGGCATAATGGAAGCGTTCCTGTTGTTCATCCCGAGGCAAGAAAGGCACCGGCGTTTCTGCACTTACTTCTTCGACATTCAGTCGTTCCACCACATCCGGTCTCAAGAGAAGGATAGGATGGTCGGGCAATGGGACAAAGGGCGCGATCACGAACCCCTCTTTCCCACTCAGAGCTGCGCAAGATGGCAATTCTAAAGGACTACCATTTGTTTGCATGACTACCGTGCAATGGTCCTGAAAAGGCAGCCGATAGGCTGCATAGCAGTCGGATGGGATCCGTAGTCCTCCGTCCATGATGCCATCGAGACAAGACACACCTTGCCCATTCTTCGGATGATTCACATTCATTTTCTTGGACCGTTCAAGACATAATTGGTTACTTGGACAGAAGAAATCAGCTCCCCTCTGCTGTTCTTGATCTCAACCAGCCATTGGTGCAAGGTACGCCCCTTATGCAACAACCGCCCAAAAGCAGTAACCGTGTCGCCTTCTGAGACTGCCTTGATATGGCTACCGCTCACGCTGATGCCCACACTGATCTTGTCCGGGCACAAGGCTAAGGACCCCACTCCCGCAAGATTTTCCGCCAAGGCAAGGCTAGCACCACCGCTCAGGAAGCCAAAGGGCTGGCGATTGCGTTCATCCACTTTCATTCGTGCCATACACGTATCTTCTTCTGACGTGGAGAGGAACTCCATCCCCAAGGTATTGGAAAGCCCGTCTTGTCGTTTTAGAATTTGCTTTATATGATCGACGTTCATAGCTATTTTAATTGATTAAGACAAAGATACAACAAAAGGCGGACATAACAAAATATATAAGAAAATTTATGTTATCTTTGCCCGTCTTGTTTCTTTTACTTACTTTTGCATATCTATTAAGAACAAGGACATGAAAAGACTACTTCTACTATTTCTCCTCATTCAGGTTACATGGGTTAACGCTACCCCCATTGATGGTTTATTGGAACGCATTGACAAAGGGGCTTCCAAGAAATTCAAGATTGAGCGGATCAAGAGCGACAAGGACTTCTTCGAACTCGACCAAGAGGGCAATCGCGTCGTTGTCCGTGGCAACACTTGGGTAAGCATAGCTTCCGGCATCAATTGGTACCTGAAATATGATGCCGGCATCCATCTCTCTTGGAATGGGATGACAGCCCATCTCCCTGCCGTTCTTCCCAAAGCAAGAAAAGAACGTCATGAAACCGACCTGAAGCTCAGATACGACTTCAACTACTGTACGTTCTCATATTCCATGGCTTTCTGGGATTGGGACAGATGGCAGAAGGAAATCGATTGGATGGCATTGCACGGCGTGACGATTCCGCTCGCTGCCGTTGGAGAAGAATGCGTCTGGAGAAACATGCTCCTCAAATTAGGATATACGAAGAAAGAGATAGGGACTTTCATTGCAGGTCCTGCTTTCTTGGCATGGTGGGCGATGAACAACCTCGAAGGATGGGGCGGTCCACTGCCTGAGTCTTGGTATACACAACAAGAAAAGCTGCAGAAGCGTATCTTAGCAAGGATGCGAGAATACGGCATGCATCCCGTATTGCCAGGCTATTCCGGCATGATGCCCCATGATGCCAAAGAGAAATTAGGACTGAACGTAGAAGACGCAGGACTATGGAATGGCTTTCAGCGACCCGCCAACCTACTCCCCACAGACCCTAAGTTCAAGGAGATCTCCTCCCTCTATTATCAAGAATTGACCAAACTGTTTGGGAAGTCTGATTATTATTCCATGGATCCTTTCCATGAAAGCAGTGACGATAACCGTATCGACTATGCAGCCTCAGGGAAGGCCATCATGCAAGCCATGAAAGCCTGCAATCCACAAGCAACGTGGGTGATACAAGGATGGACGGAGAATCCCCGGCCTGAGATGATCAAAGACTTGAAAACAGGAGACTTGCTCATCCTCGACCTTTTCTCCGAATGCCGTCCTATGTGGGGAATCCCTTCTATCTGGAAAAGGAAAAACGGATATGGGAACCATGACTGGTGCTTCTGCATGCTTGAGAACTTCGGAGCCAACGTTGGATTGCATGGCCGCATGGATCAGTTGCTCCATCATTTCTACCTGACGAAAAACAATCCTCTTGCTTCCCATCTGAAAGGAATTGGGTTCACTATGGAAGGCTCAGAGAACAACCCCATCATGTTTGAGCTCATGAGTGAGCTGCCGTGGCGCACAGAAAAGTTCACCAAGGAAGACTGGGTACGCCAGTATGTCAAGGCACGTTATGGCACAGATGATCCCGTCATCCAACAAGCATGGCAAATCTTGGCAGCATCCATTTACAACTGTCCCATGGGCAACAACCGACAAGGTCCTCACGAAAGTATTTTCTGTGGTCGTCCTTCCCTGAACAACTTTCAGGTGAAGAGCTGGTCGAAGATGCGCAATTATTACGATCCTGCTGACACCAAGAAAGCAGCCATCCTGATGGCAAGCGTCGCCGACAAGTACAGGGGCAACAATAATTTCGAATACGATTTAGTAGACATTGTCAGGCAAGCCATTGCCGACCAAGGCAGGATCCAATACCTCCGGACCATCGCAGATTACAATGCTTTCTCCAAGAAAGAATTCCATCAAGATGCAAGACGCTTCTTAGACTTGCTGGACATGCAAGATGCCTTACTTGGCACTCGTTCTGAATTCCGGTTGGGACATTGGACAGAAGCCGCGCGGAAGCTTGGGACAAATGCTGCTGAGAAAGACCTGTATGAATGGAATGCCCGTGTCCAGATTACCACCTGGGGAAACCGGTATTGTGCAAATCAAGGAGGGCTGAGGGACTATGCCAACAAGGAATGGCAGGGACTGTTGAAAGACTTCTATGCCCATCGCTGGAAAATCTACTTCCAAGCTTTAGAAGACCAGATGACACACAACTCCTTGCCCAATGAAGATGAATTAGGAGGCGGTCCGAATGCCAACAAAACCGTGTCGGAACTCTTCTCCATGGCTTTGCCTAAAGGCCCTCAGATCGATTGGTACGCCATTGAAGAGCCCTGGACGAAAGAACATAACATCTATACCAGTCGACCAGAAAGAGACCCGATTGACATGGCCAAGAAAGCCGTTGAACTGATTCAATAAACAAGAATAAAACACATCATAAACAATACGATCAATCATGGAGAAATCAAGACGTTTGCTATCACTTGACATTTTACGAGGAATTACCGTCGCAGGAATGATCTTGGTCAATAATGGATGGGGAGAATCCTTCCACGCCCTTACCCATTCGGAATGGAATGGGATGACGCCCTGTGACATGGTGTTTCCTTTCTTCATGTTCATCATGGGTATCTCCACGTATCTATCATTATCCAAATACCAATTCCATCCGACCGTCCCAGCCCTTCGGAAAATCATCAAGAGGACAGTTCTCTTATTCCTGATCGGCCTTTTCATCAATTGGTTCGATTTGATATGGACAGGTGATCTCGGCTTCCAGCATCTCAGGATATGGGCTGTCTTGCAGCGGATTGCAGTGTGCTACTGCCTGGTATCCCTCTATGCCCTCTGCGTCAATCACCGCTATCTCCTGCCAACGATCATCGGCATATTAGTTGGATACACCCTCATTTTGGCATGTGGCAATGGCTATGCCGCTGATAGCAGCAATATTGCAGCCAAGATCGACCTATCCCTTTTTGGTTATGACCATCTCTACCACAAGAGCCCTATTGACCCTGAGGGATTATTGGGCATCCTTCCCTCCACTGCTCATGTGATGATTGGGTTCTATTGTGGGAAACTATTGAAGCAAACGAATGACATAGACCGGAAGGTCATGAACTTCTTCATAGTTGGCACCATCCTACTTACCATGGGGTTCCTGCTTTCCCAGTTTGGATTGCCCTTGAACAAGCGTATCTGGAGCCCCAGCTTCGTATTAGTGACCTGTGGCGCGGGTTCTCTTTTACAAGGATTGCTGATGTATCTCATTGATATTAAAGGAAAACAAAAATGGTGCAAGTTCTTTCATGTCTTTGGCATCAACCCCTTGTTCCTTTACGTGGCCAGTGAACTGCTTGCCATCCTTTTCGGGCATACCGGCATTTCCAAATCCGTTTATACGGCTATCCATGCCCTTATACCAAGTCTCCCTTGGGCTTCCCTGGCATACGCCCTTTGCTTTGTCCTGCTCAACTTCCTGTTAGGATATCCTTTGTTTAAAAAGAAAATATACATCAAATTATAATCCCCATTACCACTTACCAACCTCCGAGCATGATAAAAAAGATAAAATAAGGCGTTCATTCAGATTTATTTTGTACTTTTGCGGTTGAATTCAATTATATAGAATATATTCGACCATTTATGAACGTTTTAGAATTAAGTGAACAGGAGATTGTGAGGCGTCAGAGCCTGCAAGAGCTCCGTAACATGGGCATTGACCCATATCCTGCTGCAGAATATCCAACCAACGCATTTAGCGTAGACATTAAGGCAGAATTCAAGGAGGAAGAGAAGCGCGAGGTTTGCATCGCAGGAAGAATGATGAGCCGTCGTGTGATGGGCAAGGCTTCATTTGCCGAAATTCAGGATTCAAAAGGTAGAATTCAGGTCTATTTCAACCGCGATGAACTCTGTCCGGGTGAAGATAAAGACTTATACAATAAGGTTTTCAAGCGTTTGTTAGACATCGGTGACTTCATCGGCGTAACCGGATATGTGTTTAAGACGCAGACTGGGGAAATCTCCGTACACGCCCAGACGCTCACGCTGCTCAGCAAGAGCCTGAAGCCACTGCCGATAGTAAAATATAAAGATGGAGTAGCCTATGACAAGTTTGACGATCCCGAGCTCCGTGCCCGTCAGCGTTATGTTGACCTCATCGTCAACGATGGAGTGAAAGACACCTTCCTCAAACGTGCCACCGTTCTTCGTACCATGCGTAAATTCTTTGACGAAGCGGGATACACAGAAGTAGAGACTCCCATTTTACAAAGCATTCCTGGTGGAGCCAGTGCCCGTCCCTTCATTACTCATTTCAATGCCCTCAACATTGATATGTACATGCGAATCGCCACAGAATTGTATCTAAAACGCTTGATCGTTGGTGGCTTCGAGGGAGTATATGAAATTGGAAAGAACTTCCGCAATGAAGGCATGGACAAATATCATAACCCAGAGTTTACATGCCTTGAGCTTTATGTACAGTACAAGGACTACAACTGGATGATGAACTTTACCGAGCGTCTGTTGGAGACCATCTGTATCGCCGTGAATGGTTGCACAGAGGTCAAGAACGGCGATCACATCATCTCGTTCAAGGCACCCTTCAAACGCCTACCAATCTTGGATGCCATTAAAGAGAAGACAGGGTTTGATCTCTCTGACAAGAGCGAAGAGGAAATCCGCAAGATTGCTACCGTTGACCTAAAAATGGAGGGCATTGACGAGAGCTTCGGAAAAGGAAAGTTGATCGATGAAATCTTTGGGGAATTCTGCGAAGGTACGTTTATCCAACCCACCTTTATCATCGACTATCCTGTAGAGATGAGCCCACTTACGAAAATGCACCGTTCCAAGCCAGGGTTGACAGAACGATTTGAATTAATGGTGAATGGCAAAGAACTTGCCAATGCCTACTCCGAGCTGAACGACCCTATTGATCAGGAACAACGTTTCATTGACCAGATGAAGTTGGCAGATAAAGGAGACGACGAAGCCATGATCATCGACCATGATTTCCTTCGTGCTCTTCAGTATGGCATGCCTCCTACATCCGGTATTGGCATCGGTATCGACCGTCTCTGCATGCTCATGATCGGCAAGGAGAACATACAGGAAATCATGCTATTCCCACAGATGAAACCGGAGAAGAAAATCCCACAAGACAGTATTCAGGCATGGGCAGCCATCGGCGTCCCAGAGAATTGGGTATATGTATTGCGGAAGGCAGGCTTCAACCTCATATCTGATATCAAGGGGGAAAAGGCTCAGGGCCTGCAACAGAAGATCGGCGAGATTAACAAGAAATATAAGCTTGGCTATGAAAAGCCAGGCGTTGAAGAGATCCAGCAGTGGATAGATCATTCAAACCAATAGATGAAGGCGAAAGCCTGATTATGAATGTTTCATTATAACTCGAAGTAGAAAGGTGTTCAATTGCGGTAAAATAGCAATCATCGGCGGTGGCAGTTGGGCTACGGCAATCGCCAAGATCATAGTGGGGCATACCCACCATATCGGATGGTATATGCGCCGTGATGACCGTATAGAGGATTTCAAGAGGATGGGGCATAACCCAGCCTACCTGACCAGTGTCCACTTCGATATCAATGAGATCTTTTTCTCAAGCGATATCAACAAGATCGTTGAAAACTATGACACGCTGGTCTTCGTAACCCCTTCCCCTTACTTGAAAAATCATCTGAGGAAGCTCAAGGCACGTATTTATGATAAATTCGTCATCACTGCCATCAAGGGTATCGTACCGGATGAGAATCTGGTATGCTCAGAATATTTCCACCAGATATACGATGTACCCTATGAAAACCTTGCTGTCATTGGCGGTCCTTCCCATGCCGAAGAGGTCGCCTTGGAGCGGCTCTCCTACCTGACCGTGGGATGCAGTGATGCTGAGAAAGCCAAGGCATTCGCTGAAGGATGCCTGATGAGCGATTTTATCAAGACAAAGACCAGCTTAGATGTCATCGGCATTGAATATGCTTCCGTCTTGAAGAATGTCTTTGCCATCGCTGCTGGTATTTGTAGTGGACTGAAATACGGTGACAACTTCCAAGCAGTGCTCATGTCAAATGCAGTCCAAGAGATGAACCGTTTCCTAACCGCTGTCAACCCGATCCAAAGAAATGTATATGATTCTGTCTATCTGGGTGATTTATTAGTCACAGGATATTCCAATTTCAGTCGCAACCGCACGTTCGGGACCATGATTGGCAAAGGATATTCAGTAAAGAGCGCACAAATTGAAATGGAGATGATTGCTGAAGGTTATTTTGGGACTAAATGCATGAAGGAGATCAACCGTCACATGCACGTGAACATGCCCATCTTGGATGCCGTGTACAATATCCTGTACGAAAGGATCAACCCTCAAATTGAGATCAAACTCCTCACGGACAGTTTCAGATAGAAGAAAATATCAATTTTAAATAGTTGAAAACAATGAAAAGTATTAGCTTAGACATTACGAAAGCCGCCCAATTCTTGAATGCGGGCGCTGTTAAAGCTTACGAGCCCAAAGTAAAGGCCGCTCAGGAAGCTCTTGAAAATGGCACTTGTGCTGGCAACGATTTCTTAGGCTGGCTGCATCTGCCCTCATCCATCACGCCTGAGTTTCTTGCAGAAATACAAGCAACAGCTGACACCTTACGCAACAACTGCGAAGTCATCGTAGTAGCCGGTATTGGAGGCAGTTATTTAGGAGCTCGCGCTGTCATCGAGGCTTTAGGCAATTCTTTCGCATGGTTGGTCAATGACAAGAGGAATCCGACCATTATGTTTGCTGGCAATAATATCGGCGAGGACTACCTCGCAGAGCTGACCGCCTACCTGAAGGACAAGAAATTTGGTGTCATCAATATTTCCAAGTCTGGTACCACGACAGAGACAGCCCTTACCTTCCGTCTCTTGAAGAAGCAGTGCGAGGCACAGCGTGGCAAGGATGAGGCAAAGAAGGTGATTGTCGCCGTTACAGATGCGAAAAAGGGTGCTGCCCGTAAATGCGCTGACAAGGAAGGCTATAAGACCTTCGTCATTCCTGATAATGTAGGCGGACGTTTCTCTGTACTCACTCCGGTAGGACTGCTACCTATCGCCTGTGCTGGCTTTGACATCAAGGAACTCGTCGCAGGTGCCCAGGACATGGAGAAGGCATGCGACCTCAGCGTACCTTTCGAGGAGAATCCTGCCGCGCAGTATGCAGCTGTACGCCAAGGACTATACACGCAAGCAGGCAAGAAAATTGAGATTATCGCTAATTTCCAGCCGAAGCTCCATTTCATTGCTGAATGGTGGAAGCAGTTGTACGGTGAAAGCGAAGGCAAGGACCACAAGGGTATTTTCCCTGCAGCATGTGATTTCACGACCGACCTGCACTCCATGGGACAGTGGATCCAAGATGGCGAGCGTACCATCTTCGAGACTGTGATTTCCATTGAGACTCCTAACAAGGAACTCGACTTCCCCTTCGATGAGGAGAATCTTGATGGACTGAACTTCCTGGCAGGCAAGCGCGTGGATGAAGTGAACAAGATGGCAGAGCTTGGCACACGCTTAGCTCACGTAGATGGAGGTGTTCCAAATATCCGCATTAGCGTACCTCTCTTGAACGCTTATTACATTGGTCAGTTGATCTACTTCTTTGAAAAGGCGTGTGGTATCAGCGGTCTTCTTGAAGAAGTTAACCCATTCAACCAACCCGGTGTCGAGGCCTATAAGAAGAACATGTTTGCATTGCTCAATAAACCCGGATACGAGGCAGAGAGCAAAGCTATTCAGGAGCGCCTTGCTAATGATAAATAAATAAGATGATTGAAGAAATCGAACAATACTTAGAAAAGCACGACTTTAGAGCATTCACGCCTAAGGTCGTGCTTTTTGATATGGATGGTGTCCTCTATGACAGTATGCCCAACCATGCCATAGCGTGGCAGAAAGCCATGCAGCTATACGGCATCCATTTCACTGCCGCGGATGCGTATGCCACAGAAGGAGCCAGAGGGGTGGATACCATCCGACTCTATTGGAGGAAACAGAAAGGAGAAGAGATCACCGAGGAACGGGCACAAGAAATCTATGATGTCAAGACGAATTTCTTCCACGAGATGCCCACTGCTCCCATTTTTGAAGGAGTGATCCCCTTGATGAAAAAGATCAAGTCATCCGGACTCACCATCGGGGTCGTCACAGGCAGTGGACAGCGTCCCTTGATCCAACGATTAGTCGAGGACTTTGGGGAGTTCCTTGACGAGGAGCATATTGTCACCGCATACGACGTGGAAAGGGGGAAGCCCAACCCTGATCCCTATCAGATGGGATTAAAGAAAGCTGGCAACCTTCAGCCCAATGAAGGCATTGTCGTAGAGAATGCCCCCTTAGGAGTTGAAGCGGGAGTAGCCGCTAAGATCTTCACCGTAGCCGTCAATAGCGGTCCCCTCCCCGATTCCACGCTTTCACAAGCAGGAGCCAACATGGTCTACAAGACAATGGCACAATTCTGCAGTGATTGGAATCTATTCAACAAGTAACGAAAAGGTAGACAGGATAACATCATGTACGCATTATTTTTTGATATCGACGGGACATTGGTTAGCTTCAAGACCCATCAAGTACCGGAATCTACAGTAGAAGCACTCACCTTGGCAAAGGAGAAGGGATCCAAGGTTTATATATCCACAGGTCGTCCCACCAAGATCATTACCAACCTGCATGCCATCGAACACCTCATCGATGGTTATATCACCATCAATGGAGCCTATTGTTATGTAGGCAAGGAAGTGGTCTGCTGCCATCCCATCCCAGAGAAGGAGGTAGACATCATCCTCGAAGATGCCCGAAGAAAGAACAAGGCATGCATGGTTGTGGGGGAAACGGATATCATCCTGTACAACTACCAGCCTATCGTACACGAGATCTTCTACGAGCAATTAGATGTCAAGAACCTGAATCCCCATCTGACTTTGGAAGACATCAAAGGCCAGAAAATCCTGCAATGTACCTATTTCATTGACCAAGAAGAGGAGAAAGCCTTAATGGAGGGATTACCAGGCTGTGTCTCCGGTCGCTGGCATCCACAGTTTACAGATATCACGGCTAAGGAAGCAGACAAGGGAAAAGGCCTTCTTGCCATGGCCTCCCACGAAGGATTTGACATTCGCCATACCATGGCATTTGGAGATGGAGGCAACGACATCGCCATTCTCAAGCAAGCGGGGATCGGCGTTGCCTTAGGCAATGCCATACCAGAATTAAAAAAGGTGGCGAACTATGTCACCACCTCTATTGACGATCATGGAATCTATCATGCGCTGAAACACTTCGGCATCATATAATCCCATCTCACTCTCATTTGCAGCCACCACAGGAAGAAGAGTCATGGCTCTTATACTCCCCGTCACAGGCAGCGTTGCCCTTCGTCGTAGACTGAGCCGAACCATGACAAGCCCCCTTGCCGTTCTGGTCGCATTTGATGACAGCAGCCTCATAGCCAAATTTCTTAAATGCTTTTTGCAGCTTTTCCGCATTGGTCTTGCTGGCATCATAAGTAACCTTTACGCACTGATTCTTCACATTTGTCTGGATATCCTTGACTCCCTTCTCAGAACGCAGGTTGCTTTTGATCTTGTTCTCACAATTTGCGCAATGCATCTGAGGCGTAGTTGTGAACATAACAGTCTTGACATCACTTTTAGCAAACGTAACCATGGCACAGAGCAACATGGTCATCAACAACAAACACTTTTTCATTTTCATTTGACTTTGGTTCATTAATTATCATTATTATAAGGTGATCTCACCGCTGCCATAACAGCGATGATGTTGCTCGTCATAAACAACGCAGAACTGACCGGGTGCTACCCCCTGTATCATTTCATCTGCATGCACGATGTAAGTTCCTTCCCCAGTCTTTTCCAAGACAGCTGGATGATACTCAGGCGTATGGCGGATCTTGAAGGTGATCCGGGTGATATCCAAGGGGCGGGTAAGCGCATGGAAATCATGGAACTTAAATACATTCTTAAATGCCATTTCTGGCTCATACCCGTTGGTCACATAGAGGATATTCTTCTCGATATCCTTCTTGATCACATTCCACGGTCCACCTCCTAGTCCGAGACCTTTCCGCTGACCGATGGTATGAAACCACAATCCTTTATGCTCCCCGATCTTCCTGCCTGTGTCAATATCGATAATATCCCCAGGCTTTTCCCCTAAATACCGGCGGATATAATCATTATAATTGATTTTCCCCAGGAAGCAGATGCCCTGAGAGTCCTTGCGCTTGGCATTCACCAAATGCTCCCTTTCCGCGATCTCGCGCACTTCCTCTTTCATGTAATGCCCAATTGGGAACAGCGCTTTCTTCAATTGCCAGTCATAGATCTGGGCAAGAAAATCCGTTTGGTCCTTCACAGGATCAGGGCTTGTTGTCAGCCATTTCTCCCCATCAATAATCTCGGTCTGTGCATAATGCCCTGTCGCGATCAAGTCATAGAGATGCCCCATCTTCTCATCGAACGCGCCAAACTTGATCAGGCGATTGCACATCACGTCAGGATTCGGCGTATATCCGTTCTTTACCTTCTCCATGGTATACTTCGTTACCTGACTCCAATATTCCTGATGGCAGTCAATCACCTTCAGGCTACAATGATATTTGGCAGCTACAGCCGTTGCCATCTCCAGGTCTTCCTCAGAAGAACAATCCCATTCCTCCTTTTCTTCAGGTCCAATCTTGATATAGAAGCAATCCGGATGTAATCCCCGACGCACTAGTTCATATACCACAACACTGCTGTCTACGCCACCCGAAAGCAATACAGCGATTCGCTTATCCTTGATATCATCTATTTCCATATTGCAAATATACAGATATTCCAATATAAATACAAAAAAGAACATAGTTAATTTCTCATAAAAAAGCCCATCGCTCATCCTTTTGGGGCATATTCCTTTCGAATCCTATTGCCTCTTATCTGTGTTACTTTATCCTTGGCATCGCATACTGATATAAGCGTTCTTTTTCACCCACGCTGGTAAAGACATAAAGACTGTTTCCATAGATAAAGAAGCTGGTTGCCTGATAAGGTATCCTGATTCGTGCCAAAGGGGCACCGTTCCAGTCGAAGAAGAGCAAGTCGGTTTTCCCAGCCTTATCTGACTGGTAATCTTTCATGGAACAATCATAGTAAAGGACGCCGAAGAAATCCTTGTAAGCAGACAGGTATCCAAAAGATTTCCGCTGGAACCACCGAGGCTTGCTGCTCACGGTCTTTACATCCTGAAGGTCATCACCCATTGACAATGTCTTTCTGAAATTCGTACGGAGCGAATAAATTACCAGTTCATTCAACCTGATCATCGCTTCCGCCACGTGGTCGCGCTGCGGATTCAGGCGCACGACAGAAGAAAGGGTATTGTACTCATCATCCGTCCCAAGGGTATTCAGCGTTCCAAGTTGGTCCAACATTACGAAACGCCCACCCTTGATAACGCCCCTTTCTCTCCTGCCATTACCTGCAAGTCGCACGGAAAAGAACGAGGAGTCATCCAAACGGAAGACATCCAAGAATGTGCCGTCAAGAGGAATTTTGACGTTATCCTCCCAAACTGTAGACCTATTCGCAATACTCTTGGTCAGGTTTACCCGTCCCCAAGTCTGCGACTCTGCCATCCAAAGGTCGCACATCAGCTGTCCACCCTGTATCATGGGGCAACCATCTGAAGGCAATTGCACGACTTCGCCTTTCCCATGTCCTGATCGCAACATGCTCCCAAGCCATTTTCGTGTCTGTAGAGAATATACTTTCCAGAAATATGGGCCCGACAAGTATTCTGATACCATCAAGCTATCAGCAGCGAATACATTCACTGCGCCAGTCAGATCTATGTCCAAAGGCTTTGTCTCACCTAAGTTATATTCATGTGGAAACGCTTCAATTCTTTCAACGTCCCCACAATGATAGGTTTCTCCTTTTCCTGAGCAGCCCGCCAGAGCGACAGAGGCACACAGGAATGCAACGACTTTTACTATTTTCATTTTGTCTATCAATAAATATAAATTCTGTTTATACATGTTTCTATGATTCGTCATCATTTTCCTGCCTCCTTCATGCGGCGTGGACTGAGTTTCAAGAACAAGGGAAGTGTCCATACGACAGAAAGGATGGAGAAAAGAAGGCCACTGATGGAACCCGTTGCGAAAGAGAACCAGAACCTATCGCCGGGACCATCGGTCAGGAAAGGGATAAAGCCCAAGACCGTAGAGAAGACCGTGAGAAGGATGGGAATGATCTTATGGTGGTATGCCTTCAGATAACGACGCTCATGCTGATACTCGTTCAGCATATATATCCCCGCATTCACTGTCAACCCGCACAAGAGCACTGTGGCGGCGAATCCCCCCGTGCCAAACTCAATCCCACTGAAATGATAAGTCAGGAACATCCCCGTAAGTGATACCGGGATCAGGAGAATAATCACGAATGCCTTATACAAGCTCTCGAACAAGACAGAGCAAATAAAGAAGATGATGACCACGACCAACCCGATCAGCCAATACTGCGTCCCCTTATCCTCATAACTTCCCATGGTCTTGTCGACACATCGGAAACCGATGGGGAACTTGGCGTTATATTCGTCTGTAATTCCCTTGATATACTTAGTTGCATAGGAATAAGAACCTAACACGTTAAAAGCCACCCTGAGCACGTATTCCTGACTCTCCCGGGGGATGCTGTTCTTTGCCTCCCGTTTGTTGATCGACATGAAATCGGACAGCCTGACATCTCTCCCTGCCACCTTGATAAAGGAGTTCTCTAATTGCCACAAGTCGAAGGTACGGTATTGCCTGGGGCGAAGGACATAATCGGTCTTTTGCTGGGTTCCTTCTCCCCTTCCCATCTCGTGCTCTGCCAACATGCTCGCCAGCGACCTATAGACATCCTGTATCCGGATGCTGTCATTGGCAAGCAGGTCTCTATGGTAGTCCATATAGAACTCATCCTCCTGTCGCTCATGCCCCGGTGTCTCTATGGCGATGTCTACCACGCGGTTGTTCTGCCCCAATCGCTTGCTGATGTCTTCAGCGAAGCGATAAAGCCGTTCATAGTCGTATCCAGCGATCTCAATCTGGTTGCTCCGATACTGCAGGTTCAGGGAGTTGCTGAAGCCGCGCTCGCTCACGCCCCAGGTGCTCCAGTCTGCCCCACCGATGGTGATCAACTTCCCTACCACCTTGTTTTCCAAGAGATATGGGTAGTCGGTATGGAGATATGTGGGCTTAAACTCCACGGAGATGTCTGCCCCTCCTCCGTCGATGTTCGTCTCATACCGCTTGATGCCCTTGAATTGGGAAAGGTATTCCTCGATTGACATGACCTTTTCGTTCAACTGCTTTGGGGTACCTCCTAACGGCATCTGCCCCCTGATATGCAATTTCATCTCCTCCGGTTCCTGCCGGTAAGTATTGCTGTCCAAGGTGTCGATGAAAAGGTAGAGCGACCAGCCGAAGAGCCCTGCAGCGATGGCCAACAACGGCCATCGCAAGATACGGTGCTGAGTGACCTTGAGATAGCGGCGGTAGCAACGATCCCACAGGACGATAGCCTTGAGATGCCGAGGCTTCCCGCGCTGCCTGCTGCTATAGTTCATCCTGTCCACCAAGGATGGGGCGAACAGGGCGGCAACGAGCAATGCCACCACGAGATTGATAATGATCATCCAGGCAAAGTCATAGAGGTCGTCTTGGATATAGTCGGGCAACCAGTAAATGATAACCAAGGCTCCGATCGTGGTGAGCATCGCCCCGACGATACCGAAATAAGCCTTGAAATCGCGGTGATAGCTATAATGATCGACCATCACGATGGTAGAATCGATGATCAGCCCTAACGACACGGTAACACCGGCAAGCGAGAAGGGCTGCAACCGCATGTTGAAGATCCTGTAGAAGATGACTGCGATCAGGATATTCGCCAACAAGGTGGCTGAGATGATTAGTAGGTATTTCCAATCGCGCTTGCTCAGATAGACGAAAAGCAGCAAGATAAGCAGTGACATCCCACTCCGGATGATCAGGGTCTTGAAGGCAGCAAACTGCTCCTTCGCCCTGTCAAAGGTTAGCATGCACCGGAGGCGGGAACTTGACGGGAAGGCATGGTTGACTTCTTCCTTGACGTGGTCAGCCACTTGGTTAATGGGCACGTCCGCTTCGGCGAACACGTTCATATAGACCGTATTCTTCCCGTTGACACGGTAATAGCTCTGTGGGTCCCTGTCCTTGTATTCACACTGGGCGAGGTCGTTCAGGTAGATGATCTTCCCCTCGATGGTCTTTACCGGGATCGACTCCAAAGGATGGCTGTCCCCGTCCACGGCGAGGAAGAGCGACATCCTCTCAACGGTGCCCCGCCGGTTGGTCTCCAAGACATCTCCTACGATATCCTCCCTGCCGAGGAAGTTGCGGATCGCCTCCTCAATATCGTATGATGTAAGCCCATACAGTGCCAATTGCTCCGCATCGTAGGATATCTCGACATATCTGTCGGGGTCGCCTAAGACATCCACACGGCTGACACCTTCGATGCGCTCTAATCGTGGGCGGATGGACTGCTCTGCCATTTTCCTGATCTCGCGGTTTGCCATGGATGAGCTGATGCGATAAGACAAGATCGGCGTGTTCCTATCGCTTTCCTTCCCCGTAACCACCTCTCCCCCTGACAGTTCCGGATAGGAGACACCCTGAGGGAGTTTGTCCTTCACCTGGCGCAGTAGCGACGCGATCTCGAACTTGACGCTGGAGACGGACGCGTTCTCCTTCAATTGCACCATGACCTTTCCCGACCCGAAATTGGACACAGATGACACCGACTCCACTCCCCTGACCGAACTGGCGAGTCCCTCAATCCTTGAGGTGACATTCAACTCTAACACCTTAGTCGGGGCACCTGGCCAGGCATAAGAGATCGTCAGCGACTTGCCTTGGCGCGGACGGGGCTTGTCGCTGATGTCAAGTCCGGGGACAAGGGCCAAGCCGATGACCATCAAAATGCACATCGTGAGCAGGATGGAAAAGGAATGTCTCATCATAAGCAGCCGTCTGGGTTAGCGTAAGCCATGCTTTGCCCTCCACCGATAGATGATGAAGTAGAGCAAGGGGATGAAGAACAAGCTCACCATCGTCCCTGCTGTCATGCCGATGACGATGGACACGGAAAGGGGAAACTGCAAGGCAGAGCCCATGTCCCCCTTGGTCAGGAAGGGCACCAAGGCAAGGATGGTAGTCAGCGAGGTCATGACGATCGGTTTCAGCCTGCGTTGCCCGGCAAGGATGACGGAACGCAGGAGGGAGTATCCGCCTCGGTACAAGTGATTGATGGTATCTACCTTCAGGATAGAGTCGTTGATGATAATGCCACTCATGACAACCAACCCGATCATCGACATGATATTGACCGATTCCCCAATCGCCCATAGCACCAAGAGGACTACGCACACGTCGATGACGATCTCTGCCAGGATAATGACGGGCTGGAGAAGGCTCTCGAACTGAGCCGCAAGGATAAAGTACAGCAACAGGATAGCGACCGTCAGTACCAACGCCAGCTCCTGGATCATCTGTCGGGAGTCGTAGTAGTTGCCGTGGAAGGATGTCTTGATGTCTGGGAAGTCATGGGCTGACAGCTTCTCCGCCTCTGCCACGATGTTCCGGATCCGCTTGTCGGAAGCCTTCTCCACGATGATAGGGTAATACTCTCCCTCAATACCTGCGCAAAGCCGTTTGAAGTTCTCCGCCTTTGTTTCCTGTACCACGTATTCCAAGGGGATGTCGATTCCCTCTTCGTTGCGCACCGTGTTCCCCATCATCTGGTCAGCATGAGCTTTCCCACTGCCGATCATCACGGGGATACTCTGGTCGCCACTGGCGATGTCGAACACCTTATCGCTTCCCGCCAATTCCTTCAGCCGCGAGTAGAGCTGGGAATAGGATACGTGGTACAGGGCCATCTGCTCAGGGTTGGCGACATAGCGCAACACATTTTCCGTTGCCACAGGCTGTATGCCTGCGTCAGGGAACCTGTTGCGCACGCTGTCCACAAATCCTTTTGCCTGTCCCACCGAGGGCATACCTCCATCCTCTTTTTGGAGCCGTATCTCCAGGTCGGGCTTGTCGGTCTGGAAGATCAAGTCGTAGACATTCCCCGAGATGTTCATCTCCATCTTGGCATCGGGATAGTATTTCTGCAAATAAGCCATGAACGTCGACTGCACCGAGTCGAGGGCTTCCTTGCTGTGTGCCTTAAGGTAGACTACAGCTTCGTTGTTCGTGATATCCTTGGTATGGGAGAGGATAAACTCCTGCGTGCCCATCATCGCCGTTGTCGTCTCCAACCTGCCTTTGGCTGCGTCCAGCAGTTCCTGTGTTCTCCTGTCGTTCTCTTCTGTTGAGATGCCTTCATTCCAGTCGATGGTCATCAAGGCATCCTGGTGCGCGACATAGGGCATTTTTTCTTTTTTCATGAAAGGGAAGACCACCGCGATCGCCAGCAGGCAAAGGAAAAAGGCAGCCATACACCACCTTCCGTGCCTCAAGGTCCATCGCATGGCTGGCTCGTAGATGCCCATGAGCATCTTCTCCGCCTTTTTCTCTTGGGGCAGGTGGAAGCCTTTCTTCTTAAACAATGTATAATAGTAAACAGGCACCACTATGGCTGCCACGGCTAACGAGGCAAACAAGGCAATGGCCAGCCCCATGGCCTGGTCGTAAAACAAGGCACCGGCTGTCCCGCTCAGGAAGATCAGCGGGATGAAGACCGAGCAGGTAGTGAGCACGGAGCTCAGCATCGGCGCGAACACCTCCCGCGTGCCCTTCACCACGTCACCCCGTTGCTGGATATTATCGATCACGACAATGGAGTTGTCCACGATCATGCCGATGCCTAAGATCAGCCCAGAGAGGGAGATGACGTTCAGCGATATCCCCATCAGATAGAAACACAGGAGGGTGAGGATCAGCGACAGTGGGATGGAAATGATGATCAACATAGGGATTCTCCATCCCCCGTTGAACACGAACAGGATCACGCTGGCGAGGATTGCCCCGAGCACCAGGTTCCATTCCAGGTTGCTCATGGAATAGCTCAAGAGCTCCGTCTGGTCGCGGGTGATGCTGAACTCGAGGTTGGGATAGGTCTTGTGCAAGTCTTCCATCAGACCGGAGATATTTTTCTGTAGGTCTGCCATCTGCGCATCGTTCTGCTTGATGACGGCGATGGATACAGCGTCTTTCCCGTTATGGCGCACGATACCGTTTCGCACGCCCGTCCGCTCCTCGACATCACAGATGTCTTTCAGTTGCAACAGTCTGCCCTCATGCCTGATATAGATATTCTCGATATCCTCCTTGGTGAGGATTTGAGAGTCGAAATGGATGCTGTACCTGTATATACCGCTCACCACGCTAAGGGCTTCAAGTACGATATTATTATCGTTGATGGCTTTCTCCACGTCCTGCAATGTGATGCCTAACGACTGCATCCTTGCCTGGTCGGGCACAATGTCCACCTCAGCCCCCACGGTCCCGCTGTAGTCCACCATGGCAGTCTGTGGAAGTTGCTCAATTCGCTTGGTGATCACGTTGCGGACCAGGCGAGACAACTGTGCCATGCCATTCTTCTTCTGTCCTTTCATCGTGATATCCACATAGAAAGCAGGGATATCCATGGCACTTGCCTTGATCACCTTAGGGCGCGGCATGTCCTTCGGCATCTTGTTCATAGCCCGGTCGATCTTCTCGTTCACGTCAATGAACAGCAGGTCCATGTCCGTGCCCGGCTCGAAGGAGAGCGTGATGCTTCCTGCGTCCATCCTCGACTGGGTCTCGATGTCCTTCAGCCCAGCCACCTGTGACAGTTGCTGGCGCATAGGTTTTACCATCTGTTGCTCCACCTCTTCGACAGAGGAACCCGGACTCGGCATCTGGACCGTGATGCGAGGGATGTCCACCTCCGGCATCAAGGATACGGGAATATAGGTAAAGGAGAGAACCCCGACAGCAGCTATTGCGATCAGGATCATGCTTACGGCGATAGGGCGATGGAGAAGTTGTCGGAACATGTACTGTCTTACTAAGTTTTTACGATAACATGAGTATAATGGAAGGATGAAATCCAACGTTTTCGTTAAGCCAGATGAGCAGAACCAAGCTTGCTTGAGTTCTGCCATGGCGAGAAAAGGTGCGCGTAAGCGAACGTTTTCGATAAGCCAGATGAGCAGAGCCAAGCTCGCTTGAGCTCTGGCATGGCGAGAAAAGGTGCGCGAAAGCGAACGTTACTTGTCAGCGATCCTGACCTCCGTGTCGTCTGCGAGGTTCAGGTTGCCCGATATGATCACGGTCAGCCCGGCATTGATATGGGTGTCCTTCCGGGCACACCCGGTAATGGCATAGCTGGTCAGGTTGCTGTACAGGATGTCGACATAGGTCCACACTGCACGCTTTGTCTCCTTGTCATAGACGAAGATTACGTGATATCCATCTCGTTCCACGACCGCCTCCTTGGGCACGACGAGCATGTTGGGCACTGCCCTTTCCACGATCACCTTCACGTTCATTCCATCCATGAGCCTTGACGAGCGGTTTCTCACCCGTGCGGTCACCTTCACCATTCCCTTGTCGTCGACGGTTGGGTTGATCTCCGTCACCATTCCTGTGTAAGTTTCCCTAGTATCCGCATACGGAGTGACTTTCACGGCCAGTCCTGGCTTCACGAAGGCAAGCTCAGCCTCAAGGATACTGAATTCCACCTCGAAGAAAGAGTCGTCGATCAGTGTGGCGAACTTGTCCCCGGGCTGGTGGGCCCGCGCCTGCAGGTTGGCGATCCTCCCAGCGAAAGGAGCCCTGAGCTCGCAGGCAGCCAAATTGTTCTTGGCAGCTTGCAACTGGAACTTTGCCGTATAGTATCCCGACACGATCTCTGCCCTATGGAGCACGTTCGCAGGTACCTTTGTGAGGTTGCCGTCGTAGCCCAGTCCAATCAACTTGTCCTGCAGTTCCACCCTTGCCTTTTCCAGGTCGTGCTGTGCTTTTTCCAGGCCAGCTTGTTTATCGCGGGTTTCCGAGACGCACAGCAGTGCGCCCTTGGCCACGCGCTGGCCTTCCACCACAGCCACCCTTTGCAGGATCTCCCCCTGCTTGCTGCATTGCAGGTCTGCCTTCCGGATGGCCACGAGCTTCCCGTTGCACAGCAGTTGCTTCTGGAATGTCAGGCTTTTCAAGTTCATCGTGTCCACCTCCACGACCGTCTGTCCCTGTTCCTGCGACGGCGCATCTTGCTCCTTGCCATCCTTTTGCTTGCAGGAAGCCAAGCCCACGGCCAACAAGGCCACGCAAAGTATCAAATCCAGCTTTTTCATCGTTCTTATTTCGTATTTCTTAGTTTGTCAAAATCAACATGTATGTCCGAGCGATTGATCCAGTCGTAGAGCGTTGCCTTCTGCAAAGAGAAGTAATCAGTCCAGAACGTCTGGAGCAATGCGATATATTGAGTCTTTGCCGATTCCAGTTCCTGCTGTGCCGTATTGAGTTCCGTCACGGACACCGCTCCCGTCTCGAAGCGTTTCTTCGTGATTCCATATCTCTCCTCGGCGATCTCCTGTGCCCGGAGCGCATCCCGGCACTGTGCGGGCTGTGTGTTGAACATCATCACCTTCCTGCGTAGTTCCTGCATATAGTCGAGGTGCCCCTGTTCGTTCTTGGTCTTGGCGAGGTCCAGTTCTGCCTGTGCCATCCTCACCTTTCCCTTGCTCACGCCCCAGTCGAAGATGGGCAGTGAGAGGGTAAGCCCCACGATCTCATTGTCATTGAGCCGTTGGTAAGCCCGCCCGAAGGAATGTGCAGTTTTCGTGAAGCCCACTTCCCCGCGCAAGGTCAGTTGCAGTCCTCGTCCTGCCTTTGCCTGTGCCAGGGCTCGTTCCGCCTTCAGCATTTCCTGCTTCTGCTCCAGGGTATGGGAAGAATTGCTGATCGCCTTCCTCAGGACATCCTCCACGTTCAGCAACATGTCCGGGACATGGTAAGGCGGCACCAACTCTGCTTGGCTGTAGTCGCTGACGCGCAGGTAGGAGAAGAGCTGGTACATCTTATCGTCTAACGCCAACTTGTTCTTGCTCTCCGCCACCCTTGCATTCAGGAGAGATAGCTCCAATTGCAGTACTTCGCTCTTTGTCGTCGTGCCTAAGTCGAGCCTTTTCTTCGCGATCTCGAACAACTGTTCCCGGTCTTTGACCGTTGCCGCGCTCTGCTTATAGTCAGACTGTGCCGCTAACACGTCGAAGAACAGCGTAGTAACCTGTATGGTGATCTGCTGCATAGAAGCGAGGTAGTTTTTCTGGGCGATCTGGTATTCTAACGGTGCCGTCTTCTTGTCCCATTTCAAAGTATTGAAGGCCTTGAAGGGCTGCGTATAGCTAAGCCTGATCGGCTGTGAGTTGAATGTCGCCTCATCGTACGAGAACTGGTTAAGGCTATAGAGATACGACTGTAAGGAGACCGTTCCCCCAGTAGCCGCGATTTTCTGGTCGACAGAAAGCGTGAGGCTGTTGGACAGGGAATTGTTGTTGACATAAGACACCTGTCCGTCATCATAGTTTCTCACTGATACCAGCGAATGGTCGAAGTTCGCCACGCTTCCATTCAGGTTGACCGATGGGCGCAGGTCAGCCAGGAAAGAGCGGTATGCCCAGTATTTTGACATAAAGGCGAACTTTGCCAACTGGGTGTCATAGGAGTTCTCCTGTGCTATGGTGATCGCATTCTGTAAGGTCAGCTGTTGCGCGTTCACCGTCAGTCCGAACAACATGACCAAGGACAATATCTTTCTCATAGGACTTCTTTCGCTTTAGATTTAATTTCCCGTGTGGCAGGAGAAGGCACCTTTGGGCGGAACTCCAGTATTTTCCTTGCCATCTGCCTCATCTTTCCCCGTTGTCCCGAAACTTGATAGAGCAGCATGAGCTGGTAAAGGGGATAGATCCGGTTGGGCATCATAGCATAGGCTTTCCTGTAAGCCCGTTCTGCAAGCGGGTACTGTTTCATGTCTTTATAATTATTTCCTTGCAATAGGTAAAACATAGGGTCGTTGCTTATTAAGGTGCCCTGGCGCAGGATGGCATTGCTGTCATTGTACCTTCCCGCCTGCCTCAGTGCTTTTGCAAAGGTAAACAAAAATTGTGGATGATCGCTCTCTTTTGGTAAGAATTTATACTGGTCCTTGATAAAAAGAGGGGATGAGCAAGAAAGATCGTGTTCTCATTTCAAATAATACTCAAGCATATAATAATTAGAATCATCGGAACGTGAGGCAAAGACAGATTTCGACTCTTCATCCAACAAGCTCTCATCAACATAATCCGCCAACTTCTCTGCGGGCACGCAGGCATAGATCACGCCATTCAGATAATAGTCCATAAAAGGAATCTTGATCGTGCCGTAGTCATACTTAAGAACCTTAACATCCTTTGTTTTCAGGTTTATAATGGCTGTCTTGAAATTCTCTATCCTTGGGCCTTCCTTGATTAGGGATACAAGCATATCACCACTCTTGTACGTTCGCAAGGCTAAAGACTTCTTTGTCTTTAGCATGGATTCTCTTATCTTATCTATATCAGTGCTCCCACCAATATCGCCTTCATCCCATGACTTTTCCCCAAAATCAAGATGGACAAATGGTGTCAACCAGTAGTCCTGAAGGTTTATCTTATAAAAGGTATAGTTCATGCAAGGGAAAGCGAGGAAATCGTGATCGCTGATATTTCTTCGCTGCATTGTTATATACTGACAATCTGGAGAATAGGATTTAGATAATATAATTCTTTCTTTCTGAGAGTCATATATATAATATTGGAATTCCTCTTTTTTCACATTTTCTGGCATTTCCATCAATAAATGGCGATTTTCTCCCAGATCATTGATAAAATCAAAATAGCCAGACTTCAATTCCTTATCCATGAACGTCACTTTCCTCAGGAAATGGAAGTTGCGGTCAAAGAACAGGATCCCGCCAGGAACCAATACCTCTATTTGATTGCTATATGCATTGTAGGAATAGTCAAGACATAGATGATATTCTCCTTTTCCATAGCCCATAACTCGCCTTGAAGTAGAGACGAGGTCTCCATTCCTCTTGAACAGGAACAAAATGTCCTTATTGTCATTGAAGAAAAAATAGTCATCATAAACCTGCACCTTGTTCAAGCTCGCCATGTATGCGTCCTTTGTCGTTGACAAGGCTACTATTCGCAGATGGTCAATTACATCCTTATAGTCTGACACGCGATCTGGCTTGACTGATATCGTCTCAGTTGCAGGGCCAACCCCTGACTCCTTGCAAGACTGTACCAACAGGCAAAAAAACAGTAGGAAGATACCCGCAAGGAGATACCTTCCGATCCGATTGGAGGCTCTGAGGATATTCGCTTTGCACAAAGTTTTCATGTTTATGCTTGCATAAGGTTTCTATTTAGGTTCCGATGATTCGAGGCTTTCCCTCTTTGTTTGCAAATATACATATTATATCTGGCATTGCCATGCAAAACCGGTGATTTAACGTTTCTATACATATTTCCTTCTTATTGACCGTCAAATTGGGAATGAAGGGAGCCACGGGATATGATAGAGTCCAACCCTTACAGAGGGAGGATTGGATAATAGGTATAGCCATTCGGTTACAATCCTATTTTGCTCGTGATGAATGATTATTCCAAGACTTGATTACAGGGATACTATATTGCCTTATCCTACTTTCTGCGTCCAAGACATATAAAAAACCTTTGCGAACGTCCATGTCAAAGTGATTAAATTTTATGTTGGGCTTCAGTTCGCCCAGAGACTTCCCATTCCAATCAAACACAAGGATAGTAGGCGTAAAATCATCTCCAGCTTCATAAGTTCTCTCGTCTATGTCATATTTCAGTACTGCAAATCCAAAATCATAGGCGCGCACGTCAGCAAACATATATCTTCTTTCCGCCTTAGACAAAGACAGCGCGTCACTCAATAGGTCTAGCTTGTCCCCACAGCACACAGTAAACCCTTTGCCACTCATGGGAGTATAAACGTTCATATAGTTCATGTCAAGCATTGCCTCGACACATTTACGTTGGTCAGGGGATACGCCGATTAGCGTGGAGATCATGTTGAAATCAGTATTCTGGGGAACCGCAAACTCGTCTGCGAAAGCCATGCTTTTCAGACTCTCCACGTTCCCGTTTCTCACAAGAAGCCTCCTCTGAGTGGTCTCCTCGTTGGTCAATACTTTCGCGAACAGAACGGAATCAGATAATTGCTTAACCCAAAATGCAGGCTGGGGTATTTCCGTATTCTTGAATTCTTCCACCAATATCGCCTTTCCATGTTTTAGAAAACTACTTATATCAACAGAAAAGACCTTTCCCGTGACCATGTCATATAGTGTAGCACATAAAGTATTTCCCTTTTTCCTAAACGTGGTATACAATCCCAAGTTGATGCCATTCGTAAATTCTCCAGAGGCCCTACCTTTGTTGCCAAAGCTACCTTTTGATAAGAAGTCATTCATAGAAAGCACTTCCACCATTCCATGGTCCCTTCCTGTATCGACAAACATCAAGCTATCCACGATGGCGAAGTTTTTTACTGGCAAATTGTCTGATACCACGCATCTACTCTTTCTTTTGTCCAAGACATAAGTTGCGAGAGGGTCTTTCTGGTAGATAACAGTATCAAAGGCCATCGTCTCTTTGGCAATCTTTCCTTTCCAGTGATTGCAACTGGTCAGGAACAATATGGTACAAGATAATATGAAGAAATACTTTCTATGACTGTTCATTGCTAACATACTATTTATGAATTCAATTAAAAATAACTTTTTATGCATGGAGTCGCACCCATACATAAAAAGTTTTATCTAATGAAGATTTTACAAATTTAAATGGCTATTTCTTGGTACAAGTATGCTCAGGTGCATACCAAGTATCTGTGCCAGGAACATATGTACATGTAGGACAATATCTCACCATGTTACCATCTTTAGAAGTAATACTGTTGTAACATACATATGTTTTAGAACCATTTTCTTCAGAGCTCAACGCCTCAATGTTTTCTGTAAGCAAGAGATCAGATGTAGAAGCTTTTTTCTCTAATGTTTTATAACCCGTGAACGCCCCTACTGTCACTGCTGCAAGTGTCATCATTGATAATAATACTTTTTTTTTCATGATTTTAATTTTAAATTATAAATTGTAATGTTGATAGACTTCATCCTCAAGAATAGACAAAAATACATTAACTTTTTAATAATAAAGAAACATTATACTTCATTTAACATCTTTAAACTTTCTGTTACAAAATCCACTGATGTGGGATTTAAGATTAAGTTCCGCAGCATTAGCAGATCTTCTACCTTTTTTTAGTAAAAGAAGGACGAACAACAGGAGAGCAGGGAAATCAAGATGCCAACGAGGCGCACTATCCTATTTTGCTCGTGATGAATGATTATTCCAAGACTTGATTGCAGGGAGAAAGAGTAGGCTATCGCTCGTTAAAGACAAGCTCAAGACCATATCGCTCGTACTTGTAGAACTTGCGGTCGGAGCTTACGAGTGGAGTACGATCACTGATGGCCTGGGCGATGATTAGGCGGTCGTTAGGATCCCGATGGTCGTCACTGAGCGGAAGGCGAGCAAGTTGATGAAGAGCCTAACTGTAACGGGTACTATGTCAATGCCCAGATCTGCCAACCATCGTTCAAAGTCAGCGACACTGGTAAGGGGATCTTGCCTACGTGGATGCATCTTTCCGATTTGGAATAGGTGGATGAGCTCATGGATACAGACTGTGCTGGTCATCATATGGTTCGCATAGTCTGTCAGCAACGCACCCACGTCTTTGCTAATATCGCTTCGGTCTTTCCTTGCAAGAAAGACGAGGATGTTAGTGTCGAGGTAAACGTTCGCTTACGCGAACGTTTTCGTTAAGCCAGATGAGCAGAACCAAGCTTGCTTGAGTTCTTCCTTTGCGAGAAGGTGGTAAGAACGAATGTTGCGATCCAAATGGATCGCAACACCCTTTACAATTTCTTGATCTCCTCGGCAGAGAGCC